>JAKFVU010000080.1:145046-235704 GCA_021732025.1 Candidatus Obscuribacterales bacterium | reverse complement strand
GGAGTGTTTCATATAGGTAGTTGGTTTTGTCGCAATATGCAACGGTCTAGTTTTTGTTGTGTTTACTGTCTGACTATCTGTTTGTGTTTACTGTCTGTCTGTCTGTCTGTCTGTCTGTCTGTCTGTTGACCACGGTTCGTTCGTTTGGTGACGACTGAACAGTTAGCGGCTGGCCGTACCGTAGAGATGATAGGTATTTTCGCGCAGAGTGAAGCTTGCGATGAAGCTTCCTTTGCAACGAATGACCTGACCGTCTCTGTATAAGAAAAACGATTGATTGCAGCCGTTCCCGATTTCATCTTCTTCGAAAGAGGCAATGACTTGCGAATCTTTCACAGCGATAGAGAGGAAGCGGTAGGAGTGGGCGCTGAGCTTGAGGCGGAACTCGCTAGCATCCGAGTTCTCATCGACAGGCACAATGTGTGGATTGATTCTGCGATTCATAGTAGTGGTGGCGGTTTAATGGTTTGGTTTGGTGTTCTTCTGTTGGCTGATGTGGTTAGAGGTGATACCTAGTTATAGGTGTATGTTTGCTGCTAAGCCAGCCTGAAAGTGTTCATCCACAAGAGTTTGAGCACATCAGTGGTATTACCACGATTGGCACATCGACATCGCTGAGAGTTCGGATAGCTCACGCAAAGGGTTAAGGCAAAACATTGAGGAGAAGTATAAATAGTGAAAAGACACCATTTAATACTTGGCAATGACTGATCAGATACACTCATTAGTCTCGCTTAAGGAGACCGCTCATGTTGCAGACTAGTTTCGCCTTCGCTCAACCTGTATTGCCCATGGATACCAGTCAGCTGAGCAATCGAGTGGCCCGAGTCGGCATTGTCGGCGGGGGAAATTCAGCGAGGGCGTTGGCTGCTTATCTGGCCAGTCAAGGACACAAGGTTTCGATCTTGGTACGCGATTTGGATAAGCTTCCTAACATAGCTGAAACATTAAACGTGAGAGCCTCTGGCAAGATTGAGGGGCGTTTTAATCTGCAGCAGGTAGCAACCGAGCCTGCCGTTTTATTACCCCAAGTTGATATTGTCTTTATTGCCACAGTCACGACTGCCTACGCCGAGGTGGCGCAGAATCTGGCCCCATATTTAGAGAGTCATCATAAGGTCGTGCTGTTCTCCGGCAAGCTCGGTGGCGCCTTGCTATTTTCTCGTGCGCTTGAATTAGCCGGTGGTCCTAATATTCCAATTTTGGAAACTGACTCGCTGTTCGCTTGCCGCGTACAAGATGACGAGAGTATTTGGATTCGTGGTTTCAAACGCTGGACATTGTTCTCTGGCACAAGTCGCAGCGTCACTGAGAGAGAAGGCGATGTAATTACTCGCTTTTTCCCCGATTTGCAGGCGGCCACCAACATCATTGAACGAGGCCTCACTGACTTTGGTGCATTGGCTCATGCTCCTGTTGTACTGGCTAACATGAATGCTATCGATAGACAAGAATCGTTCCTCTTCTATTACAAAGGCCTGACCTCGCGCACAGTAGCCATACTTGAGCACATTGAAGAAGAATTCAATCTGGTGGCCGCAGCATACGGTGCTAGTTTAATACCGATGAAAGAGTTGCTTAACCGCTACTACGGCTGTGATACAAGCTCGCTGCATCAAGCTATGCAGACTGTTCCCAACTATCGCTACAGTCAGTCTCCCCCTAGTCTTGACCATCGTTTCTTGGTCGAAGACGTGACGGCTACCTTGGTACCATTGCAGCAGTTTGCCCGCTTAGCCAATGTTTCTATTCCTGTTGTCGATTCAGTCGTGACACTAGCTGGTGTTTTAACTGGAATAGATTTTCAGGGCCGAGGACGCTCGCTCAAACAGTATGGTCTAGATGGCCTCAGCTACGAGCAAGTACATGAGGCGATTAATGCCTAGTACTGAAGCAAAAAGCGAAACTAGTTCTACTATGGCTTGGGTAGTTTTGGCTCTCACTGCCGCATCTATTGAGCCAATCTTAATTAAATTAGGCTTTCAAGCTCTGGGCACCCCGGTACAGCTTCTGGTCTTGAAGAATTTAGTGGCCGCAGTGGTGATGCTTGGTCTGGTACGTGGCTGGAAGCGGCCGACCGGAGTAAGCTTCGTATCACTGGTTCTAGTCAGCCTTTTGCTGTTTGCTACCAATGCATTTTGTCTTTATGCCCTAACAAAATTGACTGCAGTGGAACTGATTACAATTATTACTTCGACACCGGTGGCGGTGGCGCTCGTTAACTGCGTGCGCAAGCGCGATAGTAGAGGTAAATTGTTTTGGTTTGGCCTTGCTGCTTCATTAGTAGGTGTGATTCTTTCTTTGCAAACTAATTTGGCACAGACTTTTACTTTAACTAGCTCACTCAATAGTGTGGGAGTTGTTTTTGCTCTTGCAGCTGTTATCAGCTCGACAACCTATAGAGTCAAAATTGAAGGTATCTTGCGTAACGCAGACCCAAGGCTTGTATCGCTCAATATTTTTGTCATCAATGCTCTTGTTTCACTCTGTTTGATTCCTTGGCTTGGACCAATCAATCAAGCTGTCTTGCCCTTCAGCCTTTGGATGGGAGTGGCAGCAGCCCTTGCTAATTTAGCTTTTATAGCTGCCATTAAGGAGCTTGGAGCCACCAGAATGTCGGTTATTAACTTGATACAGAGACCTATGATTATTGTTATTGCAGCCTTTGTCTTGAAGGAAGCATTGGGCTGGCCGCAAGTGCTCGGCTTCGTCTTGGTTATGGTGGGTGTGCAAATGGCGCAAGTGAAACCAAAGCTAGAAGTCTCTAAGGTTTCTGCCCCTGAGCTAGAGCTTGCAGCGACAGCTTGCAAATAGACGGCTGTTTTACGAATTGATTACAGTGCGATTTGCAATTGGGCAGGGCAACACACGCACTCGCGCAGGCGTTGTCAAGCGCACCCGTGCGGTGTTGTATGGCTTTTTGCTTAGAGGTTGATGTGGCCTTGGTAGGTCTGCACCACCAGCAATGGCAGACCTTGTACAGCTAGCGCAGCAAAGGCTTTATCTATATTACGTTTTACGTAGAAGTCTAAGAATCAATAAGCACTATTGTCTACTACTACTCTCTTTGGCTAAGTTACAGATCTCTTTATCTCTCTCAACTCTTCTGGTACCTATAAGCCCTCTTACCTACAGCAGCCGCCAACTCACTTTCTCTTCTGCAACTTCACGGTTGTGCGTTGAGTAGGGGATAGGTTTTCTGTCGTTTGTCAGAGCTGAACTAGGTATTCGTTGAGTTGAAGTGTTGAAGATATTACCTCCAGAAATAGTTTTGGAGTGAACACAAGGAATGCCTATGAAACTTGAACCCGCTGACAAAATCTACGGACAAGCGAAAAGTGTCGGTCGCCAGGATCCGTGCCCTTCTTGCAAAGATCATCCGGCAATCGTCTTCGAAGATGGCTCCCGCTATTGCGCCATCTCCGGCGAGTCTTTCGTGGCCACCGACGGCGAATTGCTCGCTATGCGCCACGCCTACGAGGCCAAGATTCGGCAGGGCATCATCTGAACTACGGTTGATTGCCTATAACGCTAAGTACCACGCAACTTTCACCCTCGGAAAGGGACCCCATGACTGAAAACAACACTGCCGGCAATGCTCACACGGCTGCCAACATTCAGCTCGAGCAGGTGCTCAAAGATTTCATCGTCGAGCACATCGACATAGAGGCCGGTATTCTCGGTGCCCGTCTGCGTGACAAGCCGGGCAAGCCGATCTACATCGAGGTCAATGTCGACCCGCATTTCGACGAACAGGATGCTCACCCTCTGCCCAAGGACTATCACGGCATGAGGGTGACCACCAAGGTCGACATGATGCGCATGCAGGCGGTCCACGAAGGCTATTCCGTCAATGCGCCGACCAACAACCTCGTTAAGCGTCGTCCCCGCCGGGCATAACTGCCTGGTGAAGAGCGGCTAAGAATAGTGGCTCTTTAGGAAAAAGCAAAATGTCTCAAGGCTATATCGCACTCAATCTCACTGAAAGCAGCAAACAAGCTGTCTTGAAGGCCTTCCCGCCGAAGTTTGAAGAGGTCCGAGCTGACCACGTCACCTTCGAATTTGGCGTAACCACCCTGCTGGGTGATACCACTCTGCCTCTCCCTGGAGTTGTGGAAGTGGTGGCTTATGTTTGCGATAGCAGCCTTGAGGCTTTGATAGTGTCTGTCGATGGTGCGACGGCGCGGCCTGACGGCAGCGTCTTTCACTTGACACTATCGCGCTCGGCTGGTCGCAAATCGTTTGAGAGCAACGCCCTAGCCCAGAACAAAGCGCTCTGGCAGTCGGTCGTTGCTCTCAAGCTTGATGTCGTTGCTGCTCTTAACTACAGCAGCACATAGCAATTGCACACTCTAGACCAAGAAAGGAAAATCCGATGAAAGGGTTTTTTAAGGGTCTCTTCGACTTCTTTTGGCCGTACTTTGCCGCCGGAATCTTGGCTGGCACTCTACTGGCGCTCATTTACGGCTTGGGCGGCTATATCAAGTTTTCGGTTGAACCGACTGCTTGGGACTGGATCAAAATCTGGTTCACATTCTGCGCTGTGCTTACGGCCTTCTGCACAGTCATGAGCATCATCCTCGACGTGATCGGCTTCGTGCTGTTCGTGCTCGGGTATTTGGTTGTTGCGTTGTTCAAGCGCATGAAAGCCAAATGATTCGCCTCTGAAAGTTAACCGCTGCGCCGATTGAAGCGTGGCTGACGCAATCTGCACGAGCATTCTAAAGCTCCAGTGAGAGCTTAGATGCTCGTGCTAGTAAGGGATCGTTCTGATGGATCAAGTTTCAAGAACTGCTTGATAAAGGCCACCGCGGTTTCGCGTTGGCAAAATGCCCAAATAGTTGTCGTTAAATACCAGCGACACTGTATTTTGCTTCAATGGCTTTGGCATCTTCGTCTTTGCCTAGTTTCTTCAAGACCACAGCATAGTTATTTGCTGCTTTGGTTAAGAGTGCTTGATTGCCGCTTGCTTCAAATTCTTCAAGAGCAAGCTTCAATGAGGCTTCTGCTTCACTGTATTTGGCATCTTTGAGTGAACCAAGTCCAGAGTTGTAGTGCACGATGGCAATGTTTCCGCGGGCCGGTTTATTGTCAGGATTGAGTGCCAGAGCCTGGTGGAAGATATCTAGTGCCTTGTCGTACTGTTGTGCATTCAGTGCAGTTAAGCCAGTGTTGTTTAGTGCAGCGGCCAGATTGCGCTTAAGAGCACCAGACTCAGGATGTTTGGCATACCCCGCCTTTAAAATTTCCACCGCCTTACTATAATCTTTAGCAGACATGGCGGCTGTAGCCTTATTATTGATATCGACAACATCTGAAGCCGTGGCCACATCAGCCATTGACACCAATTCTTTGGTAGTCGGACTGTTCTCTGGGGCTGCAGCAATTTCGGTGTCATAAAGTTTGCGCAGTGTTTTGCCATCACGAGCACTCAGTTTTAACTGCTCGAAATTGAGAGGCAAACTGCTAAACATGATGTCGTTTGGCGATTGGCTGTGTCCGGCAATTCCTAGCGCGTGGCCTAGTTCGTGAATGCAAATAAACTTGATCACTTGGTCATTGAGCACCATGCCCGGTAAGCGCTTAGTCGTGAGCACCACGAGGCGCACAGAGCGCAGGGCATTGCCAAATGGAATCAACTTAGCCTCACCGCCTTCGGCGGGATTAGAGACATCGTTGGGATTGTCTGACCAGGTAAAAGTAATTGATGCTTGGTTTGAACTAGGTACTTGCTCAAACTTGATTTTGCCTTCACTAGCCTCTTCCCAGGCGGCTAAGGCTTCTTGTAGCGCAGTGCCAAATGATTGCTGGTAGCCAGGCACTTTGTCACCACTGGCGATGTATATTTTTATCGGAATATCTTTGTCTGCCCAGCGCATTGTTTTGATGCCAATTGCTTCGGCAAAATAATCATCATTGCTGTGCACTGTAATTTTGCTGTTCATACGCTGTTGATTTTCCAGCAAACTGACCAGGGCCTTGCCTTGCGGTACCCTTACGTTCTTGGGATATTTGACTAGAAATTGTTTCAATACCACCAGAGCTTCTTGAGTCTTTCCTGCCGATTGCAGAGTGGCACCAAGGCTCCATAGCATGTCTGGCTGGTCAGGCTGTATGGCAATGGCTTTGCGAAGATTAGTTATGGCCTCATCTGAACGGCCAAGGCGGGCGTAGCAGATGCCTAGAGCACCCAACACATAGTAAAAATTGGGGGCGGCGACTTTGGCTGCTTCGGCTTTGCTCAGAGCAAGATCGAGCTTTCCGGCATCTAAGGCGGTCAGGCACTCTTTGACCAGATTGGCTGCGGTGTACTCTTCTTTGCTGATGGCCTTGCCAGCCATCATGTAAGTTTCACCTGCAACTACTGGTAGGGCCGCTAGCGACGAGACAAGAAGCACTGAGAGTGAAAGCAATCCAAAACGTAAACGTGATTTTTGCCCTGAGCGTCTGTACAACTGCAAACTGTGGCCTCCGCTAGCTTAGCTAACTAATTGGTGGTGGGTTTTGGGAAAAGTAAACGCCTGTAAAGAAAAGAGTAAACCAGATATTTACTAGGTGCCACTCTTCTTTGAATGTTAGACATAAGAGTCCCTACTAACTCTAATTCTGCCAAATTAAGAACTCACTGCCCAATTGCCCACCACTACTCTTCAATAGCAATTCTCGTGGAGATTTGACTCTCAGGGACAGACTCTAACACTCCACGACCCAATAAAAGAAGGAATTTTGCATGGTCAAGACCGTCAACCCCGAAAAGAATGACGCCTTGAATGCCTATATGAGCCGCGCTCGAAAAGTGCCCTATCTCACTGCCGATCAAGAAATCGACTTGGTGAATCGGGTCAAGCAGGGCGGAAGTGGTGCAAAGCGCGCCCAAGATGCCATCGTTCTCTCCCACCTGCGCCTGGTGCTTTCCATCGCCTGGAAGTATGCTCGTGCCAACATGCCCCTGGAAGACTTGGTGCAAGAAGGTAATCTGGGCTTGTTCAAGGCGCTGGAGAAGTTCGAAGTGGAACGCGGTTTTCGCTTCGCCACTTATGCCCAATGGTGGGTGCGTCAGGCCATCAACGACTACCTCAAGGCCAATGGCCGCGATGTTCGCATTCCCCTCAACCGCGTCACCCAGATCGGCCTGATGAATCAGGTCATCGCCAAGCTCAGCCGCGGTGGTCATGTGCCTTCTGACGCCGAGGTGGCGAAGGAAATGGGTGTGACCCTCAAGTTTGTCGGGGAACTGGCTCAGTATGCCAGCGAGCCGATTTCGCTCAACACTCCGATGTTCGATGGCGAAGGCGAATACGGCGACCTCCTCGAGGACGGCAGCGCCGGTCCGGAAGAGACCGTTCTCGGTAACAACCTGACGGAAAAGCTCACGGGTGCCCTCGACAAGCTCAATGAGCGCGAGCGCGACATTGTCACTCGGCGCTACGGCCTCGACGGTGATGAACCCGATACGCTGGAAGTTCTCGCCGTGAAATACAGCCTTACTCGTGAGCGTGTGCGTCAGATCGAGGTGGCCGGCTTGAAGAAGCTGCGAGAAGGCGACAGCGGTCGTATGCTCCAGACTCTGCTCTGAGTATCATGAATTCTTGTGGAGGCGCAATGTCGCGCCTCCACTGCCATTCAGAAATTTGGAAACTGATATGATTCGCCAAACTTTCCCTGTGGGCAAGATGAAGTGCAATTGCTCTATTGTCGTCTGCCCCAAAACTCGCGAAGCCATCGTGGTAGATCCCGGTGGTGACGCTGAAACAATTCTCGCTAAGCTCAAAGAGCTTGGTGCCACCGTCAAACTGATTTTGATTACCCATGCCCACTTCGACCATGTCTTAGCGGCACGGGCGGTCAAGGCTGCCACCGGTGCGCCAATTTGTCTGCACAAGAAAGACATCTGGCTCTATCGACTGATGCCCCTGCAATATCGCATGATCGGCAACAAAGATAAGGTGCCACCGCGCCCCGACAAGCTTCTTCTTGATGGAGATGCTCTCACTGCCGGTGCTCTTTCGCTGTCGGTGCTGCATACGCCCGGACACTCGCCTGGCAGCTGCTGCTTCCATCTTGCTGATGAGAAGCTGCTCTTCTCCGGCGATACGCTATTTGCCTCCAGTGTCGGCAACTGGCGCTTCCTTGGTGGGTCTTTCGAGGCTATCATCCGCTCGGTCAACGAGAAGTTGATGGTTTTACCAGACGACACTGACGTCGTACCAGGCCATGGCCCCGAGACCACCATTGGTTTCGAGCGCAAGAACAACCCTTACCTGCAGCCAGAATCTCTGGCTGAAATCAAACTTGCCGAAAGCAAAAAGCCGGGGAAGTTGAAAATGCTCGGCTTGATGATTCTGGCTATCTTTGGCTTCTAATCAGCCATTAGGTCGCGACCCAACTACCTAATCACCCAAATCTTGCTGTTCCGCTGCTTAACGGTAGCGGAACAGCTTTGACAAGATTGGTGATCGCTCAAATAGCTGTTTTTGCCTTCAAAAAAATATCTTATATTCAACTATAAGCGTTAATAGAATTTGAAAAAAATAATAGCAACGAAGAAGCCGAGGGGCACCGTCTTTTGGACGGGCCCTCGACGGGTGACTATTTTAAGCAGTAACCGCAGCTATGCGCTTGTAGCTATAGCTGCTGGCGGCCGCTGTGACGATGGCCAATGCAAAAAGGAAGAGCCAGAAGTAGACCGCCGCTGAGGTAGGCATGTCTTGGAGGCCAGGCTCGTGGCTGATCAGGTGGTGCAAGGCTGAGGCATCGCCGATGGCAACAACCAAGGTGGCGACAAGAATATTAAAGCGAGCCAGGTTGGCAATCAACATCGGAATCGAGATGAAGCCGGCGAGGAAGGTGGAAACGAGCACCAGGTTGAACCAGTGCATGCCCCTGAGGTCCATGAAAAAGGCTGAAACTGCTGCAACGAGGCAAGCGACAGCTACAACGTGGCTGACGATGAAGGCGAGAACGTGACGTGCGAAGATTTTGGCGTTGGACATGTGCCGTTCCTTTGTGAGATTGAACTTTGTGTTGCAATGCTTCAGGCGGTATCTCGCAGGCAAATCATTCTTCCAAGTCTTAAACCCGCGACGGTGTCGCATGAAGGTTGAGAGTTAGAAGAATGTTTTTTAGACGAGCGCTGATTAATACCGGTGAGAAAGAAGTGGAAAAGAAGAACTCCATCTTGCCCATGTTTATCATCTAGTAGCAATGATATTTACTCTGCTTCCCAGGCCCAAATGATGTATTAACGCACTTTTAATGCCAAATTAGGTTTCGCTAGTCGCGCTAGGCCTGGTATCGTATGTGGTGGCGTAGAATAGTAATGGCCCGATAACAAAATGTTATCAGGCGAAAGTTTTTTTCCTCAATAGCGACAGCTTAAGGGCTTGCAGGTAATGGATTTGTAAATCATGTGCCACGTAGAAAGAAATTGATCAGTTTACGACTATTTTACGCACTCTCAGTTATGGTACGAACTAGGTAGCACTTCAACGCATCAAATTATTCTGCATTAGCGGAGAACTCGGGTTTTAAAACCGAGTTCTCCGCTTCGTACTGGTATCGTATTTAGTATCGCAATTCATTATGTCTAGCGCGAGTTAGCGAGGCTCTGTGTTTTGTTGAAGCTGCTTAAGTCGGCTATTTGCAACGTTTTCATTGCGGCTCTTACGAAATGATTGTTGTGATCTGTGACTTCTTGATGCCACTATGAAAGTCTACTTCATTCACTTCTTTCTTTTGGAAGTTTCACCCTTAATTCGGCAGAACCACACTATCGTCAACTTTCTTGTGCAACTAAGGTTGTGCCTATACTGCCGAATCAGCTTCTCACTCATAACTCAAAGAATAGGACAGACCATGAGCAATACCATTCGCCTCGGCGAAGAAGTCGAAACCGATTTCTCCGACCGCTCGACTGCCCTCGAAACTCGCGAATACAAATACCCGGAGCTTCAGTTCGAGCGACCTTCGCCACCGCCTCAGGAAAGCTTCAGCTCATACATGTCACGGAGGCAGCCTGAACAAATTGGCGTCGTCATCTCCGGCTTCGGCATCGACACACGCGCTACTCCGATTTACGCTGGCCGTCGCCCCTCACGCCTGCTCTGAATGAACGCACTAGTTAGATATTGAAAATTACCTGCATGCTAAACATACAGCTGGCAGCAATGTTCGGCTCTATTTTTCGCATGCAGCATAGCTTGCTTTGCTGCACATTCAAAACTTACACCCTGAATCTCAGTCAACCACAGATATCAAACAAAGATCATGGAAGGATCAAGTCATGCGAATTCTCAACAGCACCGCCGCAGTTATTGGAAGCGATAGCATTCAACTCGGCAAAGTTATCGCCGACAGCAATGGCCATCTGGAGATTCGAATTGCCGATAGGCCATTGGATCTCAGGAGCGAAGCTGAACATTTTGCGGCCTACGCCTACTACCAGAGCTGCCCGGCTCATGGAGTAATCGGAAATCACGTGGACTTAAGTCAGGTCAATCTTTACCATTCACTGTTTCACTAAAGTGCAATTTCCGACATTAGTTGAGACAGTCTAAATTAGGTAATTCCGAGTGGCCATGGGGCCACTCGGAAGTTTTAAAAACAAGAGTTCAACTATACAAGATAGGATTAGGTCACTTTTTAAAATTATGCGGTGAGCCACCCGATTGTGGCTCACCGCTGTGCGTCATTGCTTCCAGCTGAGAAAGCCAGTCAACGACCCTGGCGCTTGAGTATTAGCATAGCTCGGTAGAGCGCTGCGTCACTCCAACGGCGGCTAGTGCCGCGCACACCAGAGCGTTTGGCATCGACCCAGAGGCAGAAGCGATCGAAAACAGCCCCTTCCAGCCGCTCAAGAGACCATGAGTGACCATTGGCAAGGGCGTCTTTCATACCGAGCTGTTCGGCTTTCGCCATCAAGGTGCGGCGTTTGGCCAGCTTCGCTGCATCTTCTCTGACCTGCGGTATTGAGGTAAGAGCACGCAACTCAGGTTTGCCGCCATGTGGGACCCGCAACACGTGCCCCGGGGGAATGCGTATGCGCTTCAAGAGAGTAGTATTCATAGTAAGTTCAGGTTAGGCGAGCGTCATACTGACGCAGTTTGCGGTTAAATTTGGCCACAGTCACTAAAGCTAAGTCGCAACGCGACTCAACCGTGCAGTAGCCAAGGCGACCGATGAGAAGCCAGGCTCTGGCCACATCGCGATGTTGCACACATTCTTCAGCAAGAGCAGTGAGCTCGTGCATCAGGTCGAAGGTGATGGCGCGAGCGTTGGTGCTATGCAAATGGCTCATGTGATCGGCTTCCCAATCACGAGTACGCAGGGAGGCTTCGACCTGCCAGACGCTGTTGATGAGGGCGTTGACGCGGTTGGTAAGGGCCCGGCGTCTGCGCGTGGCCAACAAGTAGGTGGCCATGGACAAGCAGCAGGATGCTAGTAAGGCGATGACGAGATAGAGTTCTTGATTCATCGTTTTCTAGGTTTTAAATTTAGATTAGGAACCGTATTCCAGCGCCTTAGCTCTGGCGATACGCTCGGGATAGCTTTTGGCATCCGCCGCGCTGATGGCGTAGAGATTAACCACAACAAGACCGACAGCTGGATTAGAGCTGACGACAGTATCGACCACGTGTCCAATTTCGCAAAGCTCGAATTGGGCATTGCGGGCCATGCGTAAGTCGGCGGCATCGAATGTTGGATTGCCTTCAGCGTTCTGGCAATACGACATCAAGTCGCCACTGCTGATGATGCCGTCGCCGTCACCATCGAGTGCTGCAAAGTTCTTCAAGAGCCACTGACTCAGCTGTGGCGCCATGGCAACTGCAGCCTGCAATGAGCGCCGATGGAAGAAGCTATAGAGCGATAGCGGTGTGAGCAAGGCGCAGATGCCGAGCAGACAGAGCGCGAGATTTTCAAGGTGAAGACGCTCCGAAAAGACCAGCACAAGGGCACTGGCCAGCAGGCAATATGTTCTGCTGAAGTAGGTGGCGACTCGCTTGGTGGAAATGGCGAAGCGGATAAACATTGCCATATTGCCGATGGCAAGAAGAAGGAGCAGTGAGCCGATGACGTTAGCAGTAGTAGGTGTATTCATAGTTGGTCAGAGAGATAGATACTTACTAGGTTTATTTGTTTTGTTTACTAGCGTGGACGATAGACATCGAAGCCGAAGTCATCGCCATGTTGATCGTGCTCGACCCAAGCTAATGTGAAGTCGATAGAAAAGGCTTCTTCTGCAAGTTTCGGCCATTTGCTGATGATGGCTTTAGCTGCAAGTAAGTTGCGGCGCGCGCTGTTGTAGTCTCCTAGCATCAGTTGGCAAAAGCCTAATTTGTGTAGAGCAAAGGGCATGTGGGGATGATCAGCGCCCAGAATGCGACGGCAGCTTGCTGCTGCTTTTGTAGCAATCGCTTCTCCTTGCTCAAACAAATTGTCGTCAATAACTTCTGTCGCTTCTTCCAGCAAAACCAGAACGGGAGCTTCTTTCTTCACCTCACGAAAATGGCGAATGTTGTCCTTAAGCGAGAGAAAGAGTTTCTTGTAGGTCGCGCCGCCTTTGCCGATAAGCAGTTGGCAGGCTTGTTGGAGGTGAGTGATGCCTTGCTTGTAGTTGCGTTCTTTGCCGAAAGTCCATGCTAGCTGATTAAGCAACTGCGCGTGGAGAATGACATCGCGAGCGCCGTGCTGAGCAAGGGGAATGCCTTTTTCGATGAGGGCACGGGCAGCCTTCAGATCGCCATTTTGCAAAAATACATGTGCTTCTTGCATGAGGGTGCAAGCCTTGTCCCTATGAATGCGGCGTTGCGTATCCTCGAGGTTGAAGCGGGCAAAGACAATCAAGTTTTGATCGCCGGAGCTGCCCAAGATACGCTCGAGGATAAGAACTGCGGAGGCGAATTCGGCTTTGGCTGCTGCTTTGTCTCCGCCTTTGTCGAGTACACAGCCGATGTTGATGTGTAGTTCAGCTTCCAGCTCGGTTGCTCCGAGAGATTGTAATTTGCCTAAGGCGTTGCGAAAAAATGTCAGTGCCGTGGCGAGGTCGCCGCCGACGAACATGGTTGTTGCTGCCGACTGCCAGGTCTGCGCCTCGTTGAAGAGTTGATTTTCGCGGGGGCTCAGATTATTAGGGCGTTGGTTTTCTTGCTTTGGTGCATGTGGGGTTTTCATGTTTTCAAATACGTGTGTACACAACAATCCGTTAGAAAAGTGGTGCGAGTTAAGAGTGAAGGTGCATATAGTTCTTGCTGTGGGAAAGGTCCTTATGAGATTTAAAATTGAAATAGATAATTGAAGTCTAGGTTCCATGAGATAAGCCATGCAAATACCTACGGGTGTTTGGGCGGCGCATTGAATTGTGCCAACTAGACCTGAGAGGCCGTGGGGCGGCCAAGTAATGATTTTGCTCGCCATTGCAGTCTCTAAGCCTAGACCGCTATAGTGGTGGTTTCCCCTGGTCTTTAAGGCTGCCAAAACATTGCACGATGGGCGGCATCAAAAGTTGGCAATCCTCGCGCGAAGCACTTTACACGGCGCTCTGATTTGAAGCAATATCTATGGTTTGAGGAAGAGTCAGTGATTCCGATTGGATATATGTACAAAATTCAGTGGCCGAAGCGAAATAGCCTTTTGGCTGAGCAGGTTGAAGACATTCACACCCTGGGCGATTGTCCCGGTAATTCAACTTCTGACTTTTATGATTACATTCCATTTTGGAAGCACAATGGTTTTTGGCTATTTAATACGCCAGAGGAGTTGCAATCTTTTGCTGCAGAGCATGAGATTGACCTTTCAAAAATGACTTTGTTCTATTACGAAGCTTATGAGAAAGAGTTTGATTTTGATCAGACGACCGATGAGCCAACTTGGAGCGAGTTTGAGGCCTGTCCTAATTTTTACACAAATGTGATTATACCGACGGCGAAAATTCTGCATGGTTATGATGTGGTCGAGTATACCGTGGGTAACGCTCCTGAATGCTCGCTGCTGGCATGCACCGATCTCACTCAGATGTTTGATATTAACTCGCACTGCTTGTTTAAGACCCTTGAGGAGGCGAAGGCTGCCTTGGAAGCGGAGGAGTTTCATGTTCGTGAGCCCGGACCCTATCGAGTGATAGCGGTTTACTTGGTAGAGCAGCCAAAGTAATGGTTCTGTTATTTGCCTGTGCCCAGAATCTTCCACACCAGATTGGTACAATTGGTTCACGTTAAATCAGGTAATTTGTGCCTCCGTCTAATGAACAATTTGACACCACCAATGGGGCCGATAGAACTATCTCTTCTATCGGTGCGAGGGGCCGAACTGTCACCGTTTTTAAACCTGGTCTGATTGTCGATCAGACTTACCAACTGATTGATGAAATTGGCCAAGGGGCCATGGGTGTTGTCTTTTCCTGCACTCACCTGGTCTTGCAGAAAGACTATGCTCTCAAGCTTTTGCTGGCCAACGAGCTAAGTAGTGAAGCCTGGGGTCGATTTCAAATTGAAGCCAAAGTCTTGGCTAAACTAAATCACCCTGGCATCGTTGGCATTCACAATATGGGAATACATCATGGCCTTGACGACAAGACGCCATATTATGTGATGGATCTGCTTTCTGGTGAAAACCTCAACGACTTGATTAGAAAATCTGGCCCCCTCCCTGTCAGTGATGCCCTTAGCTACTTCATGCAAGTAGCTAATGCCCTGCAATCGGCACACGCACAAGGTGTTGTACACAGAGATATTAAACCTTCTAATTTGATGCTGGTGCGTGATCAATCTAACCGGGTGGCACAGTTGAAAATTGTCGATTTTGGCATTGCCCGAGTCAATCAGAGTGGCCATGGTGCACAAAGTCAGACTGCTACTGGAGTGATTATCGGAACTCCTTTTTACATGAGTCCTGAGCAGTGTCGCGGTGAACGGGTGGACGAACGATCAGACATTTATTCTTTTGGATGCACGCTTTTTGAAGCGCTCACGGGTGAACCTCCTTTTAGAGGGGGCAATGCTTTTCAAACTTTCATGATGCATCAAACTGATACGGCACCAACTTTGACGAGTAAGAGAAACGAGCAGGCTAGCAGTGAAGAGTTTTCTGCTGGCTTAGAAGCTTTGGTCGAGAAGGCTTTGCAAAAGAATGTAGCTGAGCGCTATCAATCAATGTCTCAGCTTTTGCATGACTTAGAGCGGGTGATACAAGGAAAGGAAGTGACGCGCAGAGGAATGCGGCGCACCACGGTAACTGATGTTGAGCTTTTTGATACGAGCCGCTTGCAACCTCGAGATAGAGAGTCTTACGATGATAGTGAAGACTATGATGAAGACGATTTTGGTGACGAGAAAAGCTTATTGCCATCCCGCTTGCTGCTTGCTGCTTCGCTTCTCGCTGCCGGGGGTCTTATCGCACTTCTCGCGGTGACTTTCTGGAAGCCGCCTACAGCCCATATTAAGGCCAATAGTGAAATGGCTGACGTATTTGCCGAGTACGAACATGTTAAGCTCACACCACCGGCATTGATGAAGCAAATCGGCACTAGCCCTGCAGAAGCCGCATTTTTTAGCAAGTTTGATTGGCCTGCTGAAGGAGAGTACGAATCGTCTTGTCGCAAGAAAGTTGAGTCTTACATGGTGGCAACATCTCTGCCCGGTGTTAAGCAGATTCGATACAAGAAGCCGACAGGCTATCAGTTTCCCTCAGAGTTTTACTTGGGGGCAATTCAGTTTGATAATGGGCCGATCAAGTATGCAACAGGTTTTATGCCCTTGCCGTACGGTCAAGAGCAAGCAAACGAGCATGAAGTGCATTACTACACTAGTGTGCTATCGCAAGACTATGTGCAGATTCTAGATCGTTTTACTGCAGATGACTTAACCGGAATTGATCTTAAGGTGAACGATGTTCCCAAGGCAATTGCCGAATTGAAAAAATGGCGACGGCTAAAAGATCTTTCGTTCTTTAACGGCATCACCAAGTGTTTGCCCACCTATGAAAATCGCATTGAAGACTCTCCTTTGACCGATGCTATGTTGCCTAGTCTTGCCGGGTTCACGAATTTGCGTTCTCTGGGGGTGGCCGGCGCTCATGTCAGTGGCCCTGCGGTGGCCAAGATGCCCCTGCTGAGCAAATTGCAAACATTGAAGGTTAAGGGCATCAAGAATGTCCAGCCCTTGCTTGAGACTCTGCCACGTTTTGATAATATTGAGGAGCTGTGGCTCATGTCACTGGCTTTAGAAGACCGTGATTTAGAGCCGTTGACGCGCATGAAAAATCTTAAGAGTCTGCGCATTACTCGCAGTCAACTTACACCTGCGTCAATCGAATACTTCAAGCGTATGCCATCTCTGGTCAAGTTAAAACTCGATAGGAGCTGGTCAAAAGAAGACATTGAGCGATTTAAACAAGCTCTACCCGGTTATGAATTTGAATCTGTCTTCGATTTCCGTTTCTGGAAGCTTGGCCCTGAGAAGGCGCCTTCAGAACCTTAATACTTGCTGGGTTGGCGATTTCTGCTCGATTCCACAGAACTGCCACACCCGACTGTTAAAATGAAGGCGCAATTTGAAAAGGTAGCTTGTGGCCGCTCCAACAGATGGTCCATCTGACAATTTCCGTGACGCTGATAGAACCGTTTCTACTGGCGCGCATAAAAGTGAAATTGGTTCAAGCTTTCGCCCCGGAATGGTCATTGATCAGAGCTATCGCCTCAATAAAGTAATTGGCCAAGGGGCCATGGGGGTGGTTTATTCTTGCACCCATTTAGTTTTGCAGAAGAATTATGCCCTCAAATTTTTGCTTGCTAATGAGCTCAGTAGCGAGGCCTGGAATCGCTTTCAGATTGAAGCAAAGGCTCTGGCAAAGCTCAACCATAGGGGCATTGTCGGCATTCACAACATGGGTGTTCATCATGGCAGCACGGTTGGTGAAAATGCCAGCGGCGACACTCCTTATTATGTAATGGATTTGCTTTCCGGTGAGAATCTCGATGATTTGTTGACAAAGTCTGGTCCGCTTACTGTTTCTCAGGCTCTCGATTATTTTATTCAAGTGGCTGATGCACTGCATTCGGCGCATGTGCAAGGAGTAATTCATCGCGACATCAAGCCCACTAATTTGATGTTACTGCGTGATCAAAATGGTTTTGTCACTCAAATAAAAGTTGTCGATTTTGGTATAGCAAGAGTTAACCGCAGCGGGCATGGAAATCAGAGTCAGACCGCTACTGGGTTAGTCTTTGGCACACCGTATTATATGAGCCCTGAGCAGTGCCGCGGCGAGCGAGTAGACCAGCGTGCCGATATTTATTCGCTGGGCTGCACCCTGTTTGAATCTCTTACTGGCGAGCCGCCGTTCAAGGGAAATAACGCTTTTCAGACTTTCATGATGCACCAAGCAGACGCCGCTCCTACTCTGGAAAGTCGCCGTGCTGAATCAAGTAATGCAGAAGGTTTTCCCGATAGTTTAGAAGCTGTGATTGCTAAGACTTTGCAGAAAAATGCCAGTGATCGTTATCAATCAATGCAACAACTGAAGCATGATTTAGAGCGGGTCAAGCAAGGTAAGGATGTTTCAACGAAAGGGCTGCGCACCTCTGAGATTGGAGTTGAAGGAGAGCAAGACCCAGAATTAGAAAAGGTCTCCCTGCTATCCAACCCAAAGATTTGGATGGGTTTAGCGGTAACTTTTTCGCTAGTAATTATTGGCCTTTTTGTTGCGTTGCTTTGGAAGCCATCAGCAAGTAAAGCTCCTGATAGCGTGAAGAGTGTGGCTTCGGACCAGCCACTCAAGGTGCAAGCAATGTCTAAGGGCAACTCTAAAGCGGTCTCGAAAGAAGACTCTAAAGTAAGTTCTAAGGCTAGCCCTAAACCAAGCTCCAAGGTCGGCCCCAAAGCAAATGACGAGGATATTTCCAATATCCAAGATCTCAGTGCTCTTAAAGTGGAAGACATAGACATAGACATAGCTAAATTGGCTATGAATCATAACATCGCCTCTCCGGCCGACCTGGACAGAGTTGGTGCCAGCCAAGCTGAGAAAAAGCTTTTCCAAACCTTCTCCTGGGACAATCAAATCTCGATTGAAAACACCTACAAGAAACGCCTGGCGGCGCTAATAGAGAAGTCTGCAAGACCGGGTGCACCGCCACCAATTACTAAAGTACAAGGGGCGTTCTATTTTCCTAAAGACATTTATTTAGGAGCTATTCAAATTGATAACGGACCGATTCAGTTTGCTGTGGGCAAGATTGTAGTTGGCGAAGCCAAGGCCGGTGGACGGCAAAAAGACGTTCACTTCTATGTCAATGGACATACTGAAAAAGACCCCCAACTACTCAAGGGTTTTGGTCCAGATGATCTTACAGGCCTTAGTCTTAAAACTGACTATCCCATGAAAGTTGTTGAGATTGTGCGGCGCTGGCACCGCTTGAAAGACCTGTGTTTTTTCAATTCTCTGATTAAAGCTTTGCCTCGATATGAAGGCAGATACGAAGAATCGCTGGTCTCTGACAGCTTCTTGCCCGTTTTAAATTCGTTTGATGGTCTGCGCTCTTTGGGCCTGTGTGGCCATGATGTTAGTGGTAGCGCCATTGTCAACCAGCCTCTCTTGAAGAAATTGAAGAGCATCAAAGTAAAACGCATTAGTGATGTTTACTCGCTATTGCGTGCCTTGCCCGGTTTTGACAATATTGAAGAAGTGTGGCTCTTGTCTGTTGATTTGAAAGACAAAGATCTTGAGCCACTAACGCGCATGAAGAATCTCAAGTCTCTGCGAATCACTCGTTGTCAGCTTACTCCAGCTTCTTTGAGCTATTTTCAGCGCATGCCTAAGTTGAGGAAGTTAATGCTCGATAGAAATTGGACTGATGGCGAAAAACAGCGTTTTAGAAGAGCTATTCCTGGCTGCGAGTTTGAGCCTGTGTTTGACCGGCGCTACTGGCGAGGTTTCCCGTGATATTGAGGGTAAAATGTTATTTGAGATCTTAAGGGAGCATCTGTTTGAATTCGCGCAGTCTATTTGCCAGCTTCGTTGTTGCTAATCTATTTACTGTAGCAGCTATAACTTTTTCTACTCCAGTGACCGCCAAGGGCATTCAATCAGAGCAAGGTTATATCCTTGATTTAGCTTCTAACCGACCCGAGAAATTCAAGGTACAAGTAACTAAATCAGGAATACGGGTTGATTTACTCAATGCCAAATGTACCCTGGTTAGTCGAGCGCCTGACTGGAACGTCGTTGCTTGGAAAAGTGGCGACCGTACTATTATGAGTATTAGCAACAACGATTGGTGCCACAAGTATCATATGAACAAAATGCATTGGGCTGCCGAGTTGACCACCCCAGTCACTATCGAGAAAGATTGGTTCAAGGATGTTCCAGCCCTCCGCTGTGTCTTTCCAGCAACTGAAGTAGTCGGCCTCTACATGCAGTCAGCGATTGGCAAGAAGGGCAATAAAGACAATGTCGATGATAAGAACCAGGCCATCGTAATGTGTCTTGATTGCCCCTCCGGAAAAAGCAGTGGTTCTGTTTTTGCCCGTTTCTTTGGCATGCCGGCAGTGCCAGGTGTGCCCCTAGTGGTCAAACGAATTAGAGCGACCGGCACGACTGAAAGTACCTTAAAGACAAATGATATACACGGTCGAGCGATTCCACTATCTATTTTTGATGCACCACAAGGCTATAAGAAGGTACAGTTTGGCGAAAGCTTCTTTATCTCAAAAGCACAAAATGAGAATGCCAAAGAGCTTTTTAATTCCTTTCTCCATTGATGCTTGATAGAGCTGAAGCTATTTTGTTTAGTAACTGGCGAAGCTGATCTGGCTTGCTCGCTTTGAATTCTTGCCTACAAATCGTTTCTAGTATTAATTGCTCATCCTGATTGAGATTAACTGCATGAGCTAAGTTTTGATGCCGATTGACCTTACTTGTTTCGCCTTGACGATTTTCTTTGGCAGTTGAGAGCATAGAAAGTATTTGACGTGCGGCCCGAGAATCGAGCCAAGCGTAGCCACTGGCAACCGTTTCGATGGCGCTAATTAAAACGGCATCGCTTGAGTCTTTTAAGCAGTAGCCATCGGCTCCAGAGCCAATAACTGCGAGAATGGCATCATCTTCTTGATGCGAGCTGCGAAGTAGAATTCGTGAATTGGACTTACTAGATTTGACAATGGTAGTGCATTCGATACCATCCATTTGTGGCAAACCAATGTCGACAACAGCAACATCAGGTTTGATTTCGTTGATTAAATCTAAGGCGGTGATGCCATTATCGGCTTCACCGACAACTGTAATTGTAGGCCAAGCATTGAGTACCATTGTCAGTCCTAAGCGTGTTAGCAAATGGTCTTCAACAATCAATACCTTGATCGACTCAGTACTCATTTAGGTCTCACTTTGCGATCTTTGCGGCAGTGTAACTATGAACTTGGTACCGTTTGCTGGCTCGCTCTGACAAGTAATTTTGCCCTGATGTGCTTCCACAATTTGTTTGCAGAGATAGAGGCCTAGTCCTGTTCCGTGGGTATACTTCTTACCGGGGGTGCCCTGCCAGAAGCGATTGAAAAGTTTCTCTTGATCTTCCTGTTTGATTCCTGGACCGTCGTCGGCAACAGTTATTTGATAGTTATCGCCAACGCGTTCTAGAGTTACACTGATGTTGCCATTTCGGCCCGTAAACTTGAAGGCATTGTCGAGCAAATTTTGCACTACTCTCTCGATTGAGTGATTTTTGCCATCTATCAGAGCTTGGTCAGTGAGCTTGCTTAGCGTAAGATTGCTTTCCTTTTGTTTGGCATTGATTTCGTTGCGCTTAATCATGCGTTCGAGCATTTCACACAGATCGATTTTTTCGCTTCCCATTAGCAAAGCTTGCGATTCACCTTTGTATACAAGCAGCAGATTTTCAATCATGCCAATGAGAGCATCATTACTGTCTTTAATCTGCGAAATTATTTTCTGCTGGTTGTCATCGCATTGACCCAATTGTCCGTCTAGAAACAAGTCTAGAACCCTGTTGGTGCCAAGTAGAGGGTTCTTTAAATCGTGAGTTAGAGTAGCAATAAAATCATCACGCTGGTGATCAACTGTGACACGCTCTGTGATGTCTTCATAGACTCCAAGTAGTCCAACAACTTTACCCCCGGCATCGTGCAGTGGAATTTTGCTGGTGTCGAGCCAGGCTTGTTTGCCGTTGGCCCTGGTCTGCGGTTCGATGATGTGGTATTCGGCAGCTCCTGACTCCATAACCTTTTGATCGCAGGCGATGAAGAATTCACACTGCTCTTTACTTGAGGCGGTGTCGTAGTCGCTCTTTCCGAGCAATGCTGTGGTTGTCTTAGAACCCATGTCATTAGCGAAAAGTTGGTTGCAGCCTAAATATTTTGAGTCTCGGTCTTTCCAGAAAATCGAAATTGGAATGTTATCTAGCACCAATTGAAACATCGATTGGACGGTCTTCAATGAGTGTATTTCAGTACAGATGACGAGCCAATTTCCTGATTTAAGATTGGGACAGGCGCGCATTAAATGCCAGACGTAATTGCCGTCGTTTTTTAACAGTCTTACTTCGGCATTGAAAGGTTGTTTAGTTTGAAGTGCATCTTTCCAGAGGCTGAGCACTAGGTTGTAATCGGACACGTGGGTAGCTGACATCGGTGGAAAGGTCAGTTTGCTTGTGGGATTTTGCTCTGAGATACCAGCAAAGTCTAGCCAGTGTCTGTTGCTATAACTTATCTGGCTGGTTGATTCTACTATCCACAAAATGTCTGGCAGCAGCTCAACTGCAGGTGCTAGGTTTTCTGCGTGTTGATGGTTTTGCATTCGTAGCTTTGTACCTTTGTACCTTTGAATTTTTCATGGCTGAAAAGTTGCAACGAAGTAGTTTTATGGTTCAAATTACGGATCGGCCAGTTTCATTGTTCCACAGTCGATTCTGTTGAGCTATGCGTAATATAGCCCTGATTGACAAAAATTATTTACTATTAAAAGTAGTATATTTGTTCTTTTAAAAATCAGCCAGGGCTGGGTACGTATGACTAGATAGCATTTGTGGTTTTGCCAGCGGCAAAAGTGATATTACGAGTGGTATTACATCTGAAAAAGAAATGGCCTGAAATCATTGTGAAGTTTCACGTGATTTCAGGCCATCCAAGTTAACTAACAAGTTGGCAGCGCTCTTCTTCTTCTTGTTTTTGTTCTTCTTCTTCTTCTTCTTCTTCTTCTTCTAGAGGAAGCTTATTTGTCGCGCTGTGAGGTGGTTGCGCCCGCTTTCTCGGCCCGCTCGATAATGGTCGCCTGAGCCGCAGCCAAGCGGGCTACAGGAACGCGATATGGCGAGCAGCTGACATAGGTCAGGCCAAGCTTGTGAGCAAACGCAATCGAGCTCGGGTCGCCGCCATGTTCGCCGCAGATACCAAGCTTGATGTTGGGACGTTGCGCCCGACCATCTTCGACAGCCATGCGCATCAATTTGCCGACGCCCTTGCGGTCGAGTATGGCAAAGGGATTGTCCTCGAGAATCTTGCGCTTCTCGCCGTTCACTTCGACGCCACCGAGATAGTGCTGCAAGAACTTTCCTTCAGCGTCGTCGCGGCTGTAGCCGAAAGTCATCTGCGTCAGGTCGTTGGTGCCGAAGCTGAAGAACTCTGCGTACTGTGCGATCTCGTCAGCTGTGAGGGCCGCCCGCGGAATCTCAATCATGGTGCCGAACTTGTAGTCGATAGTGACTTCAGCAGCATCCATGACCTCGCGAGCGACCTTTTCCAGCACTTCACGGGCGGCCTTGAGCTCTTCCACGTGACCAATCAGCGGAATCATGATTTCGGGCTCGACAATCACTCCTTGTGCCTTCACCGCAATCGCCGCTTCGAAAATGGCTCGCACCTGCATGACGTTGATTTCAGGGTAGACCAGGCCCAGGCGGCAGCCACGCAAACCCATCATGGGGTTGGTCTCGTGCAGCTCATGCACTTTGGCCAAGAGGTTTTCTTGGGTGGCCAGCGCCTTTGCTTCCCGCACCTTTGTCACCTTGAATCGAGCTGTCTGTGCCCGATTCTTGGCATTGGCCTTGAGGGTTGCCACTTCTGCCACCAATTCTTCCAGCTTGGGAAGAAACTCGTGAAGAGGCGGATCGAGCAGGCGAATGGTCACTGGCAGGCCATTCATGGCGGTGAACAAACCAGCGAAGTCTTCGCGCTGCATGGGCAACAGTCTGTCCAGGGCTGCTTGGCGATCAGCCAGGCTCGTGGCCAGAATCATCTCTTGCACGACGGGAAGACGATCTTGGCTCATGAACATGTGCTCGGTGCGGCACAAGCCGATGCCTTGAGCACCGAACTGACGAGCCACACGAGCATCTTGCGGGGTATCGGCATTGGCGCGCACATCGAGCTGGCGCTCCAGATCGGCCCATGCAAGCAGTTTTTGGAACTGCTCAGATAGACCAACCTGGCGAGTGGCAATGGCGCCGATGAAGATTTCGCCAGTCGAACCATCGATAGAAATGATGTCGCCCTTCTTCAGGGTCTGGCCAGCCACCTGCACAAGCTCTTTGTCGAGGTCGATGCGGAACGATTCGCAACCGGCGACGCAAGGCTTGCCCATGCCACGAGCAACCACTGCAGCGTGACTGGTCATGCCACCGCGGCTGGTGATAATGCCTTGAGCGGGCACGATGCCGTGAATGTCATCAGGGCAAGTTTCAACCCGCACCAGAATGACCTTTTCGCCGGCACTGCCGCGCTTTTCGGCTTCGTTGGGGTCGAAGACGATTTCGCCAATCGCTGCACCAGGCGAGGCATTGAGACCGGTAGCGAGCAGACGACCATCTTTCTTGGCGGCGTCTTTCTCTTGGTCATGGAAGCTGGGCAAGAGCAGCTGATTGAGCTGAATCGGGTCGACGCGCATCAGAGCAGCGCTGCGGCTGAGGATGCCTTCTTCAGCCAGTTCGATGGCGACGCGAACAGCGGCTTCAGCCGTGCGCTTGCCGGTGCGGGTCTGCAAAATGTAGAGCTTGCCGCTTTCGACGGTGAACTCGATGTCTTGCATGTCGCTATAGTGGTCTTCCAGCCGTGCCACAGTTGCCACCAGCTCAGCGTAAACCGCGGGTAGTTCGACTGCCATGTCGGCAATTTTCTTGGGGGTGCGGATGCCAGCGACGACGTCTTCGCCTTGGGCACGCACCAGATATTCGCCGTAGAGGGTTTTCTCGCCGGTGCTGGGGTTGCGAGTAAAGCAAACCCCTGTGGCCGACTGGTCGTCGAGGTTGCCGAAGACCATCGATTGCACAGTTACCGCGGTGCCCAGATTGTGGTCAATCTTGTTGAGGTTGCGGTAGTAGATGGCGCGTGGGTTATTCCACGAGCGAAACACCGCTTCAACGGCGCCGTAGAGCTGTTCGCTGGTGTCAGTGGGGAAGGGCGTGCCCGTCTCCTTCAACACCAGTTCTTTGTAGCGCCGCACCAGTTCTTTCAGGTTGGTTGCGGTAAGCTCGTTGTCTTGCGTCACGCCGCTGGTGGTCTTCAGGTCGTGCAGCAAATGCTCGAAGCTCTCTTTGGAGATATCGAGCACGACATTGCCGTACATCTGGATGAAGCGCCGATAGCTGTCCCAGGCGAAACGCGGATTGTCGGTGGCTTTGGCCAAGGCTTTGACGGTGGCGTCATTGAGGCCGAGGTTGAGAATGGTGTCCATCATGCCAGGCATAGAAAACTTGGCACCAGAACGCACTGAGAGCAGAAGCGGCTTCTTAACGTCGCCAAGGCGGCGGTCAAGGGCGGCTTCAACTTCGGTCAACTTGCTCAGAACTTGCTCGAAGAGGCCCTCGGGCAATTTTGAACCGCCAGCATAGTAAGCCAAGCACGAAGCTGTGGTGATAGTCAGACCGGGAGGAACGCTGACGCCACTGGCAGTCATTTCGGCAAGACCGGCGCCCTTACCGCCGAGAAGTGCGCGCATTTCTTCGCGCTGTTTGCTGGTGAGGCTGGCGTTATCGTGAGTAGCGAATGCCGCGTATGCTTCGGGGAAGAGAAACACTGCGCCGGCAGGGTTGAAGATGGCGGGAGTTATGGTGTTGTGTGTTGCTTTATTCGGGGTCAGATGCATTGCATGCTCCGTGAATAGACGTCGATGAGCCCTCGCGTTGTCCTTTACCGCCATGACAAAACCGTAAACATCCCGATCACAATCTGTGAAAAAAATTCGGGGTGAAAGTTCAAGGGCTTTGGTTTTGGAAGTATTTAGCGAGGGAGAGGGGATGAAAGAAAGACCTAGTAACACTATTAAGCTAGGTGTGGTGATTCAGCTTTCATGAAGCCTTCTAAATTAGAGAGTGTCTAATCTTCTGTGTTACTGCTGTACAAGCTATGTCAACCGTAGAGAGATGTTACTAGTCATGCTTTCGCGGTAGTTATTATGCGACGAATCTGCTAATTGGAAAGTTGATTTGAGGCGCCGCAAAAAAGCTCGCAACTAAATCGCATTTCACCTTTAGTATTGAAGTAATTTTGATGACAGTGGGAAAAGCACCATGATTTTTCTCAATTATTACGCCTTTCTTAGTAGCCTTACGTGGTTGTCAAGGCTGTTTTATCACGGGTTTTTCACATGATCGCCGCGATGCTTGTTGCCATGGCAAGTAACCCACGGATGGCGCAAGATGATTAACGCGGACACAGTGAATACAGTGAATATGGTAGCAACCGCAGAACAACAAACTGTTTCTCTGCAAGAGAGTCTGGCAGTCAGTTCTGTGGCTGCAATCGGGCGTTTGCAAGATTTAGTGGAGCGTTTCGCTGCTGCTGAAAATAAAAGGAGTGTTTTAAACGAACTAAAACCAGCCTATGAGAAATTGATTGCCGCTGTTGATGCCGAGCATGAGCAAGTTACGCAAATTGTGCAAGAAGAAATGACAAATTTGCAAACGATTTTGTCTAGGCGTTTGATCGAAGCAAGAAAGGCTGAACGAGCAGTAGAGACTCTTTTAGAAGAAATAGAGAATGCTGCGCTGGCTAGTTCCAGTGAAGTTGTCAGTTCTATTCCGCTTTGCAAACGTTATGTAGAGCCAACTGTTTTGCATGATGAGCAAGTGAAAATTTAAGAGAAACTGCATGACTACCCGCAGCTAATTGAAGCTATTAAATCGCATAGAGAGGCTGTCTTGGCGGCTGAACCAGTGCTTCTTCAAATCGATGATCTAGAACAATCACTCAATCACTGCTCAACCCACCGCGTGAAAGTGCGTTACGCATGGGCTGATGCCTTGGCCGGGGCTGGCTCACAAGCTCGTTCTCAGAACGTCATTTTAGAAGCAATGTCGATTCAGATGGGCTTGCCCGTTGAAGAATTGAAGCGCTCGCGTAAACGCCGCAACGATCGAGAACGAGAGAGAGAGCGTAAAATGCAAGGCCTTATGGGTTAGTCTCAAGCGCCAGTATTAGCTGCGAAAGTATCTGCTCAGAGCGTCTCTATGCTGAGCAGATATTTTTTTGTCGTTGCCTTCGCAAAAGAGCGCTGCAGCATCTGTTGTCTAGCGGCAAGCAGCTACGATATAGTATGCAGCAGCAATTCATTGCTACATCATTGCTATTGGAACCAATAAATGAAGCCAGACCGGGATCAGTTTACTAAAGGCGAATGGACTGTAATTCAGAATCATCGAACACCGCGTCAGGTACAGCAATACTTGCGCACCATTTCTTACAATTTTGAAGAAGAGGGCGAAACGGTTCTGTCTTTTCGTCAGGTAGTACGGCGCAAGAAAGGTCACTGTCTTGAGACTTCATTGGTGGCAGCTGTCATTCTCGAGCAACATGGTTATCCACCTTGGCTTATGAGTCTTGAATCGGCAGACCATCTTGACCATGTCATTTTTGTATATAAAAGCGCCAGTGGTTGGGGCTCAGTCGCGCGCTCTCGCGATGCTGGCTTACATGGCCGCAAGCCGATTTTTCGCAGCGCCCGTGATTTAGCGCTTAGTTATTTTGACCCGTATGTAGACTTTACTGGTCGCATCACCGGGTACGCGGTTGCTGACCTAACAGATCTTGGCCGCTATGATTGGCGATTTGCAAAAACAAAAATGTCGAAGGTGGAGAATTTTCTTGTAGATTATCCGCACAAGAAAATTATTTCTTCAGATAGACGCTACGAGCAGTTGCGCAAGCGCTATGCTGAATTTAGAGAAAAGTATCCGACTCGCCAAGCAACCTATTTCGATAATCGGCACACTTGGACTTAAGTATCACCATATTTGGTGTGTTTTCAATTCTTTTTACTATCAAAAGAAGTAGAGGAGAGGTTTTTTGCAAGAGAAGTGCCTCCTGCAAGGGCTCGAAAGCTCTTGCAGGAGTGCATCGTTAGTGTTCTAGTTTGAGACGTTTAACCGAGACGAATGATCAGCGTTAGTTGCGCAGGGCGCGCACCAAGGCCGCGGGGATATCGAATCCGAAGATCCAGTAGATGATGCCGATCAGCACCAACGGAACCTGCACCAGCAGGCAGAGAATGCCGAGGAAGATGTTGGCGCGGAAGGCCAACACCAGTCCGTGAATCCAGGCGGCCAGAAGGACCACCACGAGAACGATGTAGAGCAGTGCTGCAAGAGCACCGGCAGCAAATAATGCTTCCATGCTTGTTACCCTTTCAGGATTGATGATTGGAATTGTTTAGGGCTTGAGTTTCGCTTCGACTTCGGCGAGATGTCTCTCGATGAGCGAAGCATAGTTAGGCTTGTAGTCTTGCCAGTGAGCACGATTGGCCAGGCAGGCGCGCAGACATGCCGCAGCCGAGTTGTAGTCTTGGCGGCGTTCGTAAACCTGAGCCATGCCGTAGTTGCCTTCCGCTTCGAGCAGATAGGCGCCGTTGGCGCCAGCGATGTCGCGGGCCTGACGGTAGTGCATGAATGCCTGATCGTTCATACCACGCAGGTATTCGGAACCGGCTTGGGCGATCAAGTCGTCGGCGGTGTTGGCGTTGCGACGTTGAGCGCGGCGGGGGTCGAGGAGCAGGGGCGAGACGAAGATGGCGAAAAGCACAATTGCGATGATCCAGAACATATGGGTTCCTTCGGTAATGATGATAGTTTTGGGGTAGTTTAGGCTTCACCAAGTGTTCACCTAAGCTTCAGCTATATCTACTTCCGCATTTGGGGAAGTAAGAGGCTGATGCTGGTTACTGGCGAGGATTTTTGGCTGGAAAACTGCTGTGATGAAAGAGAGAAGAAAGAATACATGACCCTATTAAATACATGTCTCGAGTTCAAGGCTTCAGGCGGAATATGTCATTCTTAGTCTTGAAGAGTGGTTAATGTAGAGCTTGTTACAAAGACAATGGCCTATCTGTCACGTTGGTATGTCCGTGCAAAATAACGCTAAATAGGCTAATCATGGGGTTTTGGGCTTGTCGAGTGGTAGCGCTAGCTAGGAGCAGTACACGCTGTGAATGTATGTCTGGCATGCCTTGAGCAACTGTTCGTGACTAGAAAGCTCGCTGAAGGAAAATGGGTCTAATCTACTTCATGCATGACGACATGAGGCAATCTACCCTTTAGTCCGGATTCCCATACAAAGGGCCTGCCTGTCGCAGCACCTGAACAAGAAGCAGAATGCACCAGTTTCTTGTTCTACAAAAAAAATGAATCAAGGCAGTGATGTTATCGCTGGCTAAAGCATGAAGACCCCTTCTAGGGAAATGTCTTATGAACTGTTGCAAGGGCTATTAAAGGCCCTCCGCGCTGCTCTGGCTGTCTGACTGCTTGCGTCTATGATTAGTACGTTTTTTATCTGGTACTACTGGTAGTGGCTACTGCATTGCCGCGTTTTCTTAGAAAACGTGGATAGTATCATTGGCAAATTTTGGGAACAGTGCTCTTTGCATGCTGCTGTGGTGGCGTATGCGATAGCACTTGTGGTGGCGTATATGGTAGCGCTAAATCTTTCACTAGGCTGTCGATGTGGCGCAGCTATATGCATGTTCGTGTCTGTATATGCTGACTGGTACGTCTTTTGACGGTTTGGTGAAAGTGTGAGCGCAGGGTGCGCCAGATCAATTTTTCGTCAATTTTTGCTCTTGGAAATTGGGAGGTAAAAGTTGCCACCGCATTTGGGGGCGAAATCAGCAGCGCTTGTCTTTCGTCGATGCTCTTTGCACGGCAGTTTGCAGCTTCGGTAGTTGGCTTTAATCAAGTTGATAAATGGGGTAGAGACTGCTTTTTAATCAATTTGACTGCGCTCTATTGATAGGCGTAGAACTAAAACATATTCGTTTTCTTTCTCGCATCTCCTCGGAGGCAAAAATTCTTTTAGTACCAAATACGGTTTATCTCTAGTGTTTTAAATTCCTGGCTTTGCGCCTGGAAACCTGTGCTGTCTGCCAATCTTTCGCTAGTCTTTCAAATAATATCGTTTGATAGCTAGCTTAAGTCTTTCATCAACCTTACGTTTTAATCGACGTTCTTTTGGAGCCAATTGTATGTCTTCTTATGGCATTGCAATTCTTGTGGTTATCGAACTATATAAAAAGTGGCGTGATCCGTGGTATGAGCCGACTGACTCGGTTGTCTTCACGGTTTTTAAGTCGGCCTTCTCCTATAAAGATCCAAAAAATATGGGCGACGAAGAGAGGCGCGAGTTTTTCTTCCGTTCATTTATAAAGAAAGATCGTGACCTCTATGGTGCTGATTCTTTTTACCGCGTGCACAACGTTGTCGGCCTCGCCGAACTGTTGACCAAACAGATGCGCTATACAGAGGCCGAGCAGTGGTACAGCTACGCCTTGCGTTTGACCAAGCACAATTTTTCTGAGCAAGATCGTCGCTACGCTGATGTGCTTATCAGTCTGGTCGACCTTCAATATAAGAGCGGCAAAGCCGTTCAAGCTCTTGATAGCTTGAGCCGAGCGCTTGAGATCCTCGAAAAAGATAGCGGTACATTAGAGCTGCGGCTTGCTCTCCTTGCACGTCAGGCTGCCATTCTTGAGTCGCAACATCGCTACGAAGAAAGTCTTGCAAGCTTGGAGAAACGCTTGGCACTGCTGCTAGATTCTTCGCTGGCTTCGGCTGCCAGTGCAACTCTCAGCCTCATTGCCAGTGCTAGCGCTAGTGATGAGCTCTATACCGCATTGGGGAAACTCGTATCTGTCGCCAAGCTTGCGGGCAATCAAGTCGCAGCAGAGCGTCATCAGCGACACGCGCAACTTGTTCTGGCAGTGGTGATTGGTCGAGAAGGTCTGGGTGCAGATAGCCCATTCTTGTCGCGAGATCTCTCTGCTCTGGCAGACTTCTATGGCAAGTTCGGTCGGCCCGAGTTTGCTTATGAGCTGCGCAAGAGGGCCCGGGCTCTTGAGCTTTTAGGTCGCTTTGGCGGTCCTGACTATCCCGGCATCGAGCACGATTTGGCATATGTTGCCGATTGGCTCAAAGAGCGTGCTACTGGTGCTGACTGCACAGTGGCATTCCATCTGGAGCAGCGCGTCAAGCGTATTCAAGCCAAGCGCTGCTCTCGCTAACCTCATTTTTCGAGACCTAAATAATGAACGAATTTGCCACTCATAAATTTCCTTCTGCTGTAAAAGAATTGGTGACTCAATTATTTGATTTGAGACTTTCTCACCCAGAAGCGTTCGAAAGTCTTAGTAAGCACCTGCGCCGGCTCGACTTGGCCACTTTGGTGACGCCTGTGCTTTGGAGTAAGTTTCCATATGTGCGCACGGCCTTGTCACTGGATCGCACACTCTTGCTTGCCGACGACAACCTGCGTCAGCAAGTGGTGGACGTCGTATCAGACAACCTCTACTGCCTGATGCGTCGTGACTTCAAAGATAGCCATGAGGTTGTCTTGAAGACGCTTACTGTTGATCACATCTACTGGTGTATCAGCACGCTCTGGGTCAACGAACTGACTGCTCCGGTGGTCGTTGATTTCGTCTTGCACGAGGCGATAAAAGAAGCTAACCGTGACACCTGGTTGAAGATCGAAGAGGCTATCGATTCAATCGGTTGTCACTAAAGGGGCAATGGATGAAAGCAAACCGAATTCTCGAACAAATCGTCTTTGGCGGCAGATTTCTGCTGCTGCCAATGTACCTAGGCCTGAGCATAGCTCTGCTCGTCTATTCTGTACGTTTCATCGTGCAGACAGCTGAGCTTGCTTGGCACTCGGTTTCATACAGTAACACCGAGGTTCTGATCTCCGTGCTACACCTACTCGACATAGTCATGGTCAGTCATTTGATCGTCATGATCATGATTGGCGGCTATGTCTTGTTCATCGGTGATTTCAGCAAGCCTGACGGTGATACTGATCAGCATCAGCCGAGTCGATTGCCACAATTGGCTTGGCTGGGGCACATCGACCCAGGTGCTCTGAAAGTCAAAATGAGCATGTCGATGTTGGGCGTCTCAAGCATTCACTTGCTTGAGGCTTTTGTTCGGGCCGACAATGCCAGTTATGACCATCTCGCCAAGTTGATAGCAGTTCACTTGGTGATTGTGGTTTCGACAGTTGCTGTTGCCTGGGTCAACCGCTATGCCTTCCAGCAAGGGCCCAAAGAGCACTGAGTGCCGGCAGGCAAGTTCTCGTAAATCGCAACACTACTCACGCCACTAAATCTCGCAGTGCCTACCTCGTGCATTGCGGGATTTCCTACCACTACTGCTTTACTGCAGCCCTCTCCTCTAGCCGCCATTGGAACGGCTAGAACTAATGAAACAGCGAACCCCATGAGGATTCCCATGACCGCGACCATCACTGCCACCAACACCAACAACACCAACTCCGGCAACAACGAGATCGACGTCACTGCCATTGCTGCTATCGAGAAGGCCCTCGCTCCGGTCTTCCACCGTCTCTACGGCGCTTTGCTCAACAAGGCTCGCCTGGACGAGAGCTATCTGGCGAAGCTGCGCGAGTACCTGAAGAAGTTCAACCTTCTCAGCGTGCGTGAAAAGTCGATTTTCAAGCCCAAGGAGATCACTTTTGATGCGGCTCAGTTGGGTGATGTGGTCTATCGCCGCCGCCTCATCCGCCAGCTCAAGGCTCCGCGCCCTGCTGCTTACGTCTACCACACTCTGCCGGTGGACGCTGAGCGTCTGGCGATGCAGCCTTACTTTGAGGCGTTGACCGACTTCATCGTGCGGGCGACCTGTGAGCGGCTGGTCGAGGCTCGCCAGGATCAGGTGGCTATCATCGCCAGCCTGACTGAGGACTCGCTCTACGACTTTCTCAAGCAGCGTAGTCTGTTTGAGATGACTCCTGAGAACCTCAGCGGCCATGCCATGAACCATCTGTGCCATCGTCTCATCGATGACAATCCGCGCTTCCAGGCTGCCTGCGCCATGATCCGCGATGCCGGTCAGGCTGCTCGCGAACAGCTGCGTTCGGAAATGGCGGTGTTCAATGCTGCGGCCGGCGCTGAGTTCAATGCGCGCATGGATGAAATCAGTGCTCAGGCTGCGGCGAGCTGCGACAGCTTCATCGCTGAGTTGCATCGCCGTGCCGCTGAGCGCGCTGAAGTCGAGCGTGCTGAGCAGGCCGTCAAGGACGAAGAAGCTGCCCGCAACTTCGGCAAGAGCGAGCAGCAGATCTTCTTTGAGTCGGTGAAGCGCCGTGAGCGTGAGTATCGGAAGAACAATCCGATGCATCCGCTGCTCAAGGCTATCCTCTGGGGTGGTGGCATCGCCCTTGCTGTTGGCTTCGCTTTCTTCGGCGAAGTCGACGGCGTGTCGCTGCCTCAGGCTCTCGGTCTTCTCGACTGAGGTCTAAGACAAGAACTAGACTGAGATCTAGCTCAACAACATAAACTAGTCATTTGACTTGAACCATGGGGATCGGCTTAACAGCTGATTCTCATGGTTTTCTTTCTTATTCTTACTATTACTGCATATAGTGTTAAAGTGAAAGTGGCTCAGGGTAAGTAATTGGCACACATTGGTTTGTATGATGACAAGTTTTGCCCAACTGCTTAAGCCGAAACCTTTTTTGATGGCAGCTCTGTTGCAGTCAGGATGTTTGGTTGTTAGCCAGTTTGTTACAGCCTCTAGCGTTTCTGCCGAAGGAACAATAAAGCAAAAGCCATTGCCGAATTTGACTGCGAAGACTTCTCTAAAGACTTCTCTTAAGCCTTCTCAAAAAAATATTGCGGCAGTGCGGCTTCTTCAAGAATCGGCTGTGGACGGCAAGTTTGAAGTAGTCGCTTCGGCTGTGGGTGTGCGCCTGAAAAGTTTTAAGGGTGGATACGAATTATTCAGCGCTGCACCTGATTGGCAAGTTTATGCAGTTCGTGCTGATGCCAAAGAGGTCGCTCACTTGAGTCTGGCCCAATGGAAAAAGTTCTATATGCCTTCGTTTCGCATGGCTGGAGTCACTGCAAATTTTAAATTGCCTAGCAAAACAGTGGTAACAACAGATGCTCAAGGTAAAAAGTATCAGTATTTTTACCCTGGCTCTGGGCTAACTTCAAGCGGCTGGAGTGGCTGGACAGAGAAGAGTGATGTGTTGCGCTACATCATCACAGCGCGCGATTATTTTGACTCTTCGCCTGTTGGTGCAATTGTTTCACGCTACATGAACTTACCAGTGCTTAAGGGCATGCCGATCTCATTGATCAGTGTGTTGCGAGTGGGTAAGCGCGAGGACCAGCGAGAGGACCAGGCCTGGACGATTAGAACTATATCCAATCATCCAGAGACGATCGCTGATAGCAGCTATTTTCAGCCTCCGGCAAAGCTCAAAGATGCAGGAGAGATTAATAGCCAATTTCTCAGCCGAGGAATTCGTGGACTGGCTGATGATATGTCGGAAATGCTTGATGTGAGAGCAAAATAGGAGACCAATTGACCCGGTTTCTTTGAATTTTCACTAGAGTCTGGCGAAATTATTTTTGCTGATGAAGATAGCTAGAAACGGGTATATATGCAAATGGAGTCATAAGGGAACCGGGGGTGTGGCTATGGAAAAGGCAGATAGAAGAGATCGAGTAGCTCTAGACCAAGCCTATGAGTTTTATAGACAGACCTTGAGCGAAGGCAGCAACGACCTTCACCAAGTTGCAAATTCTTTAAAAACAGTGTGCCATGCGCTGGATGCCGCTGAATCAGGCGAGTTAGATTTGACCCTGCGCCTCTGGAAGAAAATTCGCCAAGCCTTGTTCGACCGCTTGCTCACTTCCTTCTCTGCACACATCGTCGCGACTGGCTCTGATGGCCAAGTGCTTGGCCATAGGCAGGCTCTGCCCGACGACTGCACTCTTGAGCTTCATCCAGAAGGCCTGCGCCGCGATGATGACGTCTTCACTATTGGTATAGATGAATTGCATCCCCTCACTCGGTCAAGGCTAGACAAAGTGTGGGTCGAACGTGGACCCGGTACTCGTAGAGAGGATTTTTCAAGCACCTCTGAATGTGAGGGTGGAGTCTGCACTATGAAGCCCTTCACCTTTATTGTGGGCGAAGAAGTCTTGAACATTGAAGCAAACACCGGTAGACAGAAAGCCTATGGTAATTATTGGCGCTTGTATTGGCAGTCATATTGCTCACCTAATTCAAGAGAAAAGCAATATTTGACACGGCAAATGGCCTCGCTCGAAGCTGTCTGGGGTAACCTGCACTACTAAGCAGCGCCCTGGTTGGCCAGAGATAATCAGCACTACTAAAGCTCTGTGCAATTGCACAGGGCTTTTCTCTTCTGTGCCTTTTACACTCGAACAGTGTTAAGGAGATAGAGATGATTGCCAATGCTGTCTGGTCTAATTATTTTCAAGTCGGAAAAACGGCACTAAGTACAGGCGATTCTGCCACGGCTGAGACCATGTTTCGGGAGGCTTTGGCGGTCGCATCCACTCAAGCTTTGGAGCCCCTGCATGAGGCCAATAGCGCCTTCGGACTGGCTCTTGCTCTGCTGCCACAGCAAGGGCAGCGAGGTGAAGCTCAGCAGCTTTTGCGCAAGGCCATTAGACTTTATTCCACAGGCAGTAATCTAGACTGCGCAGTCTTTGTCAGCTGTGTCAGTAGTTTGGCGGATAGTTATTGCCAGGAGAGTTTTCCAGAGCGGGCCTTGCCTCTGTTGAAACAAGCAGTGAAGATTGTTTCGCAGAGAGCGGGATTATCGGCACCACAGCTAGTGCCACTGTTTAAGCGCATGGCCTTGATTTACAGCGAGAAGAGATACTATCGCAAAGCCGACCTCTGTTTTCAGCGCGCAATCAAGAACAGCGCTTGATAGGCCGCAAGCACAATTGGTCCTGGCTGCCTCAATTCTGCTTTTTTCAATTCTGCTTTTCTTTTATACCATAAAATGTAGTAGAAAGATGAAAATGAAAAATTTCAAGGTGGGTGAGAGTGAATTATTGCCACGAAGGCAATGGCTTTGCGGGTTTTCGCTAAACACCATAAATCTATTTCGAGCAAAGAAAAGAGGGAAGCAGCACTAGCTGCTTCCCTCTTTCAAGTTATTGCTGTCAGTCAGAGCCTTTGGCCCCCGGCTTTGTCATGGCAAAGGGGTCAAGCAAACGGCTCAGTTCTTCCAGCGAAAGGCTGGTCTTGCGCTGAGCCACAAGCAAAATTGTTTCGCCTGTTTTGCTTGCCTCTTTAGCAATCTCAGCGGCAAGATCGTAGCCTACCACTGGTGCCAGAGCCGTGCACAGAGCCAGACCGCGTTCGACCAAATCAGGGCCAGTGGTCGTTGCCTTAAGTCCCTTCAGGCAATTGCTGCTGAAATTGGCACTGGCTGCGGCAAGCAGCGTGATCGATTCAAGCAGGCAATGGGCGGCAACAGGCATGGCAACGTTGAGCTCAAATGAGCTGGCCTGGCTAGCCAACGTCACAGTGGCATCGTTTCCAATTACCTTGAAGCAGACCTGCATGGTCGACTCGCAAATAACCGGGTTGACTTTGCCAGGCATAATTGAGCTACCAGGCTGTACCGCCGGCAAAACAACTTCGGCTAAACCGGCCCTTGGCCCGCTACCCATCCAGCGAACATCGTTGGCAATCTTGTAGAGGCTGGTGGCAATTGTTTTGAGAACGCCGCTGCAATCGACAATTTCGTCAATGCTGCTCTGCGCCTGAAAGTGGTTGCTGGTCTCCTTTACCTTGACTGCGGCCAAGGTTGAAAGCGCACTCAAAGTTGCTTTGGCAAAGCCTGCTTTAGTGTTGATACCAGTACCAACGGCGGTGCCACCGAGAGCAACTTGCGACAACCTGTTCTGGGCATAGCGCAAGCGTTTGATGGCGTTGTCGACTTGGCCTTTGTAGCCGAGAAATTCTTGCCCGAGAGTAATCGGCGTTGCGTCTTGCAGGTGCGTGCGACCAGTTTTGATTACTTTGTCGAACTGCTTTGCCTTGCGGCCCAGACAGCGCGACAATTCTCGCAAAGCAGGCAGCAACTGCTCTTTGATGTCGAGGAGGGCAGCCAAATGGATGGCAGTGGGAATGACGTCGTTGGACGACTGACCCATGTTGACGTGATCGTTGGGATGGATTTTGCTGGCAGTACTGTTTTCGACCACGCTGAGATGTTGACCGGCACGCCGAGCAATCACCTCATTAGCGTTCATATTGGTCGAAGTGCCTGAACCAGTTTGAAAGATATCGACGACGAAGTGTTCGTCTAATGCACCATCGGCTACTTCTTGAGCGGCAACGACAATGGCATCGGCGAAAGTTTTTGGTAGGTCTCCATTTTCAGCATTGGTCTGGGCTGCGGCCATTTTGATGAGAGCGAGTGCTTTGATCATCGAACGGCTAAAGCGCAGGTTGCTGATAGGAAAGTTGAGAACGGCTCGTTGAGTGCTGGCACCCCAATAGGCATTGGTTGGTACCGACATTTCTCCCATCGAGTCTCGTTCAACGCGCATGGTTTGCGGCGTGGAGCTCGTGTTATTAGACATATATGACCCTTAGATAGGTTTTTGAGGTTAGGCTCGAGAAATTAAAAGGAGAAGAAAAAGGACTCATAGACCCTAGTGTCATTGACCTGGCTGGTTCAACTCTAGAAGCCGCTTTCGAGGTTATTAAAAGTAAAGCTAAATAGGCTCAGACTTTTTAGCTGCGAGGACGTCGTCAATAAAAGCTCGCTAAGTGCGCTAACTTCTGGCAAAATCACAGGTATGAGTGACAAAGATGATTTCAAGAGCAAAATAAAAAACAAGTTGTCAGGCGTGTTTAGCAACTTCCTTCACGCTCGCAGCCATGCTGATATTGCCGGCGAAAAGTTGGGCGCCAGCGCCGATGCTGTCGAGGAAGTAAAATATCCAATCTATTTTCGCTTAAAGACAATGGTGGCTGTGCGGGTCTTAGCGGAATGCACAGTGCTTCTACTCTTAATTTTGCTGCCTCTCGCTCTCGTAGCTTTCGGAAAGTTTGCGGCAATATCGATCACTGGCAAAATTGTTCTTTGCACATTGGCCCTCCTGGCCGTTTCTATCCTGCCAATCTACGGTCTTATTACTTACAAGGTTAAAGTCGAAAAAGAAGCTGTAACAACCTATTCGGCCTTCAAGCAGCGCATTTGTCGCTTTGCTCTTCTTAAGAGTTTGACTAGAAGGTCAAATTGGAATGTGGTGCGCTACACCGCTGAGTATGAAGGAGGCGAAATCTCCTTTCCGATCTGGTTAGATCGCTGCGAGAAATTAGTAGCAATCATTCGCGAACACTTGCCGAAAGGTGCAAGCAGCCTTAATCCCTTCCGCAGTTTTAAACAAGATCCAGTCTCACTTGTTTTTCAAATTGGCCAAGCTGTTCTCAGCCTTATTTTCATAGGCGTAGTCTGGTGCTTCACTGTGGCTCTGCAACAATCAGGACAACACACGGCGGCCGATATCGGTTTGCTCATCACTTTTGCTATCGTGATTTCTGCAGTGCTGCTCTGGCGCGCTTATGTCATCGCCTTAATGCCTTGCAGCCTAGAAATCAAACCTGAGCAATTTGTGGTGCGCACCTGGTTTTTTGAGAAGAACTTTGCCTGGGCTGATATAAAAGCCGTGAGCGAGCCTTATCCACTGCTACCAGAAGGAATATTGATCAAAACTACTGCCGGTAGCTATCTTGTGGGAAACGGCATGGATTCTGCAGATGAGCTAGAGGCTACCCTAAAGTCACGCATAAGTGTTTAACTTAGAAACTGCCATTTTCGCTAAAGTATCGAGAGATCATTTGCCGGTGTAATTCAAAGCAAATATTCTTAGGCAGTTGATGCAACTGGAATGCACCCACATCGCTGGCGTCGTCTCCAGCGATCAAGTCGCCTTTTATGGCCTTGGCTAAATAGAAAAGAATAATGACGTTGATACCACGGCCGGGGGCAGAGGCACCCACTAACTTTTGTACTTCTACGTGCAGGCCTGTTTCTTCGAGTACTTCGCGAGCGGCCGATTCGGCGGGGTGTTCAGTTGCTTCGATGAAGCCACCAGGAAGGCACCAGTCATCGACGAAAGGCTCGAATTTGCGTTTAACTAGTACCAGCCCAGCTTCTGTAGTAACCAAGGTTGCCGTTACTGGTTTTGGATTGTCCCAGTGCACAAAGTCGCAAGCCGGTTCAACACAGGCCAGTCGGTCTTTGCCACCAATATCAATTAGTTTAAGAGATTTTGCGCACTGCGGGCAGCTTTTCAAGTGGAGACCGTCTGTATTGATTGAAAGGCAGTAGTAGCCTAGTTCTTGACACTTTGTGATCTTATCAGTTAATTGCCATTTCTGCTGCTTTTGCTGTCAACTGTGGTGGTACCAAAATATATTTATTGCATAAAAGTCTGATAAAAAGTGAATATTCTATGCGATACGTATTGGCACTTGGTAAGATGCCAGCAGTTATCGATCAGGGTCATGGCGTTCATGACAATGAAGTTAACCAAATCCTCATTACGAGGCTAGTAGGAAGGAATCGCAGATGAACTCGGAATCCCTTGGACACTATTATTTCGGGCAACCTAAGACCGAAAGATCAAACGATATCGTTGCCGCTAACAATCATCAGGTCCAATCGAACTCCCGTTGCGCCAAAGGCGTATGCGAGGTGGCTTGGAAGCCATCGCAAAGCAGTATCACTGCTCAGACCGAGCAGCCTGGCATCAATGCCAGCTCACGTTCAGATTAGTACTGCTAACCAGGCTTCAGCCTAATCTAGACTTAGCTTCAGCGCCTAGCTGAGCTGATTTTCATATTGCCACCAGTCTTTGGATTGCGGCACTAAGTTCTGCTACTTCACCTAGCCGCGCTAGGTTAGCCTCGACTTAGCTTCTGCTAATCGCCTCTGTCATCTGTTCGCTAATCGCTAATCGCTTCTGGAATTGGTGTCGCCTAGTGTTTACTCTGTTTTGCAGACGCATCAGGCCCTCTGTTGTCGTGATATGCAGTAGATATATCACTAATGCTAGCGATAGCTCATGATCTAAGATATGGCTCACTTCCTAGTATTCACTAGCTTTGCGCCCATAGTTTTATCTAGTCTCTTGGGAACTACCCATCAACCATTTCCTCGAGAAACTTTAAGCCGCCATCAACGACAAACACCACAGCCTTACCGCTAGCAACCTCCGTAACTGATGCAACAAGCATGTGGGTAGTCACTGCTTTGTTACGGACGGCGAGTGTGTTTGTTATTTGTGCCTGGTTTGAAGCTTCTCTTTACCACTGCACGGACAGAACAACTCTGTTCACGCAGAAACTCTGGAGAAACTATGAACACTACAAGTGAAAGCGGCCTCATGAAGGCCCTCAAGTTCGCTCTCTACCCCTTCGTCGCACTCTTCATGCTGATCTGGGAACCGTCCAAGTTCCTGTCCAAGAAGGCGTACGGCGGCAAGTGGCAGAGCATCATCGTCAGTTGCATCGTCGGCTTCGGCCTCTCGTGCCTCGCCGCAGTCTCGGCTGCCGATTTCGGTCTTTCCCACGGCGTGTCGTTTATCTGGTGGGGCCTCGGTTCCATTCTCGGTTTCTGGCTCACCGGCGGCATCGTCTGGCCCCTGGCCTACCTCGGTGTCTTCAAGCCCCTCTGGGAGCTGGGTGAGAAGTTCCTCGACCTCACTCGCAAGATCGCCAAGAACGCGGCTGCGCCGATGTTCAAGGGTCTGGTTTCCGTGGCTTGCAAGTTTCCGGGTGCGTCTGCGCTCTGGAACACCATCCTCGACACCCCGCCTGCTGAAGGTGCCAAGCGTCGCAAGCGCTGGGCCGTCGGTGTGCTCACTGTCGTTGTTGCTGTGGCCACTCTTGCTCTGGGCGCTTTCGTCGCCTACACGAGCTACACCTACCTGATCGCCCTGGTGCCGACGGTACTGTGGGACTACCACGTCAACCAGGCTCTCGCTGGCCTGCTTGCGCTCACCGCCACCACCCTCGTGCTGGTACCCCTGTACCAGCTGCAGGACGAAGGCAAGGAAGGTCATCTGATTGCGGTCCTCAGTGGCGCTGCCACCTGGGCCATCGTCACCAAGACGGCTCTGCTTGCTGGTTTCGCTGGTGTCGGCCTCTATGCTGCGGCAGCTGCTGTGGCTGTGGTCGGCTTCATCTACGTCATCCCGGGCATCATCGCTCTGCTCTCCGGCGGTCTGGCCGAAGCCGTTCTGCGCGGTTGGAAGAACCTGCTCGAAGCCGTCTATGACGACGAGAAGAACGCAGATTTCCGCAAGTTCTATCACAACCTGATGAACATCGTTGTGGCGCTGCTCTTCGGTGCGGTGGCTTACTACGTCGCTGGTCTGATTCATCTGCCGCCGGTGTTGGTGTGGGTTGCAGTGGCCGCTTCGGTGCTCTACAGCTACGTGGAAGCGCTGCGTGAAGTGGTGAACAAGTCGGCTGGCAACCCGATCATCGGTGTCACGCTGTCGGTTGCCGCTGGCGTCGCTTCGTGGTTCGTGCTGCCGGGTCTGGTTGGTATCGTTGGTGGTTGGTTGGCTGCGGCCAGCGTTGCTGTCACTTTCGCCACTGGCCTGATCGCCTACCCGTTCTTCTACCTGATCGTGCGCGCTCTCACTTCGTGGGCTTCGGCTCCCGTGGGTGCTCTGCTTGATTCGGTGCACGGCTCGGCTGTGACTGCTTTCCTCAAGCTGCGTAAGGCCATTCGCGACATCCAGCGTTCGGCTTTCGACGACACCACGCCCTACTCGGGCATGTTCGGTCACGTGCTCAACATCTCGGTGATCGGCGTCGCCATCTGGCAGGCTCTGCCTCTGGCGATGGGCTACCTCAGCTTCGGCTTCTGGCTCAACTCGGCCTTGGCCGTCTTCGTCGGTATCAACCTGTTCATGCTGCTCGGCAAGCTCTTCTACAAGTGGGGTGCTGAGGCGCTGGCAGCTGGTGGCGGTTTCGTCGCTCTGCTCGCAAGCGCGCATTGGGCCTTCGGTGTCTCTGGCGGCAACGTCATCGCGACCGTGATTGTCGCTTGCACGTCGGCCAGCATCATCGCTGGTTTCGTCGCGCCGGCCGTCTACCTGGCCATCCGCCCGCTCGCCAACCTGGTCATCACCGGCTGGCTGGCTCCGCTGCTGAGCAACACTTTCGACTTCATGTGGAAGGTGTACGAAGGCTTCTGGCGTCAGTTTGCCAGCGTCTATCGCCTGGTTCTCGCCATCGTCAAGCCGATCGCGAGCTTCATCTACAAGCTCGTGGCTCCGCTCGTGATCGCCATCGCTGCCTTGCTTGGCCCCATCTCGCGGGCAGTCGCTTCCGTCTGGCAGAGCATCTCGGCCATGTTCGGCGGCAAGAAGTAAGGCCATACGTCTGAACTAGGCCTGGCCTAGTTTTCCATCGGGCACGCCCTTGTGATTTTTGCGAGGGCGTGCCCCAATTTGGGATTACAAACATGAACAACAAATATTTTCTCGAACTGATTCGAGTGGTCTTCAGTATTGCCTCCTTGGCTTACTTGGCTCCTGCGCTTCTGCCGGGAATCGAGTACAACGGCGGTCTGCTCTTGGCTGTGGTTCTTGGCTCCATCTTCCACGGCTACCAAAGCCTGTGGACGAAGGTCGTCAACCCGCTGTTGGGAGTGGCAAAGGGCACTTGTCCAATGCCTGGCGTGATGAAGTGGGTTGTGCTCAGCACCATTGCTGGTATCGTCCTCTTCATTGCGGCTCTCGGTCTGGTCATACCCACCATCTATGCAGTGCACGGTGTGCTCTCTGCAATTTTGGGTGGACTGATCGTCACTGTGGGCATGCTTCTCGCCAACATTCCGACCCGTCTTCTGGATCGGTCGCCCGAGAAGTAATCATGCCAACTCTGCCGAATTCAATAAGTCAGCTGAAGCGTTTATTTCGATTGGCCTTTGTCTTGGTCGCCCTGAGCATGACGTTCAGCTCGTTGACGGCATGCAGCGTCGCTAATATTCGTCAGAACGAGCGTCAGAATGATGACGGAGTGAGGCCGCCGTCTTCAGCATATGTGCAGGAGATTGGTTACGATGCGATGTTGACTGTTGTTGCCAATTCGGCACTGCCAGTTTTCGTCGAGGAGTACGATCCCAAGCACTGCGACGCTGATTGTGCTGGCCAGCACCAAGTGGTCAACACCTTGGCTGCGGCCTACAAAGACAAGGTGCGCTTTGTTCGTGTAACAACGAGCGAAGAGGAGTTTCAGAGCGGTGTTGCTTACCCCGTGTACTACATGGTTAAGCCGCCGCTTCAGGTCTACGACACTGAATCTGGTGCCAAGAGCGAAGCGCAATTGAAGACTTTCATCGACGAGGCTTATGCAGCAATGTATCCGCCGCCTGAAGTGAAAGAGCCAGCCGCTGCCAGGTCTGGAGCAAGAAAACCGGTGATGCCAAAACCTCTATAGGCGTCACTAGTTTTTAGCAAAGTGTGAGTAGTTCTTCGGAACTAGCACTTTGCTTTTTCTGTTGATCTACTACGCGTTATAGCGAAACCCCAAATTTCTTTCTCATCACCTATCTCTCATCACCTATCTCTGTTCACTAGCGGCCTCTAGTCTAAAATCTCATGCTGACGGTTGGCCAATGCTAAAGTAGTGATGAAATTTGCTGCACGAAAAGCAGTCAATCAGAATAGAGGAAAGGTAAGTTGAAGCGCGATACTGTCCAACAAGTAGCTCAAGATTTGCATAGCGCCAAAGCTTTGATGGATGCAGTAGCAATACGTCTAAAACAGCAAGACTGGTTTGCCCAAAATTGGTTAGTAGATGTCCATTTCTTTCCGCCGCTTCCACAAGCAGAGTCAGTGACAGTGCATGTGTTTCGCCCTCATTGGTTTAACGAAAGTGGCCAAGGTATTCACTTTGAAGCGCAATTCGGGGCCAAGCAGTGGCTAGCGTGCGAAGTTCCAGTGATGCTTCATGTCTTTCACTCTGCCACCATACCTGGTACTAAGATCAAGCGTATAGCTGTAACGAAGCCCTTGGTTGATGGCATTTATGACATGGTGGCCAGTTGGCCTGGGTACAGCTTTAGAGTGGGACGCTATGGCGCGCAGTCGTTCAGCACTACGCTTAAAATGACAGTAGGATCTGGCTCGACCGCTTCGCAAGAAGAACAGTTTCAAGCAATGGTGACTGCTGAAATTTCACGGCTGTGCCTGGCCCTTGGCCCGGCTATTGATACAGCCTTGGCCCAAGCACTAGGCTAGCCTTAACATTACTGACTTCGTCAATTGCCTTTCGGCTTTATCCAACTGGTCAACTTGCGCCACAGCGCTGTTATCGGTGCCAAACCATATTTCATAATTGGGCAGGATGTACCTTGTTGTTCGTCCAAGGCTAGTTTTGCTTGCGCTTCCATGGCCAAATTCGCCTGCGCGCGTGCAATAGCTCTTGCTTCATTGGCATGAGCTGCTTGAAGAACTGCCGCTTCGATTTGCGCAGCGGAGGGTTTACGTATACCTACTTCGGCTGTGGTCTTTGCCACACTTGCCGCGTCTGGAACGGAGGGCTTTTGCATGCAGGATGTGTAGAGGCCACGCTTCTTTTGACCCAACTCTTTTACTCTGATAATTGAACCATCCAGTGTAGTTTCCGTACCTGGTTTAAAGGCATCTCCAGCCGCTCTGCCAGTCTGTTCCGACGTACACGGAATGTTCTTGTTGTCTTTATCATTGTCCAACTCGCACTCATCTTCTTGGTCGTTAAGGAGGCGAGAAAAGACAGATTCTTTGCTGCTTTTCTTGGCCTTGTCGAGTAATGAAGCAAACCCGGAGAACTCAGTTTTGGCTTTCGCCAAATCTTGAGCTTCGTTTTTTTCTCTCTCTTCTCTTATTTCTCTTGCTGTCAGTGTTTGTTCAGCAGCCGAATTTAGGCAAGATTGCCCATCACAGCCAGTGTTTGCTGGGGCTTTCTCTGGCCTTTTTTCTGGTTCTTCATCGAAACCGGTCTGGGCAAAATTCTCGATGAATTCTTCACTGACCATGTCAATAGCACGTGTCAGGGCTCGAGCTCTTTTGCCTCTGGGATTGGCCGGGCTAGGGCGATTAATTTCTTCGGATTTCATTTTCCGGCCTACTAAAATTCAACACCAAGTACTCCAAGGTTGTTATACCAAAGCTACAGCCTAATCAAACGTTGGCTAAACTGTCTCTAGGCCCAATTTGTACGGCTGCTCTCGCTGCGATTTCTCTCAAAACGATTTCACTCAATACGATTTCTCTCAAAACGATTTCTCTCAAAACGATTGCTTCTTCGAATTCCTTCAACTAACTAGTAACTGACTCTTCCCTTACTTATAACTAACTCATGTAAGACTATAGAATGTAGTAAAAAATCAGAAAAAAGAAACTGCCACTGCCCAGACTGAAAACCTACGCCACGAGGGCATAAGCTTCCAGCCTGGAACAGTGACAGCTTCTAGAACTACCGACCAGCCCCTGCCCTAGTTGCTGTTACTAGAGCTCGCTGTTACCAGAGGTCGCAGCGATCGGCCGGAGGCAGCATCATCGGGCAATCGTCGGGCAGTCCGAATGCTTCGGCGAACTCGGCCAAGTGGGCGAGGGTACCGTTGACACGGAACTGTGCCGGCGGGTGCGGGTCAGTTGCCACCTGCTGTTCCTCGTACTGAGGAGTGACCTTGGACGCCCAAATCTGCCCGAAGGCAATGAAGAAGCGCTGCAGGTCGTTGTAGCCGTTCGCGTCGATGGTCATGCCGTGCTTGGCGATGTGCTTCTTCAGCACCCGCAAAGCCAGCTTGATGCCGCCCAAGTCACCAGCAGCTTCGCCAGCAACCAGGTTGGGGTTGACCTTCTTGCCACCCGCCACAGTGAACTGACCGAACTGCTTCTTCAGCAGGTTGATCAGCACCATGAACTTGTCCAGGTCGCCCTCCGCAAACCAGTTGCGCAGATTGCCCTGACCGTCGTAGCGGCAACCCTTGTCGTCGAAACCGTGCGACTCTTCATGGCCGATGACCACCAAGATGCCGCCGCAGTTGAAGGCGAAGTCGGCCTCCGGGTCGAAGAACGGGTCTTGCAGAATCGCCGCAGGGAAGACGATGCGGTTGGATTGCGGCGAGTAGTAGGCATTGACCGTCTGCGGGGTCATGTGCCATTCCGACTGGTCCACCGGCTTGCCGATCTTGGCCAGGTCAGCCTTGTGCTCGAACTCGTCCGAGCGCAGGCAGTTGGCGGCGAACGACGTGCGGTCGATGTGCAGCTCGGAGTAATCGCGCCACTTGTCGGGGTAGCCGATCATGGGCACGAAGGCGTCGAGCTTGGCCAGCGCATTGACGCGGGTCTCCTCGCTCATCCAGGTGCGCTCGTTGATGCTGTCGCGGAAAGCGTCCTGGAGGAGCGCGATCAGCTCGAGCATCTTGGCCTTGGCCTCGGGCTTGAAGTGCTTGGCCACATAGAGCTGGCCGAGAGCTTCACCGAGGGCGCCGTTGGTTGCCGAGATCATGCGCATCCAACGCGGCTCGCGCTGCTTGCTGCCCTGCATGGTCTTGCCGTAGAACTCGAAGGAAGCATCGCCGAACGCCGCAGGCAGAGCCGACGAGGAGCTGCGAATCAGCTGCCAACGCAGATAGACCCGCCAGTCATTGAGCGAGACCTTGCCCAAGAGCTTGTTGAGCGCCTGGAAGTAAGCCGGCTGCATGACGTTGAGCGTCTCCATCGGCGGGCAGCCGATGTTGTTGAAGTAGCGGGCCACGTCCAGCTTCGGCACCAGGGCCTGGAACTGAGCGATGGTCATCTTGTTCTTGGTCTTGTCCGGATCGCGGCGGTCTTCCTTGCTCATGAAGGCCTTGGCCATGGCGGTCTCGAGCTTGAGCACGCTTTCGGCATGACGACGGGCAAGCTTGGGCTTTTCGCCGATCAGCTCGAACATGCGAGCGAGCATGTTGACGTACGCCTGGCGCAGCTCCTTGCTCTTCTTGTCGCGGCCGAGGTAGTAATCGCGGTCAGGCAGACCGATCCCCGACTGCAGAGCGTGGCCGATCATCTGGCTGGAATCGTCGGCGTCCGGCGAAGCGCCGAAAGCGAAAGCACCGCCGACGCCCACAGTGTGCAGGTGTGCGATGACATCGCCCAGGCGACGAAGGGTGCGAATGCCGTTGATGCGTGCCAGTTCGGCCTTGATGGGGCTGATGCCGGCGGCTTCGATGGCGGCTTCGTCCATGCCCGAGGTGTAGAAGTCGTTGACCTTCTGCTCGATGCTGCCAGGGGCGAACGTGTCAGCGCGGGTGGCCAGCTCTTCGAGGATGACGCGGGTCTGCTCGAGAGTGAGGTCGCGCAGCATGAGGAAGGCGCCCCAGCGAGGATACTGGGCGGGGATTTCGGTGTTGTCGATCCAGGTGCCGTTGGCAAAGCGGTTGAAATCGACGCCGGGACTGACGCTCTTGTCCATGTAAGCGGGCTTGATGCCATGATTCGTGTTCATAGTGTTCTCCGTTTTAATTTCGTTGTTGAAACGTTGATGAGCACCGCTGGTGCCCATTTACAAGAAATTCCTTCGTCAAAAAAACAGGTCAGCAAACAACCTAGCTAAACTTTGCACTTCTAGATTTATGCGCGCTCATAACTGAGTGGCAAAAACGTGACTCAATACGCAACAGCCGTGGGGGTTGTCGCAAGAGAGATGAAGAGTGTGGGTATTAGATAGGGGGCTTGTAGATGTTGAGTTGAGGAAAGAGGGTTAGAACCTTCACCCTAGATTTCGCAAACACTCAAAAGCCATACTAAACGGGGAGATTTATTCTCACCCGTAGGTATATCTCAAGTGGTTTAACCTAAAGAAGATAGTTAAGCTAGCGCTAGGTCTTAATCTCTTGCTGGCACTAATTAATTGCGAGCACTGCTAAACTTAGCCAATCATGGCAGCGGATATTAAAAGCAAAACTGAACTTGAACCTGAAACTATTGTCGCGGTTGCGAAGTTGCATAAGTCTTTCGGCAAGGCCGTTGCCATTGACGAAATTTCTTTCGAGATCAAGCGTGGCGAAGTAGTTGGCTTACTTGGTGCCAATGGTGCCGGTAAATCGACTACTATTCAAATCTTGCTTGGACTAATTGCTCAGACATCGGGCCAGGTTTCAATTTTTGGCATGGACCCCTGGAAAGAGCGGGTGGCTGTTTTAGCACGCTGCAATTTTTCATCGGCATACGTGGCCTTGCCTTATAACCTCAAGGTTGTAGAAAATCTCGACGTTTTTGCCCAGCTCTATGGCGTGAGCAATCGCAAGAAGAAAATAAGTGACCTACTAGAACTATTTGAGGTTGGACACTTGGCTCAGAAGATGACTGGAGGCCTTTCATCAGGTGAGTCAACCCGGGTGAATCTCTGCAAAGCCTTGCTCAACGACCCCGAATTTCTCCTGCTAGATGAACCAACTGCAAGTCTTGACCCCGATATAGCCGACAAAGTTCGTAAGCTATTGGCCCAAGTGCAAGCTGAACGTCACATGACGGTGCTCTACACTTCGCATAATATGCGCGATGTACAAGAGTTATGCCAACGCGTATTGTTCTTGCATCAAGGCAAGATAATAGCTGAAGGTAGTTCTGAGGCTATTCTCGCTCAGTTTGGTCAAGAAACCCTAGAAGAAGTATTTATTGCCATTGCTCGCAATCAAGTAACCACAAGCTTTGTCAGTGGAGAGCGCTTATGATTCTAGTGCGTCCAGGGCGAGTGTTGGGGCTCTGTCATCGTTATTTTTACATCTATACCCGCAGTGGATTCAGAGTATTAGATGTCATTTTCTGGCCTGTAATGGACCTAATCGTCTGGGGCTTTGTGGCCAAATATTTCATGCGGCTAGATAGCGCTAACCCTACTGCCATCACTTTTCTCATTGGCGCCATTATTTTCTTCAACATCCTCAACCGCGCTCAGCAATCTATCTCGGTTTCTTTTCTTGAAGATCTTTGGTCGCGCAATTTGCTCAATGCCTTTGTCGCACCAATCACGGTGGCAGAATTTGTCGCCTCAACTTTTGTCGTCGGCCTAACACAAATTTTTGCTGTCAGCCTAATTATGTCAGGGCTTGCTTTTGCTCTCTATGCCTTTAACATTCTCACTATTAGCTTTGCTTTGATACCCCTCTTTCTTAACTTGCTCTTCATGGGCTGGTCGCTAGGTATGTTTACGACATCGTTGATTTTTCGTTTCGGCCACCAAGCTGAGGCTCTGGCCTGGGCTGTGCCCTTCCTAATACAGCCAATCTCGGCTGTTTTTTACCCCGTTTCTGTGCTGCCTGAATGGTTGCAGCCGGTGGCGTATATGGTGCCAGCCACCTATGTCTTTGAAGGGATGAGAGCGGTACTTTCTGGTCATGGAGATATAACCAATTATCTAGTCACTGCTAGTGGCCTTAATGTGTTCTACTTTATTGCCGTCAGTATTTTCTTCGGTGCCATGCTGAATAGTGCTCGTGAACGAGGTGCTTTGGCTAAACTTGTTGTTTAATTAGTCGCCAATTTCTTGAGAAATAGCTCGGCTGAGCTTATCTAGCTCGTTCAGATCGGCTTGGGCCAATGTTCTATTACCCAGTTTCTCATAGCAAACAGAGCGTTCTTTGTAGCAAATCGGCAATAGAAAATTGCCGCCGCGTTTGGCATTTTCGCTATAGTTTTTCGATACCTTAATGGCTTCAGTTAGGCTGATTACACCATCCTGCCAGCGGCCAAGTTTCTTGTAGCTTTCGGCCTGAACCAAGTAGACATTGGGATTACTTTTGCCTTTTAATGCCTTGATGGCCCTATCTATGAGAGGGAGAGCCTGCCCTGGTTTTTCTGCTTTGTTGAGCATAGCCGCAGCCTTCGTGAGAAACCTCACAGTCGCGCATTTTTCTAAGGTGGCACATTTTTCGAAGTCTCGACTGGCTGCTTCTAGATTGCCTAGACCCACCCAGCAACCAGCTCTTTGATCGTAGGCGTGCCAGTTTGCTTCTTTGCCAATAATGCCATTGAGAATACCCAGAGCTTTTTCGTATTGCTGATCTTCTGAATAGGCCAAAGCGGCCATGAGAAGCACTGCCGTTGGGGCATTCTTTAACGATTTGATTTTCTCAAACTGTTCAATCGATTCTTCAAAACGTTGTTCACGGCAAAGGCAAGCAGCAAGCCACATTTTGCGCTCTAAATCATCTCCCGGGTGAAGGGGCGTGCTGTTAAGTAGCCGGCGAACATCACTGGCCTTGCGCCTGTCTAGAAGATAGCTTAGTTCGTCAACCGGCAGGCCATGCTCGCTCAAGGTCTTGAAGGGAACATGATAGTCGTCGTCTGATTTTTTCTTCTGAACTTGCTTAGGTTGCTCTTTGTCCGGCAATTTTGCTTGATATTGATCGTTCTTAGAGTGAGCTAGGGGCAAACTAACTGATGTGCCAATGAACCAGACAGTCACTGGGAACAGTATTCTCACGAGTAATAACGGCGCAATCACTGTCGGGATATAGCTCTTAGGGAAAGTGGCAATTCTAGTGTATGAGCAATCTGACGTAAATAGCAATCACAAGGCCTGAACCCGAGTCTTGTCAAGCGGACACGTGAGATAGGTTGTGCTGCTAGCTGGGTAGATAGTTAATAAGGCCAAACGGCCGCTCTCTTAAAGGAAGCTAAGGGGAAGCACTATGAATGGAATCACTGACAAAATTGCAGAAGCCGCAACAAATCTGCTCGACACTTTACTAAATCTGCTCAATCCGGTTGGCTCAGGTAGTGCCTGGGACAACTATCGTAAGTCTCGTCAAGTCGTACTTCAGCCAGTGAGAATCGAAGACGATAGAATTTTCCGCGCCTGAGCGTAATATTTGTCAGCTTCAGATTCGCGTCTCATGCGATTAAGTAAGACTGCATAGTCTTTCAATATTGCTGCTAGTCGTCTTTGCGTCAGGCGGTTTAATGCGCCTTGATCGCTGGCACTCATCAGTTCGCTTGCTTTTTTGAAATGCTTTTCGGCTTTGAAAAGTAAGCTCAAGTGACAATAGACCAGGGCAAGTCGATGGTGGCAGAGGGCGACTAGGCGATCGCTGACATTGGGTGAGGCTTCTAAAATGCTCAAGCAGCGCTTGAGAAGCTTTTCTGACTGCCAACTCTTGCCTTGTTTGAGATAGAGGCAAGCTAAGAACATCAAGTCTTCAGGCTGTTTTTCTAGTAGCTTTTCAGTGGTAGAAATGTCAGAGGCAACTTTGAGCAAATCTTCTGAGTCGATTAGCTCTTGGCGTTTCATCATCACTCGGCCAAGTCGCGAATAGGCATCGCGCAGGCTCTCGTAAAATTCGGGACGATCGCCCTGCACGTAGGCGTAGTTTGCCGCAAAATTGGCTGCAATATATTCTTCTTCGCTGGGCAAAACTTCTACTAGCAATTGCACTTGCTCTTGTTCTTGCACTTGCTCTTGCTCTTGCTCGTCAGTGCGATCCGCCAGATTGAGAATTTCAGCTTTGATTTCTGCTTCGAGTTTAGCCTCAAGCTCTGCTTCTAGCTTGGCTGCGAGCTTTGCTTCTACATCACTTTTAAGCGGAGCAGCTTTGGGGAAGTTTAAGGCTGGTAGCTCGGTAACTGTAGCTCTGTTGTCTGGCTGACTTTGTGTGGGCTTGCGACCGGGGCGAACTTTGCCACCCACGGCTTCGCTAGGCGGTTGGTATTTGAGAAAATTGAGCTCTAATAGACATTCTGATACAGCTTTGTCGCTATTGAAGACCTTAACTAGGCAAGCTGTGGCTTCGCCAATGCTGAGGTGGGCAGCGGTTATCATCTGCTGCAGAGACAGTGCAGCATCTAGCAAAGCTCGTGTGACGAAGCCGCGAGCCACAAACATTTCGCCAATAGGGTGACCGTGCGCCAGAGACAACTCTAAGGCTTGCAGTACATCACTCTGAGAGACTATCCCTGCGCGCATTAGCAGTTCACCGAGGCGAATGGCTGCTTTAGTTTTTAGCTTTAGACCTTCGTCTGCTTTCATATTTGGTGCAATCATGTCGAGCAGACGACGAGGATCTTGTTTGAGAGCAGCGATAGCTTGTTCACGAGAGAACATGCCATCACGCACTCGCACCTGTAGCTCTAGTGCCGCGTCTAAATATGACTCAGTCAAGAGACCCTCGGCGACGAGCACCACCCCTAGTGGCTCACCGCGATCGAGGCTGCGTTCATGCGCTTTTCGCATTTCTTCTTTGTCAATAATTGCAGCATCTATTAAGAGTTCACCAAGCTTGCAGGTAGTTGCTTTATTTGAGCCACTTGCCGCTGAAGCCGAGATTTCTTGCAAGGCTTCTTCAAATGACTTATCTAAATTGCAGGCAATCCCTAAAGCTTTTAAAGCTCTAAACGAATCGACGATGCCATCGCGCAAAAGCGATTGGGCTTCAAGAGCAGCTCGTAATTGTTCAGGTTTGAGCCAGCCGCGAGCAATTAGTGTCTTACCCAGTAAACGTGGCCTTGTGCCAGTATCGCGCACAACTTCGTCTAGCTGCCCTTGCGATACTAAACCTGCTTGAATAAGAATTTCGCCAATAGGCAAATCAGAAATGTATGTGCTCACAGACAATGTCGGACCTCTTAGAAGCGTACTCGTGCAGAATATTCGTGCAAGGTACTTTTAGCTTTGTTTGGGATACCCGAAAATCGGCAAATTGGCTCTACATTTGAAGAGATTATGCTGCGCGTTCTTGCGACTTAGCACTTTATCAGAAGGCTCGATCATTTCTGCTAAACAACAGAGAATTTAAATAATTGACTACTCTAATAATTTGACTGTGTCTTGATTCTATTAGGTTCTAGCCATTGTCCACAAAAAAAAGGGTCGCTCGCAAATTGAGAACGACCCTTTTGATTTTTTCTACCTGTTAGTTAGCCTAGCTAGGAGAAGTATGCCTTAGGCGATAGTTACTTGCTCACAGAGGTAGACATCTTGAATAGCATTGAGCAATTCAACACCGTCTTGCATTGGTTTTTGGAATGCTTTACGACCAGAGATTAGGCCTGTTCCGCCAGCTCTCTTGTTCACAACAGCAGTCATAATAGCTTGCTCTAAATCGTTAGCACCAGAGGCACCACCTGAGTTGATCAGGCCTTGTCTGCCCATGTAGCAGTTAGCTACTTGATAGCGAGTCAAGTCGATTGGGTGATCTGTGGTCAGTTCGCTATAAACGCGAGCATCAGTTTTGCCGAATTTAAGAGCGTTGTAGCCGCCGTTATTCTCAGGCAATTTTTGTTTGATGATGTCAGCTTCGATAGTGACGCCAAGATGGTTGGCTTGTCCAGAAAGGTCGGCAGCTAGTGAATAATCGGTATCACCAACTTTGAATGCGCCGTTGCGCAAATAGCACCACAAAATGGTAGCCATGCCTAGATCGTGAGCTTCTTTGAAGGCTTTAGAAACTTCTTGAATTTGTCTAGTTGATTCTTCAGAACCAAAATAGATTGTTGCGCCAACAGCCACAGCACCCATATCCCAGGCTTGTTTGACTGAACCAAACATAATTTGGTCGTAGCCATTTGGATAGCTCAAGAATTCGTTGTGGTTAAGTTTGACGATGAAAGGAATTTTGTGCGCATATTTGCGAGCAACTGAACCAAGCACGCCGAATGTTGAAGCAACAGCGTTGCAGCCGCCTTCAATTGCCAGCTTGATGATGTTTTCGCCATCAAAATAGATTGGATTTTTGGCAAAAGATGCGCCAGCTGAGTGCTCGATGCCTTGGTCAACAGGAAGGATTGAAAGATAGCCGGTGTTGGCTAGGCGGCCTGTGTTGAAAAGAGTTTGTAGGCTTTGTAGCACACGTGGTGAGCGGTCAGAAATCATGCCGATGCGGTCCACAAAGTCAGGACCAGGTAGATGAAGGTGCTCTTTGGGGAAACCCTTGCTCTGGTGTTCGAGGAAGTAAGAAGCCTCTTTGCCCAAGGCTTTTTCAATCTTTGATAGTTCGGTCATAGTTGGCATGAGTTAGCCTCCAATGGTAACAATTGGTTGTAGCGTCAACGCCAAGTAGGCCCCGGCTTGATTACAAAGGCCAAATGTACCAGAGAGGGGCCAGAGAGCGGCGAAAACGCACAAAAACATCAATGTTTTTGATACCTATTGTAATGTCAGGTCGGCTGTGACAGTTCGAGCAGCACGCCGCCAGTGGCCTTGGGGTGTACAAAGGCGATTTTTGCGCCCCCAGCGCCAATTTTAGCTGTCTCATTGATAAGCTTGGTGCCGCTGCTTTTCAACTTGGCCAAGTCGGCTTCGATATCAGCTACACCGATACAAATATGATGCAGTCCTGGGCCTTTTTGGGCGAGGAATTTCCCCACCGGTGTATCAGGTGAAAGTGGCTCTAATAGCTCGATATGGGTGTTTCCGATGTCCAGCTTGGCAACTTTTACGCCCTGCTCTTCTACTATTTCTATCTCAAGTCTTTTTAAGCCCAAGCTTTCATAGAATGGCAACGATTCTGCTATTGAATGCACTGCAATGGCAATGTGATCTAAGCGTTTTGTATTCTTGCCAGTTTGGTCGTCGTCAGTAGACATCATTTATTCAATTATTAGTTTAGGGGCCGAAACCAGAATATTTTTCGAAGAATTTATGGACGCCATTGAACTTACGCAAAATGCTAAATTGATCGTATTCGGGCCAAGTAGCCATCATTCGGGTGGCTCTTTCAATCAAGCTCACCTGGTCGAAAGGAGCCCAAACCTCGCCTCTAAATTTCGGATCATAATAGAAGCCGTTGATTTTGTCGGTGAGGTTGACAGTAGTATCGATGTTGACAAGAAAGGGCTGACCATCAGGTCGGACTGGAAAATAGGCCTCTTCTCCAGGAGGAGTAACTATTATGTCGACGGGTGCTTCAACTGCGGGCGGTTCAACTAGGTTATCTCGACGCGCCTCGCTAGGCTGTGCCCATGACATTTGTAAGGCGGCAAAGCTAAGTAGGGTAAGCGTTAGCTGGGCCGATTTAAATGAGCAGCGAGATGGGCGGCGCGATTGCATTGAAATTTCCTGGACCGATAGCTGAGAGCTAAACCAACAGCTACATGATACGGCTATAGTCGCCAAGTTTAAATATGGCCTAACTTAAAATAGCGCTTGGTTAAGCAGATCGCCTGCAACGGAGGGCCACCTATTAGGTAAACTTTGCCAGTGTAGAGCCGAGAAAATGTGGGGACGAAATGGCTGAGAAGAAATATTCACCAGCATCAGGTCGGAAAAGTGAAGTTCTAAATAGAGACTGGCTCAAAAGACAGGTTCTCAAGTTGACCTTGCGCTTAACGCCAGCCTTAGCCTTTAGTCTAGCCATGACAGTCAGTCTGTCAGGCAGTCTATGCCCTACAGCCCATGCTCAAACTGCTGAAACCGCCTCACTGCGCAAAATCTCAGTAGACGCCAATCGCTTTATCGTTTTCGAATACTCGAGCGGTGGAGTGAAAGCCGCTCCTCAGTTGTTCGAAATGCCGTCGCCCGATCACCGACTGATTATTGATCTACCTAGTACTGTTGTTGACACCGCCACTATGCCTAGCGCCGATGACCTCTCAGTCGAGGTTAACCGGGTATTTCCTGGAATTAGAAAAGTGCGTTTTCTCACTCCTGTAAAAGATACTCCAACTGTACGCGTGGCTTTCGATTTGGCTATCCCAGCCAAAATCAAAGCAGCACTGCGAATTTTGGATGGTGCCGTTTCGCTTGGCTTGAATGACGAATACACTCAGCCGGTTACAGTAGCTGCTGCCGCCCCAGAAGTCGCCTCTGCCCCTGGAGCTGATGCCTACAGCCAATATGAAAAAGCTTTGGAGGCACAAAAACCCGAACAGCCGGATGATAAAGGCGAGTGGGGCCCTCGCAAAGGCAGCGCTGATGAGCTAAAAGGAGTGGTCAAAGGCTTCAAACCCTTAATTAGTGCGGCTGCCCTGCAAACTCCTGCTATTCAAACCGACCTCAATGCCACCTTGCCGGTTGGAAAAAAACCGCAAGCAGCTGATACTGTTGGCGGTGGCGGAGATGTTGTTGGTGAAACTGCTCAAGCTCGTGGCCCAAAACCAGAAGTACAGTTGCGTGATACTACTCCGGATGTACAAATAACTTCTGCGGCCGCTCCTTCACCAGGGGCAAATTCAATTGCCGAGGCCGCAGAAGCAATAGAAAAGGAAGCCTCTGTCGAGCCGCCAGTTCAAAAAAATGCACCCGTCCAGAGAACAGCGCCAGTGGCGCAGGCAGCTGCTGAGCAGCCCGAGAATGAAGTGGCAATGGCGCAGGGCGAAACCCAGGCCGCTTCAAATCAAAACAACGTTGAAGAGAAAACGGAAACTGCCGCACCTGAAGCCACCGCAGCCGCCGATCAAGCTGCCCCTGCCGAGACTAATGAAGGTGTTAACAACCCCAAAATTCAAGCACGTCGATTCTTCAACAAGGCTGTAAAAGAGCATTTGTCAGGGCAGGTGGCTCAGGCAATTGCTGACTATAAAGCTGCTTTGGCTATCGACGCTGAACTTGGAGATGCTCACAGTAACTTAGGTTTGGCATACAATCAACAACATAATTATGCCAATGCACTCTCCGAATTCCGCAAAGCTTTGGCCATTAATCCTTCTGATGCCATTACCTACAATGGCGTAGGTGCTGCACTTCGAGCCCAGAAAGATGTGCCTGGTGCCATTAAAAATTGGGAAACGTCAGTCAAGCTCAGCCCTAAATTAGCTGTTGCCCACTACAATCTTGGCACTGCTTACGAAAGCCAGGGCGATCTCGATCGCGCTATGGTTTCATATGAAAATGCCACTCGTAATGATCAGCGGCTAGGAGAGGCCTTCTACCGCATGGGCTTGATCATGATGAAGAAGCATAAAGCGGAAGAGGCCAAAGAGCAGTTTAAGAGAGCTTTGAAAATCTCTGAAAACTCTGACTATTCGGCCGATGCCCGCCTTAAGTTGGCTTCGATTGGCAAAGTGAAATAAAGCCCAAACTCTGAGCCTTCATTTGTGCCAGTTCAGAGCTTGTTTGGCTTTGTAGCTCTCAAGCTCGCGCTTATCTATTAGCTTGCCATCAATATCGGTGCCGCGGGGATTGGCGATCGAGTTGTATTCGCTACTTATTTTGTTAGCGAATTCACGAATCATGGCGCTAGAGCCATTGCTTTTTTGGCTTTCAAAATGAGCCTGGCCTGATACTCCATATTGGTCGAGGTTGCCGTAACGGCTGCTGGCTGCGCTCATGGCGTTCAGCGTATTGTCGAGGTAAGCTACCTTAAGCTTCTCGATGGCGTTTGGATCTTGTTCTAGCAAAGCAGTTTTTACAGCTTGCCAGCGCGCATCTGATTTTTCTGAAGCAATTTTGTTGGCGGTTTCTTCATCGAAGCCGGCTCCACCTCTATCACTGGGCAACTTAAGCGTCAATTTTGCATCTTTTTCAAAAGCAGCCAAATCGGCTCTCAACAATTGAAGAGTGGCTGTTGGACCGCTTTCTTTAAAAGTATTGACTGCGTCTTTAACCAGCAGGCTCTCGGGCTTGTCGCCATCTAGCTGCAAGCTCGGTAAAAAGGTTGTGTCAGCGCTGCGCGTGTTTAGCTCTTGCAGGGCGCTGGCTCGATTGCTGGCAGTGGGGGCGAAATCTAGAGCGAGGGCAAGGCTGAAATTTTCTGTTTGAGATTTTTCATTAGCTTGTTCGGCTTTTGCCAAGTTTGTGTTTGCCAGTTCCATTGGTGCAATCCTCGATTTCCTGGGGGATGTTGGAAGATTGATTCAATCTCCACAATGCCAAGATAGAAAGCGAAAATTACAGTGCCGTTGCAAACTAATTTTTGATTTTTTCTACTAGTGCGGTAGTGCTTTTCAGGGGCACAAGGGCCAGCAACTCTACTCTTCCGCCAAACGATTCGACTACCGGGGTTTCGGCCAGCTGGCCAGTGGTGTAGTCGGCACCCTTAACATGGATATTGGGCTTAACCTCGGTGAGAAATTCTATCGGTGTGTCTTCGTCAAAGATATAAACATAGTCAACAGCCCCTAGGCTGGCCAGAAGTTCGGCTCGGTCTGCCTCGCTATTAATTGGTCTTTCTGGACCCTTCAGGCGCCTTACGGAGGCGTCAGAATTGACTCCGACAAAGAGGCAGTCACCTAAGTCGCGAGCTTGTTTGAGGATGCGGGCATGGCCGACGTGCAATATGTCAAAACAACCATTTGTTGAGACAACCTGGCGACCCTGTTTCTTCTCTGCTGCAGCGACCGCGGCTAGTTCAGATTGGCTCAGTATGCGACCCATAATTCCTCAAATAAGTGAATATCGAATATTCGGAAGTCTATCAAGGCTAAGTCTAACAGAAGGCGCACAACCATTCTTGTACCCGTGCTGTTATGCTGAAACGATGAGAGAAATTGCTATAGTTTTGACGGCCCTTGTTTGTCTGTTCTTTGCTCTCTCGCCTATACCAATGGCTGAGGCCCAGAGCTTTTCAGCAGCCCCAGTGAGCGAGCGGCTTTTTTTGAAAAGCAAGCAGTGTTTGGGCAAAGAGATGTGGAAACCCGGTTATGGCCTCAATAAAGGCACTTTGGGCTGCGCCGCCGCCCTCTGCAATGTCTTAAAGCAAACGGGTGTCAATACCGTTCATAGTGCCATGGTGACAGTGGTGCGGCGCCAGCTTTTGGCCGCACCAAACTGTTGCCATGAAATTGTCATTCGCAATGGTGGTGGCAAAAGTACTGATTTCAATAAAGCTATTGATGATGCACTTTTGATGAAAAACAGTCAGCCTGGAGACATTCTCATGGCTTTTATGGAAAGCCCCAATAAACTCAACGGCGGTCCCAATGCCCATTGCGGCATCATGGGTAAGGGTACGCAGGTTTTCACCAATAATTGGAACGACGGCATTTGGACCGAAGTAGAAATCCATCAAATGTTTGATTACTACCCCTATATTCGCTTGTTGAGATTTCCTCAGGTTGAGGCAGATAAGACAGGCAAGACAACCAAGACAACTATGACTAACAAGTAGCGCGACCGCCGCTAGCGCTTGGCAACTGAGGCTTGGGCCAAGTTTGTGCCATAAATGAGTAGTATGAAGTGTAATTAGAGAGAAGCCAAGCAGTATGAGATTTAGTTTCTTGTTCTAGCTTGCCGCACGCGGGTAAGTTGTAAAGATAACTCTTCTCTTTCTCTAGTGTGAATATCCCTGAAACCTTAACGCCAATCAGCCACACTATCTAAGCAATTTTCGCCCCGCTCTTTCGAGTGCTGACTGCGAACACATTGCTGGCAAACATAACGGGAATTACTATGAAAGTATCATTCAATCTCCTGGTGCTCGGCACAGAAAGTGCAAGCGGAAACAAGCTCAATGAGCTGCGTTCGCACTGTGCTATGGCCAATGTTCCTCTCACTGCTCTCGACCAACTGCGCGCTCTTCCGGCGGCAGACTTGGCTCAGCAAGTGATTCTCATTGCTGGTTCGTGCAGTGCAGAGTCGCTTAAGTCAATTGTTCACGAACTGGCAGACGCCGGTGCCGTGCCGATTTTGGTTGTTGATGCCCTTCAGGCTTTAACTTCACCAAGCTCAAGTTCTCAGCTTACTGATGCTTTGGTGCACCTGGCCGAGAGTCGCATTCAAACCACGGTATTGGCTCAGGTCAAAGGTCTGGTGACCAGCTCTCGGCTCATGCTCTATCGCTTCGCCAAAGCCGATTCGACTGCCACTATTCTGGTGGTGGTAGGCGCTGGTACAGCTTCAGCTCGAGTTCTGACCATCACCCGCCTGCACGATCCCTTCCAAGACCAAGAATCATTCCCTGGTGGCTTCCTCAACCCCCACACCGAGAGCCTTCCTGGCTGCGGTGCTCGTGAGGGCAGCGAAGAAACCAGCGTCTCTGTGCCCGAGGCCGAACTGCAATTGCTCGATGTGCGTTCGCGCCCCGAGCGCGATCAACGAGGGCACGTAGTCGATCACGGATACATGTGGCTGGTTCCTGCGCATCTGGCAGCTTCTGTTGAAGCCTCGGTACAGGCGGGCGACGATGCCAAAGCTGGCAGTGCTCGCTTTGTTTCTGCCATGGCCCTGCTTGAAGCTGGCTCAATGGCATTCGACCACTATGATCTTTTGCTGGCCGCCGTGCGCACTGGTAAGGTGCTTCCGCCTGCCCGCTTGTTGGTGCGCTTGTTGCGCGCCGCTGAAAGCCTCTGCCGTAAACTTTCGCTCTTCTTTGAGCGCAAAGACAGTGTCTACGGTCGCTTTCATCGTTAACCAAGTAACTCTAACCTCTTACTAACTCTTCGTTAACCAGTCAGTGAAGCCTTTCACTGGCCCAACCGGATATAAAAATATGGAAAATTCTGCATTGAACACCGATGCGGGCTTTGCGCAGCACTTCGAGCGGCGCCCCGAGTTTCTCTTTGGCTCCCACGTCGATCAGGTAGTCGACGCTTCGAGCATCCGCGAGCGGACCATTCAAGATTTGCGGGTCTTCCGCATCTCTGATCTCTTCGCCGGCAAGAGCGAAATCTTTCTTGGCTTCGGCCTGCCCAATGTCTACCTGACTGTGCCTGACGGCAAGGGCGGCTACGAAAAGTTCGCTGCCAAGTCTCTCAAGCGTGCACCGTCGGTGGTGGAAGATACGCGCAACTTCGTGCAGTCGGGCATCATGCTGCGCTTTATCGGCTTGCCCGACCACGCGGCTGAGAAGCTTCGTGCGGCGATGCGTGTGCATCACGGCAAGAAATACATGACCTGCGTCAACGCCAATCTGCGTGTTCTCGAAGACGCCGGCTTCACCTCGGGTAAGCGCAAGCTGAGCAGCATCTACATGCCCTACGCCTTGCTCAGCTATCTGCTCAGCAATGGTCTTGAGTTCGAAGGCAAAGCAGTCGAGCTTGAGGTGGTGCGCACTACCCAGGCCAACATGGAGAGCTATGCTCGCCAGATCATTGCCGCTGAGCTTATGACTTTCTGTCGTCATGGCGAGCGCATGCTCGAAGCCAAGGCGCAGAAGAGCAAGGTTTGGAAAGCGGCTCGGGCTGTTGTTACTTCGCCGTTCAAGCTTGTTGCCGCCGTGGGCGGTCTGGTCGGCATCAAAGCGACCGCCCCTGTGATTTCTCGTGAAGTGGCTCCGGCACTGCCTGCCACTGCTGAGTATCATCGTGACTTCACGGTTAAGCTTTCTGTGCCGTCGTCAACGGGCGCAGTTTTGCGGCAGTTCTGGGGGGCTCATGCTCTCTTTACCGGCGAGCAAACACGGGTCAATCCGCTCGACTATCTCAGTGAGCGGCTCAAGCCATTCCCGCAGAAAAACCCGGGTCTGGTGACGCGCTTGAAGAAGCGAGTGCTGTTCTCGAAGTTTGTCATCAAGCTCATTCACAAGATATTGGCTCCTTCTTACGCCGACCTCGGTCTCAAGAGTGAGCGTGATGTCTACGACATGTTGCGCACCGACAGTGTCAAGAAGTCGAACAAGTACAACTTGGTGATCACGGTCAAGAAGATCATCGTTGCTCGCACCACTGTTGGTGTCAAGCTCATCGATTGGATCTTGAGTAAGCATGTGCTTGCCTCTGGCTACGATCCTGATGTGCTCTTCGCTGGTGAAGTTTGGAAAGACACCGATGGCGTCATTCACATCAACGGTAACTCTGGCACTTATCAGCCCAGCGACGAAGACGTGCTCGCCGTTGGTCGTTACATGCAGGCTGCCTTCCCCCATCTGCGGGTGGTTGTCGACCTGATGAAACACGGCGCCTAACTAAACGAAACTACGTATGGAAACCATGTAAGGAAATCTCGTATGAACACACTCACTCTCTTGTTCTTCATTGCCGTGGCCTTGGCCGTGCTGAACGCTCTTTCGCTCTTGGCCAAAGCCGAGTCAATTCGCGGTCTTGGTCGTGTGGTTGGTGGCTTGTCGTGGATCGCTTTCGGCGTCTTCGCCTTGCTTCTTCCTGCTGCTCAGGCCGGTGGCTTTGCCGCTGCCAGCTATGTTTTGATTGCTTGCGGTGTGCTAGGCCTCGGCTCTGGCGCGCGCAAGTTCGCCCGGCGCAATCAGGTCAGCTAGGGCAAAGCAGAATTGCCTAGGTCATAGGAATTGGAGAGAGGCAGGATTTTATCCTGCCTCTCTCTGTTTCTTTTGAACAATTTGTCGGCAAAATCGCCAGCCTTACCTAGTGTCTTTTTCGGTTTACTAGGCGGTAAAAAAAAGCCATTGTTATACTGTTCAGTTTAGTAGAATAGAGCAGATGTGCTGCTCTTGATAGCTGCGCTATCTCCTTAACGCAAAGACAGTACGACAAAGCCGCTTGGCATGCCGTTTTCAAGAGGGCGGTGCTTCTCTCTAAACACAGATTTTATGGTGTTTGTTGTAAGGCTTGGCTCATCTAGGTCATTTGAGAAGTACTGATACTTACTAAGCTCTAAGTTTGTTCTTGAGACTCAAAAGCTAATTGCGTTGATATTACCTGCTCTTACCAACTAAATTTTTACAGTCACTTTATTTCTACCCCCACCCCAAAACGGCTTTTAACTCTCCGCAACGCCAAACCCTAACCTTCTGCCTGTAACACTCCAGCTTATTGCATGGTGTGCGTCGTTGGCGGGTTGCTGTTTGTCGTCTCTGGGAGATTGACAGCATTCATAACAACAAAAAGGAGATCTCTATGTCTCACCGCTCAATCGGGCCCGACGACCCGAATTACTCTCAGATGCGTCGCCGCTTACTTGTCACTTGGCTCAAAACCCTGCTTGGTTATGGTGCCATGGGCGCTTTGATTTTCGCTGCTTTTGCCGGCTTCGGCTACAGCTACCGTTTCCAGCTAGGCTTCGGCCTGCTTCGGCTACAGCTACCGTTTCCAGCTAGGCTTCGGCCTGCTCTGGTTCTTGGTTCCTGTTCTGAGCTGGTGGTTCAGCGCCAAAATCGCTATCGCCATGACCAAGTCCACTCCTGCTGATCCGAACAACCCAGAGCACCAGCGGCTCTTGGCCATTGTTGATCGGGTTTACGCCAAAAGTGGTCTGAAGTTCAAACCTCCGGTCTATGTCTCTGACAATCCGCTTCCCAACGCCTTTGCCACTGGTCCGATTCACCGCAAAGCGGTCGTCGCTGCCACCAAAGGCCTCTTTCTCACCGGCATGACCGATGCAGAAATCGAAGCAGTCTTTGCTCACGAACTCGGCCACGTCAAGAACTACGACGTCGGTATCAACTCGATGCTGTCTGTGCTCTCGATGATTTTCTTCATGATCACCGATGCCGGCGTGCGCCTTTTGCTCTCCGGCATTCGCATCTTCAAGCCCAGCTTTGGCCTTAAGGTCAACGGTCAGAAGCAGCCCCAGGGCTTCTTCGGGGGCATCCTCGAATACGTCGTCATGTTCCTGATTTTTCAGGTGACTGGCCAGCTGACCAAAGTAGTGCAGATGTTTGTCATGCGTTCGCGTGAATCTGCCGCTGATGCCACTGGCTCTCTCATGACTGGCCATCCTTGCGATCTTGCTTCGGCACTGATCAAGCTGGTCGCATACGTCGAGAAGAACCGCCCGCATGGCCGTGAAGCTGAGCTTTATCGAGCACTACGTCCGATCATGACCATCGACCCGATTTTCGACGTGCGTGTCGAAGTACAGGCCACCACGGTTTGGCAGAAGGTCAAGGCTTTCTGGCGCTACCTCCAGCTCACTCACCCGCCCGTTTCTGAGCGTGTTGCCGTGCTGGAAACGATGAACGGCAGTGCTTGCGCTCTGCCCAAAGTCTAATTTCTTAGAGAAGCTTTCGAGCTTCGCCTTTCGACAATCTCTATACCTATACTTCTAGGAGATTACAATGCAGTTTGTTTCAATCAAAGCGCTATTGCGCATCTTGGCACTCACATTTGTGGCTGTCACCGCCGTGTGGCTTGTGCAACGCGGTCCTACTTTCTCTGTCATCACCGGTGGTGTCACTCTTTCTGGTAACACTCCCGAAATTCTCGGTGAGTCGCAGTTGGTCAGGCACGCCAATCCTGAGAGCCGCCTGGAAATTCTAGTCGGCCTCAAAGTTCGTGACGAGGCCGATCTCGACGCCCTGCTTGATAGTTTGCAGAATCCTGATTCGCCGCAATATCAGCAGTTTCTCAGCACCGACCAGTTCATCGCTCACTTCTCGCCAGCCACTCACGACGTGGACGAGACCGTGCGCTACCTTACCAGTCAGGGCCTGAAGATTAAGTCAGTGCCTAAGAACCGCCTGATGATTCATGCTGAAGGTACTGTTGCTCAGTTGGAAAAAGCCTTCAACGTCACCATCAACGAGTATTCGGTCGACACCATAGTCAACCAATCGACCATTGGTCAAGCAAATGCTCCTGATTCAACGGCGGCAAAGTTCTACTTGAGCAATGATCGTGACCCGGTGGTACCGATTCACCTCAAAGATGTGGTCGAGTCTGTCATTGGCCTCAACACTTATGCTCAGATGGAAAGCCGCATTGCTCACAGCAAAGCGCCGGCGAAGCGTGCTCAGTCTCAGGCGCACACACCGCAAGACATTGCCACGGTCTACAACTTTCCCAACAGCAACAATGAGAATGTTCCGGCCAAGGTCTACAGTGGCAAGGGCGTGAAAATTGCCATTGCCACGGCTTACGGTTACGACATCAAAGACATCGAAGCTTACTGGAAGCGTCATGGCATCGTTCGTGGTGGCCAATTGATTGACCGCCCTATCAACGGCTTGAGTGGCAAATTCGAAGAAGAGACTACTCTCGATTTGCAGCTACTCAGCTCACAGGTGCCTGACGCCGATGTGCTGATGTACATGGCTGTCAATCCGAGTTTCGTCAACTTTGCCCTGACCTTTAACCAGGTCGCCATTGATAACGAAGCGTCGGTGATGTCGGTCAGTTGGGGACTTTGTGAAAGGGGCACTGGTTGGCTGATGATGAAGACCGAGAACATGGTCTTCAAACAACTGGCTGCTCAGGGTATTGCCTTGTTTGTCTCCAGCGGAGACGACGGTGCTTACGATTGCAAGATCAAGAGCAAGGGCAAAGAAGTGCCCAAGTGGGCCGTCGACTATCCAGCGTCAAATCCTCGCTTCACCGCGGTTGGTGGCACGAGTATGACCCAGCAGGACGGCGTGCGCACAGCCGAACCGGCCTGGACTGGTTCTGGTGGCGGTGTTTCCGACCACTGGTCGCGCCCGAGCTGGCAGGTTGGTAGCGGTTTGCCTGGTGGCGACAAGCGTGCCAGTGCTGACGTCTCAATGAACGCTGATCCGAATACCGGCTATTCGTTCTACTTCCAGGGCAACTGGTCGCGCATCGGTGGCACTAGTGCCTCGGCGCCTTCTTGGGCTGCGCTCTGGGGGCTGACTGTCGAAGCTGCGGGCAAACGTGTTGGCTCTGCCAATCCGTATGTCTATCGCATCGGCAACTCGGCTGACTATGGCAAGTACTTTTATGACGTCACCAAAGGCAACAATGGTGCCGGCCATGGTGCTGGATATCCGGGCTATCAGGCGGGACCGAAGTGGGACCATCCGAGCGGCTGGGGGGCCCCCGACGGCGATGCTCTGGTTGATTGGATGGTGAAAGTTTCCGCTCCAGCTGCAGCTGTGAAGAAAGTGGAACCAAGCAAAATGCCTTAATTAGTTAAGTGCTTTTGGGACAGTGCAAGGGGCTGGGGGCGAACAATTCAATAGAATTGTTTTGCTTCTCAACCCTGCGCATTGTCTTTTTTTGACTTTATACTAAAAGATATAGTTATACTCGCTCTTTTTTTATATCTGCTCAATTGAGTGGCCGTGAAGTCGGATCCGCATTGACGCGGACCCGACTCAAGGCTCATTTATTTACTCATAGTCATAGACAAGCTTAGGTGCACCACGCTCAGTCAAGCCTGGTTCTGGAATGGTGCTGCTAGCTGGTTCAACCAGTAAGACTGGGTCTGCGATTTGCTGACCTGTTGCATCTTGGCCGGCCTCGTTGACACCATCAAGCTTGCCGTTGGTGGCAGTGATGATGCGATAGGGTTTGTCGCTGTTGCGATAGAGCGCTATCGACGACAAGAGCTTGTAAGCGGGCTTGCCATTTGATGCTGGGCGCAACTTCCACATCTGTACCGCTGCCAGTGAACCGTCAGCTGCATAGAGGTTGATGGTCTGAGAGCCGTTGCCTGAGTAAGTGAGGCGCTGCTGCCAGACCTTGCCTGCTGAGTTGAGGTAAAGTTCTTCGGCGAGCCAATATGAGCGGTAGAACTCACAGACGATTGTCACTCCGTCTTCGCCGTAGAAAACTCCGCGAGCGCCGTTCACCAGATTTGTGCTGTAGTTGGCTTGGCGAGCGCCATTGGGCCAATAGAGCACTATTTCTCTCTGATTAGATTGGGCCTGCACCACGTCAGCTAAGATTGATCCGTCTTCGCGAAAGAGCTTCTCGGAGAGAAAGACTCGATTCGGATTGAAGAGGCGCTGGCGCGATAAGGTTTTGCCGTCGCTCCAATAATAGCTAGTCTGATAGCGACCGTCGGTAAGCAGCTCTCCGGCGCGTTCCAGGGTGCCGTCTAGGCGGTAGACCTGATGGCTCGTGTAGTACTTACCGGTCTGGTGGTCAAAGGTGGCTTTGCTCTTAACCTGATTGTTGAAGTATTTGATCGAGGTGCGCCGCAAATTGTTGTCGCCCCAGTAAGTTATTTGTTCGCTGCCGCCGTCGACGTACTCAATGTCAGTGACTGTGCGGCTCACTCGATCGCTGGCGTAGCGCTCGTAGCGAACTTTTTCTGTGCTGCCTTCGACGGGCAAGAAAACTCGCACTGTGGTTCCTGGAGCAAAATCAGGCTGGTGAGAACCAGGTTGCAGGTACAAAACAAGGGCGATGATGGTGCAGAAAAGTAATGCGGTGATACCGCATATGGTGGTTCGGGTCATGTTGACCTCATGGTTATATTCTTCTAGTGGCTGAAGGCTCTAAGAGCCGTCGTCAAATTCGTCACATTCGTCAACTCCCTAGCGCTAGAAATCACTGCTAGATATACAGTCAGTCAGATCGAGACAGCGAGAGATGCTGGCTGTTTTGGCAATGGCAGTAATGCTTGCTGTATTTGAAGCGTGAAGTTGATTGGTTGGGAAAGAGAAAATGACTCCTAAGTCTATTTGCTTTCTTAAAGGCGATCTCGCCGCAATTGTGTTAACGAATGTAACTTACAGACCTTAATGCATCTTCAAAGGCATACAGGTGCTAGCTCTCGCTGCCCGGCGCGGTTGCCAAGATCGCGCAAGCTGAGCGTATCTGCATCGTTATTGAATGCTTATTTCTCAAGCCTTTGTCGCTTGAGCTGTAACTTTCACGTCTTTTTTACAGTTGATTTCACTGCTTGCTAATCGTCGCCTTTGGCGCGATTGAGCATCATTTTGGTAATGGCCTTAAGAGTAGCGAATACTCCTTTACCTTCTAAAGCAACGGCTTCAAATGCAGGTACGCCCATTTTGTTCAGTTCTGCTTCCATACGCTCAACGGTCATCATATTGCTGATGTCGCGCTTGTTGTATTGAAGAACCCAAGGAATGTCTTGCAGTGTAAGTTTGTACTCTTGCAAGTTATCCATCATGTTCTTCAAAGAAGCTTGGTTTTCTTCCGAGCGCACAATGCTTGAATCGGCAACAAAGACAATGCCATCGACATCGCGCAAAATCAATTTGCGGCTCTTGTTATATTCTTCTTGCCCAGGCACTGTGTACATTGAAATGCGAGCTTTGAAACCATTGATCAAGCCGAGATCCAGTGGCATAAAGTCAAAAAATAGTGTTCGTTCTGTCTCTGTGGCGAGACTAACCAATTCACCCCTCGTTTGCGGCGAGAGCTGGCTGTATATCACTTTCAGATTGGTGGTTTTGCCGCCCAAACCTGTGCCGTAATATACGAGCTTGAATGTTATTTCTTTGGTGCCGTAATTGACTAGAGCCATCTGTGGCTAAATTACACTCTGAGAGGAGGGGGATTATATCTAATGGCAGCAATAGTACGCCAAAAGATCACTTTACATGCCTGTTGGCCATATGTTTTTAAGTCATGGCTTTGTACTCCACGATGGCGATACTGGTTTTACGCGCGTGTTTCTTAGCTTCGGCTGCTGCTGCCATTAAGGCACCTGCTGATTTGCCGTCTTGGGGAAAGGCCGCTAAGCCAAAGGCAATGTTTATTTGTCCATTGCTTCCACCAAGAGCTGAAATAGCTTCTCCGTTTATTCTCTCTAAAATACGTTGTGCCACGATTGCAGCCGATCGAGTTGCGGTCTGAGGCAAAATAATGGCATAGTCGAAAGTTTCAAAATGTCCAAGTATGTCGACCTCCCGCTTTACACCTCTAACTCTCTCGAGAGCAATTTTAGCGGCGGTCAGTGGCATTTTTTCTTGACCACTAGGTTTGTCGATGAGCAAGTCGAATACCAATAAAGTAAATGCTTTGGCATCAACACTGTAGCGAGCTATTTCTTGTTTGAGAAAATATTGAAAAACAGGATAAGTAAAGACATCGGTCTCTAATCGTGTCAGTGGCTTGATGGCGGCAGCAATGGCCAGCTCATCTAAGTCTTTGTCGATAAGCTCAGCAACTTCCTTTTTTTGCACCTCGTTTGAGAGGCGCACTAAGCCAACTGAAACGAGGTTGTAAACCACAGGCACCCAGTCAGCCTTCGCTAGTGGCATGCGCAGTAAGAGTTCGTAGAGAGTCACTTGACTGTCAATTTCAAGATAGAAATCTTTTTGCATGGTCATATTGACCGGTGCACCCCGGCTGGCAAGCTGCTCGAATTGCATCTCTGATAAATTGCGATAAGCCTGCTTCAAATATGTGTCCATATTGAGACCGGCATTCTTTAAATAGTTGTGTTGATCAAGTAAGGCAAAGCCTTCCATCAGCAGCGTTTCTAAGCGTTTAGTTAGTGTGTAATCAGCACATTTTTCTTGTTCAAAGAATTTGAATTTTCCGCTCGGCCAGAGCAGAGTTTCAATTATGGCGTGATCACCTTTTGTTTCACCAGTGGTGGCGTGAACCGGATTGCCGTCAACTAAAAAGATGTCGGCACCACCAAAAACACTTGCAATGCCAAGACGCCCTGTCATTTTGCTCAGTGAAAGCGATTGCAGAACAGCGGGTAAGTTGAGCTTTTCTAGATCACCTTCAAGAGATGCTTGTTGCTGACCCTGCACTTGCACCGCAGGCGCTTCTCTTGCGGCCGTAGATTCTTGATTGTTGTTTGCAGCCACTGATTGCATCAAATTTGCGGCACCACTCATGGTCTGGCTGGTTGACTGTTCCACAACTTCAGCGCTGGGAAAGGCTATATTTCCGGTAGTAGAGCGGTTAAAGCTATTAGAAGAAATGAGGTCAACCGAGTCTCGCCCAGTCGATTCTGATTCGACCAAGCTATGAACGAGCTGCAAGTCGATGCAAGGAATGCTCCAAACTGTTGAGAGCCCAGATAATGTTCCTGATAAAAATGTCCATTCAGGATCACTATTGTCCGGTTGAACCACTCTTATTTGATAAAGGGTGTCATTGCCAGGCACAGAAAAGGGTAATTCAACTGCTCTGCCGCTGTGCTTTTGCGCCAGACCGAGCAGTTGGGCAATGTCTTCAAAGGTAGGTGGATTCCATAATTGCGGCAGCCGTTGGGGGGCACTATTATTTCCGGGAGCGGCTGTCTGAGGCGTGCTTGCCTGAGGCCCTCGTCCTGAATTCGAATTCGGTTTGAACATGCGCTCCAGAAAACAGAAAAATGGTAAGGAAAGGACGGCTATATTTTCATACCCGCCGGTCTTCATTTTTCACTACTAATTTGTCAGTCTCTTAATATGCCTATTGCTTAAGCTGCCAGGCCTGCCAGCGCATACATTCGGCGATAGCAACAGCGTGCGCTGGGCAACCTTTGGCCAGATGCGGTCTGCTGCCGTCGAAAATCTCAGAAATTGAGCCGAGACAAGCTTCTTCGGTGAGGTGAGCAAGAAACGGTTGAAGCAAAACTTTAACACGACCAATACTCTCGGCTTGGGTGCCAAAGACATTGGTTAGGGCTTCGAAATAGCTGCCAATGAGCCAGGTCCAAGCTGTGCCTTGGTGATACGAAAGATCTCTATGGTACTGGTCTGCGTGCTGAAAACCGCAGCCATAAACTCCTTGATACTGGGCGTCGTTAACTGCCAATGTACGCAGACCAGTGGGCGTGAGCAACTCGGTTTCTATGATCGTCAGGATTGCCCGTTCTTGCGGTTTAGTAAAGGCTCTAAACGGCAGAGAGACCGCTAAGAGCTGATTGGGGCGAATGGCATCATCATGCCCTTTATTACTGTGTCCAGACGGAGTGCGAGCTTCAATAACATCAAAGAGACACTGTTTGTCTTCATTCCAAAATTTAGTCATCGAAAGTTTGGCTTTTTCGGAAGCGGCTGCGATCTTTTCACGCTCTGGCAGCTCTAATTGGACCTCTTTGTCTAGAAAAAGAATGGTTTCTAAGAAGTTGTACCAGAGCGCGTTTAGCTCGACTGCTTTGCCGGCTCTTGGTGTGATTGGTAAGTCGCCAATCTTAGCGTCCATCCAACTATACTCTTCGGTGGCAGAACCAGTATTGAGCAGACCGTCAGCGTCGACTTTGATATCGCCAGTAGTGGCGCTAAAACAATTGAAGGTATCAAGCAAAACAGGTATCAGAGCTGTGACAAGTTCTTTGTCTTTGGTGATGCGATAGTGGTGATAAAGAGCCCAGGCATACCACAAGCTAACGTCTGCGCTGGCGAAAACCAGTCGAGTTTTCTTGACAGGGTCGAGTGTGCGGTTGGCAATTAGACCATTTTGGCGTCGCTCTGAAAAAGCCATTAGAATTGCTTTGCTGTCTCTGAAACGACGAGTGGTCAGAGCTAAGCCAGGAAGCGACTGTAAAGCCGCTCGACCGGAATCATTAAACCAGGGATAGCCTTCAATTACCGAAAGGCGATCGCTTTCACTATCGGCACCGATACTTCCGGCAGTGTTGGCTGCGGGGGCAAAAACGTCAGGAACAATCATTTGATCGCAGGCCAGAATCAACATGTCGGTCTTTTGCGAGCGAGGCAAGCTGGCCCGATTGATCAGTCTATTTTGCCTTTCAATCAGTCGTTCAACGGCATTGAAACAATTGGGGTTTTGGATCACTTGCTCAAAACTGGCGCCGACGCTAAATTCTTGACCATTGGTCAATGTGCTAGTGACAGTGCCAACCAAAAACAGATCTTCGCGATCGGGCTCACCGCGGGCAGTTTCATCTGGCCAGTTGTAATCCCACCACCACTGTTTTTCAGTTTCATAGCGACCACTAGCCCAGGTCAGGCAAAGTCTGTGGCCACTTTCATTGAGAATGATCATGGTTTGATTGGGCGATACAAATTGAGGGAAGCGGTCATCAGACGACCCTTTTACTGCTGCATGAAAGTCGCGAAAACCAACAAGAAAGCGGGTTGTGAGCTTGACCTCAGGAGTATCGTTGTCGTTTTCGGGCAAAAAAGTATAGCCGCAGAATAATTCATTTTTGCCGTAAGTTAGAGCCTGACGTTTGATTAGGTAGTGCCCGTCAAGCTCATAGACCCAAGTTGGTGTCGGCAAGGTTGTGAAACATTCAAGCTTTTTGTAACCGGTCGGTGATACCACCCCTGATGCCCAGGAATTGGTGGCCAAGTCATAAGCTTTGCCATTGATGGTCACCAATTCTTCAATGCGCGACAGCACAACTTTTCTGTCTACCGGCGGAGTGAGGGCGGCTACTAGGCTGGCGTGGTAACGCCTGCGGTTCATGCCAGAAACAGTTCCCATAGAGTATCCGCCCAGACCGTTTGTACTAAGCCATTCACGGCTGTCCGGGTGCTCTTTGCTGGGATACCAAAGCGGTATTTCATAATCGATGTTGCGATGCTGGGACTTAAGCCAGCCCGTTAATCCGAAAGTCATTTAAGTAGGACTTGGGTTGGAAAGTGTTTCTGACTCTGCTGCAGCTGGCATGGCTTGCCAATTTCCGGTTTTACGCCAGCTGGTAGCTTTGACTTTTTCAGAAAGTGCTTTGAGTTCTCTGGCTTCTTCCACCCGATCAAGCATCAGTAGAAGGTCGGCGTAGTTACCTAGAAGACTGACAACCTCAGGGTGACGACCGCCGAGAACGCGCGTTTTGATTGACATAGACAGTTTATAAAATGGCTCAGCTTCGACGTATTTGCCCCACGAGTGATAGAGCAAGGCCAAGTTGTAGGCCATGGTGCCGACGTCTGGATGATGATGCCCAAGTTTTTGTTCGTACAATCTCAGCAGGCGCCGACAGATAGGAGCAGCGAATTCGTGTTTGCCTTGATACCAAAACACTTCGGCTAAACCCTCTAAAGAGGTGGTTAGCATCGCGTTATCTGGACCGTAGTCTTCTGCCACTTCTAAGGCCGCTAGCCAAAGGCGCTCGGCATCGGTGTATTGACCAGCCTTAACACACGACTCGGCTGAGGCGCGATAGATTTTCCAGATGTCGTTTACAAGTGACACTCTTTTTGAGTCGCTCCTTCGGCAATAAATATATTCTACTAGGCCGCAGCTTTTAGCTATCTCTTTACTGCCCTAAATTGCTACAACTATCTTACTAAATGCATTAGTAGTGAATAGGAGAAGAAAAAGTCTCTGGCCTGAGCCAGAAACTTTCCTTCTCCTGCTTACCTCAAGCGCTTATGCCTTATTAGGGCAGTTGCACACTGAAGCACTCAAGCGGCCGCCACTGGTTGGTGACGTCGTCGTACATGAAACGCACCGAGTTGACCTCGATACGGAAGACGAAACCGAGGCTCTTGGCGGCACGACCACAAGAGTGGAAGCGTTTGCCGTAGAGCGAGAGCAGCTCGGATGCCGGCGCCACCTTCTCGTCGAGAACCAGCTTGAGCACAATCGCTCCGGCGTGTTCTGGCGTGCAGGCGTCGTCAGAGTCGACCAGAAGCTGGGCGTCTTTGATGGCGAAGTTGACCCGGTCGTGCTCGGCGTTGTTCCAGAAGTTGGTACGAGCGAGGCCGACCATACGCAGGGCGCGCAGGGCAAAGGCACGGTTGGGGCGCACACGGTCTTCGTCGCCGACACACTTGTCAGCGATAACGACAATGGCCAATTCCGGGAACTTCTTCAACGCTTCGATGGAGATGCCCAGGAATTTGTCGGAGCGGTGGCAGGCGACCACAGCAGCAACGCGAGAGACCACCTTGGTGGGGAAGTCTTTGGCGCTGAGGTAGTCTTGTGCCACTTTCTTGCCAGCTTCGGCATGGTCATCAACGCTGATGGCGCGGCCGATATCGTGCAAGAAGGCGCCGGCCGGGATGACCACCAGACGAGCTTCGTCGCTGAGGCAACCGGGAAAACGCTTGGTCAGTTCATCGGTGAGATAGCGAGCCGTGTTGAGAACTGAGAAAGCGTGGCCGACGTCGTGTTTGGTCTGCGAGCTGGAAAGCTTGTCACCTTCGTCGTACAGTCGCAGAATTTCGGGGTCGGTCAGCATCTTTTTGACGTGATCGACCATCTCTGGGAGGCCCAGAGGGTTTTGATTATTGTTCATGATGCTCCTAAACGTTAGCGGGCAACTGCGTGTGTCTTTTAAAACGCGTCGCCATGGTTAATAAAAGTGAGATCACCCAAGGTCTTGGTTGAAGACTTTTCGAGGCACTGAACTAGGGCATAGCGCTGGTTTGGTGGCTGAAAAGGACTCCTGTAAGATTTAAGATGTAAATGGGTATTTTGACCCTAACAAGATTGTCATAGCTATAACAAGCTCTATATGAGTAAATCTGCACGTTTAATATTAACCAGTTGAGTCTGAGGACTCTTATTGGCCATGGGTTCGCGGGAGTTCGTGCAAGCTTTTAGGCAAAAAAAGAGCAGCTACAGGAGCTGCTCTTCTAGTTTATTGCTCGCAGGACCGGTGCTGCCCTCGGTAGAAATCATCCCTGATCGCTCTCTCTGGAGAACCCGCGATTTAGCGTGTTTCTAGATAATACGTGCCTGGGGAGTGATTGTCAGTGGGGTAAATACGGTGCTTAGATTAAATTGGCACTTTTAGAGCCTAACCCAGCTGCTCTTTCAAGAGGCCGATCAAGTGCGCCACTAACTTTTCTGCTTGGCTGCGACCAAGTTCGTCCCAGTGAGGAACGCCAAAAGTTTTTAGCGAATATGAGTCAGCTTGTTCATCCGTCCAGCCGATTAAATCGAGGGCTCGACCAAGTACAGTCAGGTAATTTTGATCAGTCACTTCACCCAGACCGAAATTATCATCAACCCGTTGTGGTGTCGCCTGTGGTGTTGGAGCCGAGACATTAGGTCCAAAATTGACTTGGGGACCGGGGGTTAACTGAATTGGTTGGTTTGATTCTTCTAGGGCTGCTTGCTGCTCTTCGATTTGGCTGCGCTCATCGTCAAACAAGTTTTCTGCCTCGCTAAGCTCTTCGGCAGTGTCTTCTTGCGAAGGTGCAGCGGTGGGCATGCCAATATTGGCCGGTGCAAAACTGGCTGGGGCAAAGGCAGAGTTAAGCCCCAGCGGTGGTTCTGGTGGAGCCGGTGAGAAGAGCGAGCGCAAATTGGCTTGAGCTGCTTCTGCCCCTTCGGTAGAAGTTTTGAATGGATTTGGTGGCAGTGGCGGCACGCTGAAGGCTGATGGCGACCCTGTAAATTTGAAGTCTTCGCTGCTCGGCGCAGTTAGCGCAGCTTCGTCTAGCGCTGCATGGTCCACCGCTGTGGCTGTGTACTGAGCAGCAGAGCTAGCTGCTTCTGTTGGTTGTGTTGATTCTGTCGGTTCTGTTGGAGCTGTGGACAGCGATTGAAGCGAGGTTACCGACTGAATCGATGGTGTTGAAATAGTATCGGTGTGCAAGTTTTCTACTGGCGCTGCCGCCTCAGAAACATTTCCATAAGAGTCAGTCGAAGTGACAGTTGAATTCTCTGGGGAGGACTCAGGGGGCGCCACAACATCTACTTCAACCGGGCTAGGAGCCGCGGGTGGCAGTGGAGGAATTGTGCTGTGGCGCACTGGAGGAATGGTGGAATTTACTGCAGTGTTGGCAGTTCCCATCAAATCTGGTGGGGGAATCACTGGGTTTTTTGCATATCCTGCAGTTGCTTCAGGTGAAGCCTCACTGCCTTCGCGTTCTTTGAACATAGAGTCAAGGGCCGACATTGAACGCGAAACTGCCTCATTGCCAGCGGCAGGCTCAAAGGAAGTACGCGTCTCTGGGCGCTGCAAGCCGGGGCCCGGCTGCGGCCGTCCGATTAGACCAGAATTTTGGTTGCCGTACATATTGCTATTGGGCGGGTCAATTGAAATTTGCGGCCCGATAGTAATTTCTTGGGCTGGCTGAATCTTAGGAGCTGGCATGAATTCGCTGGCAGTGGGCTGCCATGGAGAGGCCTTGTCAGCAGATAACTCATTCTTCAATGTCACTGATATGAGCAATTGGCGCAATTCGTCAATTTGCTTCGAAATTTCGATAAAGCGGCGTTCAGTGAAATTGCGCAAGCCGATGATCGACTCTTGCAAGACCTCTGGATTGCCCGGGCTGGGGGTGACTCCAATCAACTTAGGTGAAACTAGACCTTCAGCTTCAAGTTGCGGTCTAATTTGCGAAGTGGGCCAACCTTGTTCGACTAACTCTTTGATGCGCTCTAAAACTGAAAGGTCTTCGTCGCGATATTGGCGCTGCTGTCCACGGCCCCGCTTAATTTCCAGGCCGAACATAAGCTCCCAGCGTCTAAGCTGGTGCACGGACAAACCGAGCTTGGCTGCGACGTTATTGATTGACAGCATGTCTGGTGTGGTCATTGTGCCTCCGATATCTCTATACACTAGATTAGCATTATCTAGCGCAGCCGTGCTAGGTACTACGGCTAAAATCTTCAAACACTGATACAGCTAGGCTTTTAGTGGTTAGCAGTTGGCCGAGTCGTTACTCATCGAAGGGAGGGTCTGTGATTTTGGTTCTATTATAGAGTTTAGTATATTTGCGGGCAAAAAAAGAATGAAGTGCAGGTTTCCCTGCACTCCATCCAGTTTTGCCCATTCTAGAAATCAGAATGGAATGCGCCGATTAGTCGCAGTCGTCTTACCAACGACGACCGCCGCGGATGTAGCCGGTGTAGGTGGCCCGACCATAGGCATCGACATAGACCTCACGGTCATAGCGGTCGAAGTAGGTGTAAGGGCGCGAAAGCACCGGACGGTCGTAGCGGTAGTCACGATCGTAACGGTAGTCACGACGGGGAGCGGGGATGATGATCACCGGCGGGCGATACCCACGGTAACCGTTGTCCCAGCCACGACCGCCACGATAACCGTTGTCCCATCCACGACCGCCACCGTTCCAGTGACCGCGGCCATCAGTGATAGTCACGCCGTGACGGCCACCGATGTTGAGAGAGGTGCCCCAAGGGGAAACCTGAAGATTGACGCCGCCGTGTCCACCGTTGTGATGGTTCTGGGCGAAAGCGGTGCTGCTGAAGGCGAAGCTGGCAACCACCGCGAAAAGAGCAAGAAACTTTTTCATAAGTGACTCCTGAAGTTTAGTCTCCTAGCACAACTGCCAACATTGGCAATTAGTGTTCAGAGAAGTTAGTGCAGACGATTTGTTAGTAACGACCACCAACTCCTGTCAGTCTGCGTGACCGAAGTTGATGCCTTAAACACTTGAATTTTCGATTGAAAGACTAGTTGACCTCAAAGCCGCCCTGTATGCTGCTCCATAAAGATGGTAGCTAAAGCATTGAATTCTCGATTGAGTGGGGGTTTAGGTCGGAACTTGAATTTTTTTTCGAAAGATTGTGGGTGAAAAGGATAACCGCACCCTAACAAAGCCCATAAGCAATACTCAACAGAAGATTGCGTATTTGTCTCACTAATTTTGGGTCATAGAATTTACGAGCAGTTAGCCACTTTACAATTGGCTTTGCTAACAAAATCAGGCTGGCGCTATTACAATAGCTCTACATTATCTCCGCTAGCGCAAGTTATCGCGTTAGCCTCAACGATGCATCCAAATCAGAGGTAGCTGTGAACGAAGAATCTAAAAACGGTGAGAGCAAGAAACGCCGAGCTATTGTTCTGGTTGTCGATGGTTGCGGTATTGGGGCCGCCCCAGATCACGCCGAGTTCGGAGATAGTGCTGACTGCAATAGTCTGGCCAATTGTGCCCGCGAAGTTGGCGGTCTAGCTCTGCCCAACATGGCTAAACTAGGCTTGGGCAATATCACATCAGTGGCCGGAGTAGCACCGGCTGCCAATCCAACCGGTATTTTTGGCCGGTTACAAGAAGAAAGCAACGGCAAAGACACTCAGACCGGACATTGGGAGATGATGGGCATTATTAGCCCAACTGCTTTCCCCATGTTTTATGAGGGTTTCCCCCCTGAAGTGATCGATCGCTTTATTGCTGAAACTGGCTGCAAGGGAATACTTTGCAACAAGCCAGCTTCGGGCACAGTAATTCTAGATGAGCTTGGTGACGAACATCGCCGTACCGGATTTCCTATTGTCTACACCTCTGGCGATAGTGTCTTTCAGGTAGCTACCCACGTAGACGTTGTGCCGTTGGCAACTCTCTACAAATGGTGTGAAATTGCTCGCAAGATATTAGACGGCCCTTACCGCGTCGGGCGCGTCATTGCTAGACCGTTCAATGGTGAAAGCGGTCACTATAAACGTCTTTCTGGCGATCGCCACGACTACGCTGTACCGCCACCGGCCAAAACCTTCTTAGACAACACTCTTGATTCTGGCCTTGGCGTCTTTGGCATCGGCAAAATTGAAGATATCTTTGTTGGCAATGGTCTCTCCCACGCCAAACACACTGGCACAAATGCTGAGGGACTTGAGCTGACACTAAAAGCAATAGCAAATGATATCGACATGAACACTGTTCAAATCGGGTCAACCAGACCCGATCGCATGGGTCTAATTTTCACCAATCTTGTTGATACCGATTCACTTTATGGCCACCGACGTGACGTTAAAGGTTATGGTCAGGCTTTAGAAGAAATTGACCAGTGGTTAGGTCGAATAATGGCAGCCATGCAGCCAGACGATCTGCTCCTAATTTCATCAGATCACGGCAACGATCCGACAGCTCCTGGCACTGATCACACCCGCGAATTTGTTCCACTGATTGGCTACAGCCCATCCGTAGCTTCTGCGGATATTGGCATTCGTCATGGTTTTGCCGACATCGCCGGATCGCTTTCTTCCTGGCTCAATATCGGGTGGACAGGGGCCGGGCAGTCGTTTATACAGGTTCAAGGCTAGAGCAAAGAGGAAAGAAATTGAAGCTGAGGCATGCTAAGCGCATAGATTTTACGGGGACCTGCCCTGAATTTGATTATTTCGAAAAGTTCTCAGAGGCAACTCTTGAGCTGATTCGCAATAAAGAAAAAGCTGAGGTAGTCATCGTCATCGACAGAGCTTTTGGATTTTCGCCCAGTCACCTCAAGGACGATCGAGCTGAAGCTCATATCGTTTCAGATCACTTGAACCTCATGGGTGACAACCCCTTAGTCGGACCCAACGATCCCATCGGCGATCGTTTTCCGGTGGTCAACAACATCTACCTCTCGGCTGCCGATACCATCGATCAAGAAGAAACCTGGACAATGGGCAATCCTCTTAGTAAATTGCGCAGTGGTATCGTCGCTGGTGTCAAATCTGGCTTGACTCCCAGCCAAGAAGATCTTGAATTGATGCACAAAATGGGCGCTCATTTCTATAATTTTAATACTGTATCGACAATGATTGTAGCTGCCCACGCTGGTTTGAAGGTGTTGGCTTTAGCTGTGCCTGAAGGGGCTGTATTGCCCGATCAAGTGCTCATGGCGATTAACCGCTAAACAAAAGGAGAATCATGATCAAGTCAGCACCGAGAACTGCCTCTGAGGCTGTTAGTGCCCTAAAGAAACTGAGCGCAGAAGTGCCTGTGGCAGCTGTGGTTTTGGGTTCAGGTGTAAGTGTTTTAGACAAGTTGGTAGATGCGGCTGTTTTGCCTTATCAAGATTTGTTTGGTATGGCACCAGGAGTGGTGGGCCATTCAGGCACCCTGACCGTTGGTCGAGTGGAAGAGGGCGGCCCTCTTGTGGCAGTGTTGCGCGGACGCTTTCACCTTTATGAAGGCTACGATTGGTCTACAGTTACCCTTGCAACTAGGGCAATTGTTGAATGGGGAGTGCCCAATCTTCTATTGACCAACGCTGCTGGTGGCCTCAATCTTGATTATTCCGTGGGTGATTTGATGGTGCTCACTGGTTACCGTGACCATCTTAACCCTGAACTCAAGGCCACTGGTCTCTTGCCTGCCATTGCTAAGCCTGCAACCGATTGCCGCAACAAGCTTTCAGAAAAACTTGTTAGTGTGGGAGAGACTTTAGACATCACCCTCCCTCAAGCAGAAGTTAGGCCACTACAGCAGGGGGTTTATGCTGGTTTGCTGGGGCCAACATATGAAACCATGGCCGAAATCGACATGCTGCGTAAGCTCAAGGCCGATGCGGTAGGCATGTCGACAGTGCCAGAAATGCTCTGTTGTGATGGCACCAATACCACCGCCGCAGCAGTTTCTGTGATCACCAATGTCTGGCGACCAGAGGAAGCAATGGGTGGCCATGAAGAAGTATTAGAGGCCTCCAAGAATGCATCGAAGCGGCTCGATAAGTTGTTCAAGGCTGTGCTAGCAGAACTAGGCTAGCCTGTCAGGTACTTAGTCTTGGGAAATTACAGAGCGTCATTTTTGAGAGTGATGCTGATGTATATCGTTGTGGCGCCTTAGTGCCGCTAGCGCTGTCAAGGGGTGCCTTTTTCGCTGTAAAGCTTGATCAGTAGCTTGTCATGCGGATTCTAAAGGAAACCTTAGTACTCGCGCGCGCATGTAAAGTTCTGTAGATATTGATTGTACGGGCGTAGGCGCAGGATCTAACGTACTAGTGCTGTTCTTATTTCCACCACCCACCCGAGTCTCTTCCAACCCCCCGAACCTCTGCCCATACCTCAACCGATGATTCTTCTCCCGCCAGATAACTGGTAGGTGCAGGACTAGCGATTGATTGCAGTTTTTCGAGGATGAGAGATGTAGGTAGTGTTGGCAGAACATCTTCATGCGGCGGCGCTCACAGTTAACTCTTGCTGAATGTCTGTAGTGCCACAACTGAAAAGCTCTCGGAAGGCAAAGTTTTAAGATCAAACATATGACAGCAAATCTTGCGCATCATGAGCATCCCAAAAACGGAGGAGACCCATCGGATAGCGATGACCCTGCCTCTTCCCCTGCCCCACATCTAACTGACCAAGGAGCACATTCGAGCGATATCGCCTATCCGCCGCCCGCTCACTTCAGTGGCTATCGCTTCTGTCCCCTCTGTGGCCACGGCCTGACTGAGCAACTGGTATGCGAGCGTTTTCGCTTGGCCTGTTCCTCGCAGTCTTGCCGCTTTGTCCATTGGGATAATCCAAAGCCGGTGGCCGTATGTCTTGTCGAAACCGAGAAAGGCATTGTTCTAACCAAGCGCCGTTATCCACCTCAAGTGGGCACCTGGTGCTTACCCGGCGGCTTTGTTGAAGCTCACGAAGATGCCGAATTGGCGGCCATTCGTGAAGTGTTCGAAGAGACTGGTCTTGTGGTCGTCATTGTGCGCCTGCTCGCCGTCTACTCGCCCATTCAAGGTGCCAACGAAGTTATCCTCGTCTACCACGCTAAACCTGTCGACGGCGGCTCTTTGCTTGCCGGCGAGGAAGTGCTGGACGTGGACGTTTTTGCTGCTAGCGAATTGCCCGAGGATATCGGCTTTCCGCAGCACGCTGAAATTATCAACAACTGGTTCAAGGCTGCAAACACAGTTAGCCCGTAGGCCTTGAACAACCTTTGAGAGAAAGAGATGAAACTTTCCGGCTTCGTCATGTACCTGTTCACCTTCCTCGTGGCATGGTTTGCCATCGCGGCAGGTGGATGGACCGTAGCCCAGGAATTTGCCGAGCAATCGGTGATGCCCTGGGTAATGCAAATCATCAGTCAGTCGTACACCCACGCCACGTCGGTTGTGGGTGCTTCGATTGCAGTCATTGGAGGGCTGCTGGTGGCCATCTTGGTGGTCGTGCTTCTGCTCGCTGCGATTGCTGGCGTACAGCGTTTGCTGTCGCTGGGCAAGAATCGCTGAAGAGTCAATAGCATCACCACTGACACCACAAGCCCCATGCTTCCGATGGTCATAGCTAGACGCAGTGTCTAGTGAGCCATCCGTGCGACTTCTGTTCAGTCGTCGCCCGTCAATAAAACAACCCGTAAGAGGAAATAAAATATGACAACAGTACTCATCACCCGTGGTTGCAACCAAGAAACTGCTGAGCAGTTCATGGAAGGAACCGACACCTACGTGCGTGTCTGCGACCCGGCAACTGCCCAACTCGTGATCTTCACCGCTGACCCGGTCACCGCTGTGGTGCGCGTCGACGGCGAAGAAATCTTCAAGGGCACCATCGAGCCCGACAAGCGCAACCAGTTCGCCCTGAGCACCCTTCTCACCAAGGGCAAGCGCCTGGCTCGTAGCGGCTTCTTGTCGATGATCAGCTTCGGCGGCGAAGACAAGACCTGTGTGCGCAGCACCAACCCCAGTGGCAAGCTCTTGGCCGAAGCTGCCACCGGCGGACTTTTCCCTGCCTTCACCCTGGAAATCCGCCAGGGCCTGAGCTCGCATGGTCCGCTCACTGCCACCTACAAGTTCCAGCTGCTCGAAGACCATCTCTTCGATCGGCGCTTCAACGGCTTCGTCAGCTCCCGCAAGCGCGAAGAGCCCTGCCCGGTGTTCACCCGCGACGCCCGTCCGGTGACCGCCCTCGATGCCACTCCCCGCTGTGCTGCCTGCGGTGATAGCATCAACGACCCGTTGACCGGCTGCGAAAACGCCGAGTGCCCGACCACAGCTCAATGAGCTGAAGGGCATTAGTCAACCCTTCCACCACGTGATGCCAAGCTAGGCATCATGCGGTTGGAGGGCAAGAGGCTCAATTGCTGTTGGCGACACTTCTGGTGTTTCTGACAGCATCAAGTAAGAGCTAAGCTCAATCGCTTGGAGAGGAAGAGGGGTAAACCCTCTTCCTCTCTTCTTTTTTCTTCTAGCGGCTTATCTCTTTCTTCTGCCAAACAAATTTGGTGACCGCCTCATCACGTCTAATCAGCTAGGTGTTCTTGTATTTAATTTTTGGGGCCGTATCTATTCATCCATATAGTTGTTAAAAGCTGTTCCTGCGTATGGCGCAGTTCCCACTTTGGTTAGATGTAACGGCGCCAGAGACTGGAATCTTGCCATTATTGGCATTGGCCTGTAATGCATATCTAGTATTAACAAGAAATCAAGAGAAAACGAATAAGATCGACGCACTCCCCCGAGATCGTCCATATAGGGGTATTCTTACAAGCAGCATAGGCTTTGAATGGGTTTTTCGTGACAGCCTCATGATAAAGTATTGCTTACTAGCTTATGTAGTGAAGTGGGAGCGAGAAAAAAGCCGACAGAGCAGGAATTGATACCATAATGCCCATTTAGTTCGGATTCATTATTGAGAAGGTTCGACCTTTAAGCTCGGGAAATGGACTAAATAACGATGGTTATTATTAGCTATGCTCTGAATAAATGGACCAGCATTTTTTATGAGAGAAACAGCTTTTGAATCAATCTTAGATGAGCCTGAAGACTTACTAACAAAAACATCGGCGATTGAACCATCAGGAGTTAAGGCAAGGCAAAGGGAAAGACTTCGATTGAGTGAAATACGATTCAGCTGACTTTCAAGTAGCTCATTTTGCTTTGCAGTACATTTGGCTGAAACCGCAAGTACTATTTTTCGACGCACATCGAGACATCGGTAAAATTCGTTCTGTTTTCCTAAAGTTGTAGATGCACCTATACGACATCCGCCTGCTGCTACGCCAGAATTTGGGGTTTTGGTATTCTGCACCATATAGGGTGCCCACTGAGATATGACAGCGTGCTGCTCCATTGATTGGGGTGAGGCAATTACTGGTCCTGTTATTGCCAGGAAAGAAAGTAAAACCAAAGTAAAGTGTTTCATTTGATAATTCTGCATTTGACTAAAACAAGTATAAATCAAAATAGAGGTGAGAGCTTACAAGCTCCCACCTCTACCCTATAAGACTTTAAAAGTCACATGCCCTAAATTAAGGACAAGTATAGTTTAGTACTGGAGTAAAACTAGTTCCAATACTAGCTGCCACCAATGCCTGCGTACACTGAAAATACCCCTTTTGGAAGAGTTCATCCGCTGTAGTGATGAAATAATTTACTGGTGGGTTCTTGGCATACTGGTGATACGAAAAGACTTGTGCAAAAATTTCCGAGCCCTGCGAACCAAGTAAATTGCCTGGTCCTAAGGTTGGAGTGGAAGCCGTCCTGGAATTTCAAAATCTTAAATTAGCCATCTAGGTGACAATTCCAGAAACATAGAACTGATCCATCGACAATCTAGAGACACCACCAGTAGTGTTTTGCACAATTGCTGCTTAATACCCATTTAGAGCAAAGGTAAGCCACATCTAGTGATCGGCAGGAAAGCCAATAATGAGAGCCCCGTGCCGTTCATCCCACCAGGTCGCTGGAACGTGCTTCCTGAGTCATTCTAGAGTCAATGAAATATAAGATATTTTATCGGAACTAGCGAATGTTAATTGTTGTTCCAATCTGAATCGTTTTCAATTGCGTCGTTGAAGAACGACACGAAGCTGTTTTAGAAGTCGTTAGTGGCAATGCCAGATTCGCAACTAGATTCATATGTCAATTCAGAATATAGTTGTATCGAACTACGGGAGCTGCCAAAAGGCCGCAATGACTAAAGCGCTGGGTGCTAACAATGACTGAATATAAAAGCTTCGAACTGACCATAGACCAAGGAGTTGCGGCAGTCAAATTAGGCAATCCTCAATTCAAGAATGCCCTGACAAAAGATTTCTTTGCTGAGTTTCCAGCGGCTATACGTGCCCTTGATCAAAGTGGTGAAGTGCGAGCGTTGGTCTTGCATTCGCAGGGCGCACATTTTTGCTCTGGCATCGATCTCAATTTTTTCGCTGACGAAACCTTGATTAATACAGGCTCCCCAGCTGCCCGCGAAAGCTTCAGACGTTTGGTATTATCGATGCAAGAGAGTTGTAGTGTTCTCAACACCGTGCGCTTTCCTGTTCTCGCCGCTTGTCAGGGAGCCGTTATCGGCGCTGCAGTTGATTTGGTATCGGCCTGCGATTTGCGTTATGTCACTAGCGATGCTTACTTTGTTATTCAAGAAATCAATATTGGATTAATGGCTGACCTGGGTAGCTTACAGCGTTTGCCCTTGGCTCTTCCTGATGCCATCGTGCGCCACATGGCTTTCACTGGCGCTCCACTTGGGCCGCAAAAAGCAGAGCAGGTAGGCTTTGTTAATCAAGTCTTTGACAGTCATGAGCAGATGCTAGAAGCTGTTTTTCAGACCGCTCGAGTGGTGGCCGAGCGCTCACCATTGGCGGTGGCATCATCGAAACTAGCTCTTAATTATAATCATGGTCGCACAGTCGAAGATGCTCTGGTCAATGCAGCTGTAACTCAAGCTGCTATCTTCGATCCTGCTGCCGTAATGGCCAGTGTCAAAGCAATGAAAAGCAAGAGCAAGGCTGAATATGTCAATCTAGCTAGTGACCATAAGCTAAATTGAGACCACAAGCTAACTTGAAAGCACGAGCCTTAAGCTACTGTTGCTAGTGAAACACCGTTTTTACGGAAAGCAAAAGTGAGCAGAGCTTGATTGAGGTTGAGCTTTTTCAGCTGAACTAGCTGGAACAGCACAGCGCCGGCATTGATCAGCGAGACGTCATCGGCGAAACATTCGGTTAAAAGCTCCCGCAATTTTGAAGTGTCTTGCAGTGATTGTTTGAAGGCATCAAAGGTTTGGCTGGGGTCGCTCGATAGTTTGGTCATTACCACTCTGAGTTTAGAGTTGGTGAGGTAGCCGCTAATCTTGAGAAAATCTTGAAAAGTAATTCCATCAAAGTCTTGCGCCGTGCTGGTTTTGAAGCGGGCTACGCTGCCAATTACTTCGCAACCTGAATCAATTGAAAGCAAGTGCGAGGCAATCAAACTCTGTACGCATAGGGCTGCTGTCATTGTTTCATCGCTGACCAGCTGCATTTCCACCAGATACTCGCCTAATAGTTGTTTCTTGGCGCTAGCGGCGGCAACGGCCTCGTCAATTTGTTGGCTTGTCAAAAGCTTGGCGAAGCGCAATATTTCACCAAGGGCAAAGTGACCGCTACCGGCCGAAATTTTGCTGCTGAGATCTTGATTGGTCTGGCGAATCAACTCAACTCCGGCACCGCGCTCTAATTCGCCTTTGCGAATTTTGCGCTGAATCTCAATTGCTTGATCGACTAAGGCTGGCTCAAGGGTGTCAAAGCTGGTGAGAATGTGACCGAGAGGGAGTGATGCGAAGTCGGCAACTTTCAAAGCTACTTCTAATTGCTTCGGGCTAATTGCTTGGGCGTCATTAAGAAGCTCACCGAGTCTGGTTCTTTTAGTAGCCTTTGACTTCTCGCCAAGCTTGCCGAGAGCCTCAGAAATTGAAATGTGCTCTTTGCAAACCTCGCGTATAGCTTGCGCTACAACCGGTTTGGTGAAGATTCCTTCTCGTAAAAGTGACTGGCCATCCAAGACTTCTTTGAGATCGTCGTCTGAAATGAGGTCGAGCAAAATTAGACATTTACCAAAGGGTAAGCCGCTAAACGTTGATAACTCTTCAGTCTTGCTGCACGACTCAGGGCTGAGCACACCAAATTCTTGCAGTAAATTTCCTAGTCGTGAGGCTGATTGTGTCGACATAATCTCTCTAACGCTGGGGTTGTCACTGAGGTTGGAATTATAGCGCCTAAAGACTGCCTCTTAGTCAATTTTGACGAAATGGAATTTACAGATCAAATTTCTAAGAAGCTTGCCAGCAGCCTTGCCATCTCCATTTCTTAGTGCGTCGATAACAGGCAGATGGGCTTGACCAAAGTGGCCGAGCTGGTCTTCGCCAATACTCTTTAGCGTCAAGCGGAAGCGGCTTTCTAAAACCACTGATTCCCAAATAGAGAGTAGCAGTGAGTTTTGCGAACCGGTGATGATGATGCGGTGAAATTCGATGTCATGCTTTGAATAGCTTTTTACGTCTCTCTCTTCGGCAGCTTTCATGAACAGTGCTGATTCGCTCTCAAGCTTCTCCACGTTGCCTTTGAAGTGAGGGGCTGCTAATTGGGCGCCCAGTTCTTCTAGGGCGGCGCGTACCTGCGATGACTCTTCCAGCTCACGAGCTGAAATGCTTCTCACTCGTGTTCCTTTATAGGTTTCGGTTTCTACTACCCGCATAGCTTCGAGGTAGCGAAAGGCTTCTCTGACCGGAGCTTGGCTAGTGGAAAGTTCATTGGCAATTTGTAGCTCAATCAATCGATCACCAGGTTTGTACGTACCGTCAATAATCCGGTCGAGCAGAATTTGGGTGATATGTTCTCTGGCCGATGAGCGTTTGAGGATGGTCAAGTGCTGCTCCAAATCTTATCGAGTCTTCAATATTGTAATTGTAGACCGCCCGATGCTCAAAATGGCTTTTGCCATACCTGATTAACTATAAAACATAGTAAAATTGACTAAAAGGAAAAGGCGCCGGGTAGGCGCCTCTCCCTGAAAGACTAGGCACTAAAGCGCCAGTTGTAGACTGTTTTGCATCTCGACGAGACGTTCTGCGACGTCTATCGAACAATTTTCGCTGCGATCTGGATGGGTGCCGACCAGCATGGTGGCAACCGTGTCGCAGAATGATTCTTCTGTCCAGCGAAGAAAGTTTCCATCATGCAAGTTGGGGTGCACCTTGTTCTGACGAAACTTTTTCAACGAGGCCAGATACTCCTCGAAATAACCCTGCACGTAGTCGGTCACTTCCACGCAAGTCGTGCCGCAGCTGCGCTCCAAAAAGGCTCGGTAAGCGCGCCGTTGTGACTCGCTTCTGCTACGCCAGAAAAGATGCGCCACCTCGTGACCGAGATGCGCCAGAATCGTTTCAGGCCTGAGGCTGACACTGCCGATTTCGATGTGCGGCGAGATGTACTCGTCGGGCTGACGGCTGAAGTCGGCGTAGAAGGTTGAAGCATTGCCGCTGGCGGTGGCACCTTCAGCAAAGCTGAAAGTAACTTTCCACTGGCGACATAACTCCTGAAAGCACTGGGGAAGGAGCTTGAAGTTTGCTCGAATGAGGGCGATTTGCTCAGCGCTCGCTTCTTTGGCGAAGTACAGACCCGACCTGTGGTCGAGTTCATACCAGCCCCAAAAGCGCTGATAGTGGCGGGGCATTGCCCAGAGCCGCTGGTTGGGCCCGATATAAATGCTCTTAGCCGGCTGGCTAATTTTCTTCATAAATGTGCCCTCCGCTAAAAAAACGGTTACGACCTCAAAGTCGGACATCAGCAACGTGCTGATGTCCGATGAGGTGAAGGTTCAGTCAAACCAAACTGAACCCTTGAGACTTAGATGAACTCGGCGCCGGCAGCGCTTTGTTCGGCACCCGGGGGCAGCGCCCGCAGGCCGTTGAACTTGCCCAGCGCCAGATCACTGCGACGGAAGATGATGTCGCCGTTTTTGTATTCACCGCGCAGAACCTTGCCCATCACCGCCTTCGGCAGCAATTCGGCAACGCCAAGGGCGATGGCACTGTCGCGGTAGTAGACGCTGGTGGCGCGGCTGCTCGACATGTCGTTGGTGGCAACGAAGACCGTGTGGTCGACGTCGACACGGGCCGACAGATTGGGCACCTTGCCGTCGTGGGCATCGAGGGTGGGCACGAAGAAGTCGTCGGGGTTGGCCTGCTTGCTTGGCTCGTAAGAGAAGAGCAGCGGCTTCGCTTCTTTGGCGTCGGCGTTGTTGAAGCAGCAGACGGCAATGGCCCAACCCGGATACCACTTGGTGTAGGCCTTGATCATGTCGGCATTGAGAGCCGGACGGCGATCGGCGGCAACGGCATCGCTGGCGAGTGCCTTGCGCATGGCCGCCGCGTTCTTGGCGATGACGATGGTGTAAACGTCGAAGTTGATGATGCGCACTTCCACGCTCTTGCTGCCCCGGCGAACCGAGTCAGAGCCAAGCATGCCGCCGCGACTGCGGGGCGTCAGCGCTGAGCGGATGTCCTTGAGGAAAGCCGGGCAGGTAGTGGTGTCGATCACTTCGATGTTGGAGACATCGTCGGGAATCGGCAGAATCATGGCGTTGCCGCTGGTGGTGGCAGTGGCCGGGGCAGTCGTTGCTGAGACAGCGCTGGGAGCCGGAGTGACAGCCGATTCGAAGTTCCAGGAGGCCTTGCCGCTCACGGGCAACTTGCGAACGCCGCGACTGCCTCGCCGGACAGGGCGCTTGCTGTCGCTGGTAGCGGCCGTACTGATGGTGTCAGCGGCGGTGCTGGCCGGAGCGACGGGCTTGGCCGTGCCAGCTGAGAGCTTGGCCAGGTTGGCGGCGACGTTCTGGTAGGCCAGGTAACGACGGCCGTTCTTGCCCTCGAAAATACCGACGACGGTGTCGGAGAAGCGGGCGGGGTGTAATGAGACGCACATAGTGTGTGTTTGCTCCGTTAAGAGACTTGTTTGTTGAGTTTAGCGGCGGAAAATCGCCACCAGCTTTTGGCACACTCGCAACAGCAGCGCGCCTAAGGCGAGCAGCGGTTTGACGAGAGTATTGACCAGTTCGGCCAAGTCATCCATGATTTCGCCAATCCAGCGCAGAACCGGACCGACGATAGGATGCAGGAACTTAGCCTTGTCGTAGAGAATGCCACCCACCAAAATGGAGGCAATCACTGCGAACTTCTGAATTTCAGTCACATGAATGTGAAGGAAATATTCGGCGAAAATTTGCAGACCGACGTAGCCCACCAGAAGGTAGGCAAGCTTTTCCAGGATAGGAAAGCGATCAACCAGTTTGCTGAAAACGCCAGCCACGAAGAACATCGAGATCATGCCGAAGCTGACACCGAGCACCACTACCCAGAGCTTGGGTGAGAGCGCAACAGCGGCCACGACATTGTCGATACTGAAAGCCATGTCAGCAAGCAAAAGCGACGTGACGACGGTGCCGAAGGTCACGGCTTTGGCCTGGGTTTGCGCTTCTTGGCTGGTTTCACCTGACTCGCCCACACCAAGGTGTGCGCACATCAGGTAAATCAGGTAGCCGCCGCCGAAGAGTTTGATCCAGTCGTACTGAATCAAAATCGAAGCGAAGACGAGGCAGAGCACACGGAAACCGTATGCGCCCATCATCGCGATCTTGCGTGCGCGCAGGCGATCTTTTTCATCGAGGCTCTTGACCCGAGCTGCGATGATGAGAACGTTGTCGACAGAGAGCAAGCCTTCGATGGCAATCAAAGACAAGATAATCGGCGCAGCAGCCAGTAGCTCTGCGACCGATGGAAACCATGGTGGCATAGATTCTTCTCCTTAAAGACAGAATATTTTTGGAAAAAAAAGAAGTCGGAGGCGGCAATACCATGAAGGTAAATGCCGCCCCCGACGAAAGTTTGCCTGAGGCTGAAGACCTAGTCGGTCTTACTTGGTCTCGGTCGGAGCAGCCGTTTCCGAAGAAGCGGTGCCCATGCCGAGCTTGGCGCGCAGGCGGTCACGGCCGGCGTTGGCAGCGACCTGTTCGGCCAGCTTCTCGCGAGCCTGGTCGGTGGTGGAGCCCTTGCTCATGTCGTTCTTGGCACGAGCTTCTTCCAGGGCGCGGTCGATCTCGGCAGAGGCCTGGCCGGCGCCGGAGATTTCGGTCTGGATGTCCTTGAGCTCCTGGCGAGCGGCAGCGGCCATCTCGAGGGAAGCCTTGAGGTCGACCTTGTTGGCGTCCTGCTCGATGCGGCTCTTGAACTTGCCGAGGGCCTTGGTGGTTTCCTCGAGCGCCTTCAGGGCTTCGTCGGCGACGGCAGCGGCTTCGGTGGCGATCTTCTTCTGCTCTTCGATGGCAGCTTCGGTGGCGGCGTAGTCGGCCTCGATGGCGGCGACGACGTCAGCGGGTGCCTTGACGGCATCGGCCTGCTTGTACTCGACCTCGATGGCGGCGAGCTTCTCGGTCAGGGTGCCGAGCTTCTTCTGGGCGATGACGGCGCCGGCCTTGGTGCGGGCGACGGAATCACGCTGCGCGGGGATGCGGCCGACGAGCAGGTTGTACTGGTCCTTTTCCTTTTCGAGCGCGGTGGTGCCGGCGTCGACAGCCTTGCCGCCGCGGATGCGCAGGAGCTGGCGGAACTTGGGGGAGAAGATGGCACCGCCGATGACACCAGCGACTGCGAGCAGGATGATGATGGAGAGAGTGGACATGATGATGTTTCCTTTGAGATTTGGAGTCTTGTTTGACCGTTTGGTCGATGACTACTGAACTGGGAAAGACACAACGCTGGCAAGCAGCGAGTGCCTAAGCGGAAAAAGAGGACGCCAACCAAATTTTGGTATGGCTGACGTCCTCATAGGCACGACTGAAGCTAGTCCTAGGACTAGATCGAACTAGACCGTTATGGCCTTACTTGGTCTCGGTCGGAGCAGCCGTTTCCGAAGAAGCGGTGCCCATGCCGAGCTTGGCGCGCAGGCGGTCACGGCCGGCGTTGGCAGCGACCTGTTCGGCCAGCTTCTCGCGAGCCTGGTCGGTGGTGGAGCCCTTGCTCATGTCGTTCTTGGCACGAGCTTCTTCCAGGGCGCGGTCGATCTCGGCAGAGGCCTGGCCGGCGCCGGAGATTTCGGTCTGGATGTCCTTGAGCTCCTGGCGAGCGGCAGCGGCCATCTCGAGGGAAGCCTTGAGGTCGACCTTGTTGGCGTCCTGCTCGATGCGGCTCTTGAACTTGCCGAGGGCCTTGGTGGTTTCCTCGAGCGCCTTCAGGGCTTCGTCGGCGACGGCAGCGGCTTCGGTGGCGATCTTCTTCTGCTCTTCGATGGCAGCTTCGGTGGCGGCGTAGTCGGCCTCGATGGCGGCGACGACGTCAGCGGGTGCCTTGACGGCATCGGCCTGCTTGTACTCGACCTCGATGGCGGCGAGCTTCTCGGTCAGGGTGCCGAGCTTCTTCTGGGCGATGACGGCGCCGGCCTTGGTGCGGGCGACGGAATCACGCTGCGCGGGGATGCGGCCGACGAGCAGGTTGTACTGGTCCTTTTCCTTTTCGAGCGCGGTGGTGCCGGCGTCGACAGCCTTGCCGCCGCGGATGCGCAGGAGCTGGCGGAACTTGGGGGAGAAGATGGCACCGCCGATGACACCAGCGACTGCGAGCAGGATGATGATGGAGAGAGTGGACATG
>JAKFVU010000080.1:0-144946 GCA_021732025.1 Candidatus Obscuribacterales bacterium | reverse complement strand
GGTGGTGCCGGCGTCGACAGCCTTGCCGCCGCGGATGCGCAGGAGCTGGCGGAACTTGGGGGAGAAGATGGCACCGCCGATGACACCAGCGACTGCGAGCAGGATGATGATGGAGAGAGTGGACATGTGAATTTTCCTTTGAGTCTGATTTGACTGTTGAAAGAGGCAGAGGTCAACGCGATTAGCGTGTGATTGCCCTGCCAGGGAAAAGAGGACGCCAACCAAATTTTGGTATGACTGACGTCCTCTCAGGCACTGATTGAAGCTAGTCCTAGGACTAGATCGAACTAGACCGTTATGGCCTTACTTGGTCTCGGTCGGCGCAGCCGTGTCCGAAGACGCGGTGCCCATGCCGAGCTTGGCGCGCAGGCGATCACGGCCGGCGTTGGCAGCGACCTGTTCGGCCAGCTTTTCGCGGGCCTGGTCGGTGCTGGAGCCCTTGCTCATGTCGTTCTTGGCACGAGCTTCTTCGAGGCCGCGGTCGATCTCGGCAGAGGCCTGGCCGGCGCCGGAGATTTCGGACTGGATGTCCTTGAGCTCCTGACGAGCGGCAGCAGCCATTTCGAGGGAAGCCTTGAGGTCGACCTTGTTGGCGTCCTGCTCGATGCGGCTCTTGAACTTGCCGAGGGCCTTGGTGGTTTCCTCGAGCGCCTTCAGGGCTTCATCGGCGACGGACGACGCTTCGGCAGCGATCTTCTTCTGCTCTTCGATGGCAGCTTCGGTGGCGGCGTAGTCGGCCTCGATGGCGCCGACGACGTCAGCCGGGGCCTTCATTTGGTCGGCCTGCTTGTACTCGGCCTCGATGGCGCCGAGCTTCTCGGTCAGGGTGCCGAGCTTCTTCTGGGCGATCACGGCACCGGCCTTGGTGCGAGCGACCGAGTCACGCTGGGCCGGAATCTTGGCGACCAGCTGCTTGTAATGGTCCTGTTCCTTCTCGAGCGCGGAGGTGCCGGCGTCGACAGCCTTGCCGCCGCGGATGCGCAGGAGCTGGCGGAACTTGGGGGAGAAGATGAGGCCGCCGATGACACCAGCGACCGCGAGCAGAATAACGATGGACAGAGTTGACATGATGATATTTCCTTTGTTTGGTGAACTAACGGAGGAGTAACTCGAAACGAGACCGCGGCAGGATTTGTCGACACACTCCTCGAATGTCGATGTCTGCCGTGGCTATTGAAGAAAAAGCCCTGAGCTGAAAACTCAGCCCAGGGCGTAACTGAGACTAGCGGGGAGGTTTATAACTAGAAGCCGTACTGCTACTACTTTTGGCCCTAATTAGAAATCGCCACCACCGCTCGAACCGCCGCCGCCACTGAAGCCGCCGCCGCTCGAACCACCACCGCCGCTGAAGCCGCCGCCCGAGCTGGACGAACGCGAATCGTCATCACGACGACGCTGCGCTGCTGCTTCATCATCACGGCGACGCTGTTCTTCACGACGCTGGCGCTCCTGGCGCTCTTCTTCTTCACGACGACGACGCTCTGCCGCTTCCCAGACCGCAACGGCTGCAGCGATTGCTGCGACCACCATTGCTTCGGCCCGGTCGTCAGCTTCCTTGGCTGCCTGCCGCGCACTGCGGGCAGAGGCCTTGGCTGCTTCGTAGTCGGTCGCCTGCAACTGCTGCTTGGCCTGGTTCAGGCGGCCGCGAGCAGAGGAGACATCGGCGCTGACGTTGCCGCCGAACGACGAGTAGGAACCACCGATGGACTTGCTCTCGGTGTACGACTTGTTGTCGATGCCGTTGATGTAGCTGTCGGCGTCGTTGATGGCCTCGACTGCTTCAGCAGCAGCGCGAGCATCTGCTTCTGCCAGTTTGACAGCGTCGCTCACCAGAGCCGTAGCGGCTTCGGCAGCGCGAACGATGGCATTCCAGTCAGACTTGGCCACGGCCACACTGGCTTCCACACGGGCCTGAGCCGCGATGGCGGTCTCGAGCTTGGTGCGAGCCGGCTGACGCGTGGTGCGCACAGCCAAGGTGGTGCGTGCCGACTGCATCGCGCTGGTGAGAGCGGAGATGCGGCTGACGGCCAGCTCGTGAGCGGCCTTCTCGGTGTCGATGGCCTTGTCCACGTTCTTGAGGTCGTTGAGCAGCTTGTCGGCTGCAGCAGCGGCTTCGGGCCAGTCGGTGATGTCCTTGGCGACGTTCTGCTGTTGGCCGAGTAGAACCGGCTTGAGCTGACCGTAGACGCCGTCGGTCGTGGCCGAGGTCGTGAACTTGGTGGTGTTGAGCTTCACCGACAGAGCACCGGTGAACTGAGTGGCATCCTGCACCACTGCCTTGGCATGCTTGCGGTTCTCGATCAGCTGACCGAGGCGGGTGTGAACTTCCACGAGCCCGTTGCGAGCACTCTGGATGTCGCTGCCGGTCTTTTCGAGAGCGGCGCGGGCAGCCACATAGCGCTGTTCGAAGAAGGCCTTGCGGATCTTCGCCAGCTCGGCATCGGTCTTGGAGAAGACCGAGTTACCGATGTCCAACTTCTTGGGCTCGCCCTCGAAGTTCTTCGCGAGGAAGCCGGCATTGAGGGCCGCCAGGTCTTCTTTCGAAGCAGGCAGCTCTTCGCCGAGCTTGTTGAGCGAGGCACGCACAACTGGCACCTGCTTCTTGAGGAAGGCGAGGGCGGCGAGGATGGTGTCGACCAACGCGCTCGCTTCGGCCGACGACTTTTCAGCCGCTGCCTTGGAGTCATTGGCCTTGTCGAGCTTGCCGGCCAGGAGGTTGTCCAAGCAGGCCTGCAGGTGTTCCTTCGCTTCGTTCAGCTGGGTGTCCGGGTTGGCACCCTCTTCGCTGATTTTGAAGTTGCCGCCCGCCACCATCTCTGGTGTCGTCGGCTTCTCCGGATAGTCGATGTCCGCCGGCTTGCTGCGGGCAGCAGCAATCTTCGCCTGAGCCGCTTCGATCAGCTTGGTCGTGCCGTTGAGGCTGACCTTGAGGCTGATGGCGCGGTCCAGGGTGGCCTTCAGTGCTTCCACGCCGCGCTCGACAGCTTCCGATTTCTCGAAGGCCTTAAGCGGGTTGGAAATCATCAGTGCCAGGAAGGCGTCGCGCGCAGTGGTCAGCTGGGTGAAGCTGATTTCGTACGGCGCGAAGTTGAGGCCCTTCTCGGAGAGGTCCGAGCGGGTTGTCGCCACCGAAGCCAGCAGGCCTTCGATGTCTTCCTTGTTCTGCTGCGCGCCGGCCATGGCGTTCTTGATCGAGGCGCAGTCTTTGTTGGCGGTGTCGAACAGCTGGGCGATGTTGTCCAGCAGTTCACCCGGGGCGTAGGTGGCTTCGGCCACGATCGAGCCGAACATGCTGCGCTGCTCGAGGGGCAGAGTCTCGCCGGTGATCTTGATCGGGGTGACGGTCAGACGAGCCGCGGCGATCTTGAGCTTGCCGATGGAGAAGATGTTGGCCGACTTGATGTCCTTCTCGGAATCCGACATCAATGTAAGGGCAGCGTTGATGCGCACCGACAAGTCGGCGTAGGCCTGCACTGCCACCTTGAAGCGCGCCAAGGTTTCATCCTTGAAGCGGCTCGACCACTGATCGCCCTGGTTCTTGAGGAAGCCCCAATAGGCCTTCTCCAGTTCCAGATAGTTCTGGTTGCCGGGCTCGAACTGCTTCTTCCACGCTTCCAGAGCCGCCACTGCGATCTTCTTGTTGCTGCTGTAGAGCAGGAAGAGCACGAGCAGGGTGATCAGGATGGCAGAAGGAATGCCGTACATGGCCAAGTTCATCGGCAGTTCTGCCATGAACTTCTCGTGAGCGACGCGGTCGGCTTCGGCCTGGATAGCGATCTGCTTCTGGCGCGCAGCTTCAGCAATGGCTTCCTGCCTCTGCCGTTCAGCAGCTGCGATGGCTTCTTGCTTCTGCCGTTCGATCTGGGCGAGGCGGTTCTGTTCGGCCTGCTTGAGGTCGACCTGGTACTGGACGAGGCGGGCGTTGGTGGCCTTGGCGATCGTCAGACCGAAATCGGCCGGGGCACGAGGCAAGAGGGCGTTGGGGTTGCTGCCGTTGGGGTTCTTGCCGTACTGGTCAAGTGTGGGCGTCATGTTGACGCTGGTGACACCGAGGGAGGCAAGGGCCGGCGCCGTGTTGATGGCGTATGAGCTCTTGGTCCAATCGGTGTCCAGACGGACGACGAGGACGATCACTGCCTTGCTCGCTGGGAAGCCTTTCTGGCCACTCCAGTTGCCGACGAGATCATCGAGACGTTCGACTGCAAACGGGACGTTCGGGTTCTTCGCTTCATCGCCCTTGAGGACCATGACATAGAAGTATTCGACGCCCTGTTTTGCACCTTCTGCTTTGAGTTGGGCCTCCAGGCCGTCGAGATTGACAGGGTTGTTGCCAGACTCGAGCTTGGGGTCGAGATACACGTGTTGGCCGGGCTTGAACTGATTGCCCTTGGGCAACCAAGTGGGGCCGGCCGCGAACGACGCTGTGGAGAAACCGATCATGAGCACGAGTGCCACGAAAGGGGCTCCGAACAGCTTTAAGATGCGATTCAGCATAGTAAAGTCTCCAGATTTGTTGAAGGATGTGTTCGTAGAACGCTCGTGCTGACTAAAGAGTCGGCGCAAGGCAGGAGCGTTGTTGAACTGTTAACTGAGAAGAGTGACCACCTACAGGTCGAAGCCCGGGAAGATATTGCAGTCAGATGCGCGCTGTTTGCTTGGTTGGTTGTTTGCTTGCCGGGTCTTGGGTGTTGTGGAAATGTAGGTACCTGAACCTAACGATCCTTAGTGTTCAGTTCAAAACAGTTGTTTCTAATCTGTAATGGCTTTATATCTATATATCGCTTATATGTTTTCGCTCTGGCCACAAAAGCGGCCCTTGCCTGGTCTCGCTTTCGGGCTTGCAGATAGTTCGCATCAATATGTATCGGTGAGTCCTTGACAACTTAGCTGTAGTTAACATTGGTGAGGCTTAATCGCCTCTTGGTTAGTCCGGCTAGCAGAGCACTGCGTAACAATCGTAATATTGCCTCTTTATCTTTTCTTTCGAAGACCTAGCGCAAGCTTCAGCCTTTGCACTTCCCTCAACCCTTTTCTAATTGGTGATGCCGAAATGTTGCAAAAAATTGCAGAAAAATGCGAGGCGCGCTAGTTACCAAGAGATGTTGAGCAGCTATTTTTCTCGCTTTAATCTTGACCGCAAGATGCTGATGAATAAAGGGTTTGGGCGATTGTGCTCTCTAATGTTTATAATTTTGCACCAGATTGTGCCACCACTTTTAGGCAAAATGGTGGCACGAGCAGCAGCCTTATCTCTCTTTAATAGCTTTTGTCTTGAGTCTAGAAGCTGTTTAACACTAGATTTCAGACATCTCTCCTATATCCCAAACTTCCACAGCAATAACTCTCTAACCGCAACCAGTCTTCCATCTGTATCCTTTCTGCTTTTCCACGATGTGGCAGAAGCGAGACCGGATGGAATTTCTGAGGCTGATGTGATGTGAGTGAAGGTTGTGTGTTTGCAAAGTTGAGACAGTTCCTGACGAAAACCTGCAACGTGACTTGAGAGTGGATCCGCCCCTCTTCGGTCTGTTGCAACGTCATCTTTATGCAGTTTTTGTTGCTGGCAGCGGATCTACCGGTAACTCTAACATCGAGGTCAAAACATGAAACTCAAGATTTCTCTAGCGACGTCTATCAAGTCGCAAGACTCACTGGGGCTGGGCGTCACCCCTATGCTGCTTTTGTGCAAATTGTCTGGACACGGGCTTGGAAGCCAGATTCAGACATTTGACCAGAGCGTCGGCGGCATTATCTCGGAGCACATCGAAAACGAAAACTTCCACGGCGACCGTGGTGAACACTTCGTTCTCGATCTCGAGCAGGACGGTGCTCCTGATCACGTCATGGTTGTCGGTCTGGGTTCTCCGGACAAGGTCGACAGCAAGGCAATCTCGCAGCTCGTCGATTTGGCAGTGGAAAACGCTGTCTCTCGCGGCTGCTCCAAACTGTCCATTCCCATCCTGCCCAATCGGGCGGCTCAGGGTATCAACCTTCGCGGTCAGGCACACCTGATCAAAGTGGCCGCGGAGAAGAAGATCGCCACCTACGGCAACAAGCCTGGTGAACTGGAGATCGAGCTGGTGTGCGCGCCGCAAGCCAAGGCCCATCTCTCCAAGGGTCTTTCGTGCAAGCGCATGGCGCCCAACGGCACCTGCTGCGACGACAAGTAAGTTTTTCGAGTGGCCTCTAGGGTGGCTGTAGTTGAAGCTTCGGCCTCAATTACAGCTCCCTTGAGGTCGTTCTTTCTTAGATGCTGTTTGAGAGTCAGCCACACTCTCTCCATGCCATAGGGGAATTGCATGAGAACACAATTGGAAAAAATTGTCTTCGGTGGCCGCTTCTTGCTGCTGCCGATGTACCTGGGTCTGATACTGGCTTTGGCTGTGTATACCATCCGCTTTTCGGTGCAAACCGGAAGCATGCTGATGAATGCACTGACCTTGACCGACACGCAGATCCTTGTGGCTGTGCTGCATCTGCTGGACATCATCATGGTTAGCCATCTGATCGTCATGATCATGATTGGCGGCTACGTCCTGTTCATCCGCAGTAGCTTCGACGATGACTTGCCGGTGTCGACCAAATTGCCCAAGCTCAAGTGGCTGGGGCACATCGACCCTGGTGCGTTGAAGGTGAAGATGAGCATGTCGATCTTAGGCGTATCAAGCATTCATTTGCTGGAAGCCTTCGTCAACGCCGAGAACGAGCCGGCCGATCATCTCACCAAGCTGATCATCGTGCACATTGTTTTCGTCGTCTCGACCATGGCCATCGCCTGGGTCAACCGCTTTGCCTTTCACGACGAAAAGTAGAACGGCGAAGCAGTAACAAACAACAATAAGTAGTTTCCCCTAACCGGGCTTTCGAAAGCGAAGATTGGCTCATGGTGCAAACCTTGAACCTATCTCTTCGCTTTCTTTTCTCGATCTATGTACTATATAATAGAGTTGATATTGCGAAAATAGAGAAAAAGCAGTCAGGCTGTGGGCCCGACTGCTTTAAAAGTGGTTGCTACTCTAGCGGTTTATTTTTATTGGTTTGGGCTCATTGCTAGAGCTAGGCCTTAATCAACGCCTTAATCAGCGCTGGGACGGCATGAAGTACTGCAGCACCGTCATCAGCACGAAGACGAAGATGATGTTGCCGAGGCCGTAGGGCATGCCCAGCAGGAAGAACGCCACAGCGAAGATGGCGGTATAGGTGCCCGAGTAGAGCGAGGCGTCCGCGAGCTTGCGGGCAGTGGGGTTGCGGATGTCAGCGGTGGAGACCACTGAACGAACCCAACGCAGGATGGGAGGGCCGATGACCATGGCGCCGACAATGACTGCCACCATGATCAGAATGGGGAGGAAGTTCATGAGTTGTCTTTCTTTTTGATTCGAGTCGAATCGATTTGATATTCCACCACTAGCTGCTTGAGCTAGTGGCAGAGCTTTGCAGTAAAGATTTGCAGCGAAAATTGATAAGCTGAGCGACGCTTACTTCTTGTCGGCGTCGGTGGAAGCCGGCGGGGCCGTCGGTGTGGCAGGTTTCTGCACGGCCGGCAGTTTCTTGGCGCCGCAGGTGCAGTTCTTGGCAGTTTTGCCACACTTGCCACCACATTTGCAGCCGCCGGTTTTGGGTTTGTCATTGGTAGACATGAGATTTGTCCTTTTAGTTGGATGTTTGCAATTGAGTCAGAGAGCGCGACAAGGCATCGAGACACCGCGGCGCGATCTCTTGAGCTGCCCTCAATTGTTTGAGAGCAGCGCTGATTTGATTTGCAGTAATTGGCAGTGCCTGAGCCAAAACAACAGTGACCTGCTGCGGCTCAACTTCACTAGCCAGAATGAATTGGCCAGCAACTTCTGCACCCGTTCTCCATCGGCCAGTGGCTTGGAAAGTAGGGCGAGTAATTGCTTCGACTTCTTGGCTGATGGAAAGCAGCTCAGCGCACTGTTTGCCATAGCTCGAAAACTCGCGCAACAGGTCAGTGACTAGCTCTTTATCGCGCTTGCCTTGAAGCAAAAGGCTGGGATAGCCACGCGCTAGCTCGTGAATCTGCCACTGACTCAGTTGCCCGCTCATATGAGCAGAGGCCGCGAGGCAATGGTGGAGGGCGCCCACGTTGAGTTCGGCAGCTTTATGGTGAGCGCGAGTGGTGGCATCTTTCACTTGCTCAAGCAAGAGCGAAATACTTGTGTTCAGGCCTTGGGCGCAATGCAGACAGCGGGCTGCATGCACTGCAGAACTTTCGCTCTTCCCACTTCTCAAATAGGGGTCATTTTCAAGCACTACCGCGCATAACAGGAACAGCGCAGCACCAGCAAGCATGCCCATGAGGCCGATGCCGCTCCAAGCGTTATCGCTCGAAATGTTGAAAATTCCCACGAGAAAAGAGAGAAGGAAGACAGCCAGGCCTGTCCAGAATAGGCGGTGGATAGTCTTCATTTGATGGGCGTGATAGCAGGCCAGATATCGAGTCGTTTTTGGGCAAATGAGAGCTGCAGGTTAGCTGCCGTGAAGGGCCATCTGACTGCTTCGAAAGTAGCAGGAGTGAAGTCAGCTACAGCCTTGGCAATTTCTTTTTGGTGTGAGTCGGCAATGCGAATCTGCTCGAGAATAATGCTCTTCTCGCGTGCGTGGGCACTGTGCGGATTGTCAGCGTCTGGAAGAGTGAGAGCCTGAGCCTGTTGCCGCATCTGGTCGATTTTTTCGGAGAGAAGCAGCGCGGCGAAAGTGAGGCCCATTTTCTGGCCAAACAACTTGCGTCTTGCCGCAGCTTCAGGGTCTACCGTTTTCTCGACTTTGGCGCGAGCTTTGAAGTGACCTCGTACAGCAGGAACAATGAGAGCTGCTGCAACGAGCAGGATGGCGGCGATAAGCAGCCAGTCAGTGAAATTCATGATTACTCCTAGAATATGATTTGGTCTTCTGAAGTGTTATTCAGTCGTCCTCTTCGTCGGGTTGATGTTGCAGGGCGATGCTGCGAGCTTTCTGCACATGGCGGCGAGCTTCTTCGAGGCCAAGGGCAAAGCCGTCGACTTGAGCGTCGGTGGTGGCCTGCTCGATAGCAGCTTCGATTTGGCTCTTAAGCGACTGGGCTTTCTCAAGAGCAGATGTAGCATCGGCGCGCCTGGTGACAGCGGTATCGTCTTTCTTGCCGGCGGCAACGTCGTTGATTGCGGCGATGTAGCCCTGCACTTGTTTGATGCCGAGTCCGAGGTCGTGCAGTTCAGAGCGCAGAGTGTTTTTCTTCGCTTCGACAAGACCTGAATTTGCCACCGGATCTGCCTGGTTGCGACGCCGTACACGCAAGCCGACGAAGACAGATGCAGCAACGAGAACAGCGATGGTACCGCTGACGATTATGATTGAAGACATAGTTTCTCCTGCAAAAGCGCTTTAAGCACTCCTGCGAATGAGGTTGTTGAAAGGATTACGTTTTTAGAGTTTGGAGGAAGTTACTTAAAGAAAGAGAGATTTTTAGAAGACCTTATGTCGCTAACAGAGAAGTAGATCACGCATCAATAGGCGAAGAAATGTTGCGACAGCCAGTTTACTGTTCGTTACAAATCGCTGCTGGCTGGAAAGCTTGAACTAGTGCCGTCATACGGAATCGGCCTCAGACGCCTGAACTCATGGCAACCGGATGCTTGAGAAAATGGAGAATGCCAAGAGTAAATTTCAAAGAGAAGCCAAGATGGCGCAGCTTGCTGTAACTGCTATTCGATATACCCCGTGTTAACTATAAGTGTTAGTATCTGGATCCACAAAAATAAGACCGAGGAGCGGAAGAAACAACAGACCTAAGTCTGTGCTCCTTCCGCTCCCAGTCCTACTCTTCGACCTATCTCACTGCGGATAGTTTCAAGGCTCTAGCTCAGAAGAGCCGAGCACCGCTGAATTGCCAGGCGTAACGCACGCTGCCGTCGGGGTAGAAGATGATTTGACGCATCTCTTCCGACTTCGGCTGAATCGTCAGGCAGTTGGTCATGCAGACGTTCTGACCATTGACGTCATAGACCGTGGCGCCGTGAGCCAGTTCGAGAATTTCCGAACCGTTCTCCTTGAGGTAGGCGTTGCAGTCGACGAGCAGCTGGTCTTCGATGGCATGAGCCGCCGTCCACTTGTAGATGCTCTCGTTCTCGCTCTTGTCGGGCTTGGTGACCGGGCGGAAGGTGAGCTGGTCGACACCGTTGGCGGTGGCGAAGTCGATCATCTTCTTCATCTCGTCGACGCTGTCGAGATAGCCCTTGACCAACACCGTAGCCAGGCGCACGGTGAAGTTGAACTTCTTGAGCTTGGCGATCAGCGCCGGCAAGTCTTGGTACTCGCGGTGAGGCGTGTAAATCGACTTGTTCTTGCTGCGCTCGTAGTGCACCACCGAAATGGCGATGGTGGTGAGCCCCAGGTCATACCACTTCTGCAGGTGGACGTCGGTGACGCGGCCGTCGGCGATCAGCAGGCCATTGGTCTGCAGTTCGCTGATGGGAAACTTGAAGGGCTCCAGCTCTTCCAGAAAGCGGGTGACCTGCTCGGGGAAGATGGTGGGTTCACCCTTGGAGGTGATCATGGCCGTGGAGCAGCCGCCATCACGAGCGAGCTGAGCGGCCTTGCGGAAATTACGCCAATTGACTGCCGGCTCTTTGGTGCCGATGCCGTTGGCGGGAGTCATGGGGGCGACACAGAAAGGGCATTTGGCATTGCATGCCAGGGAGCCCGCGACGATGCTGAAGGTCAATACTTTCATAGCTTTTTCCTAACGGTGGTTTTTGTGGAAGGTTGAGAAATTCAGTTGAAGAGGCCTTTGAGCCAGGCCTTGAAGCCTGTGCCCGCGAGCTTTGTGGCCTCTTCCAGGTCGATGTACGGCTGATGGCAACCGCGGTCGACGAAAGCATTGAGGTCAGCCTGGGCTGCCTCGATGGTCAACACGGCCCCGCGAGGGAAGTCGTGCTGAGTGTGATCGCCGTCGATGTAGATGCGCCCACCTTGCATCTGCGAGACGATTTGCAGTTTCTGGCCGCGTGCAGCAATGCCGCGCGAGAACTCGTGCACTTCGCCGAGACGGAGGAAGGGAGCACGTTCGACATAGGCGAACTGTTGTGCGTCGATGGCTAGAACTGGTCCGCCTTCCGAGCGCAAAAAGCCAGTGGAGCCCGACGGAGTCGAGACCAACAAGCCCGAACACTTGTGCACTTCAGTCTGGCCGGCCACGGTGATGTGGTAGCGACTGGTGCCAGCCGGTTGCTCGTGGGCAATGAGCACTTCGTTCAAGACCAGCTCAGAAACGGCCTTTCCGTCGATGCTGAGAGCAAGGCGAAGCAACTTCACCGGCTTAAATTCACCGCTGGCGACCTTTGCCAGTGTGGCTGAGAAGCTGTGACGGTCGCAGACGCAGAAGTGACCGAAGCTGGTGATCGGCGCCGAGTTGACACCAAGCACAGGCGTTTGATCGGTGATGTCGTGCGAAGCCGTGAGGAAGGTGCCATCACCGCCGACAGTAATCACGAGAGAGGCGACAGCCAACTTCGTTTGCAGTTCGGGGTGGCGACGGTTGACCACTTCGAAGTCGACGCCGAGAGCCGTGAGTTCGCCAGTGACTTGCTTGAGAGTGGCGACGTGCTGAGCGTGAGACTCGGCGACCGACTCTAGGCCTGGGGCTTTCTTGGCTATTTCGTCAAGCTGATGTCGGTCGTTGGCGGCCTGCACAAGCTCGAAATAGGTTTCTTTTACGATGACCAAGACGCGCTGGAGGAGCGGTTTTGCGTTTGATAAATTAGCCATGGTTACCTGCTTTTATTTGAGGTTAAAAGCCCGCCACAGAGAAAAGCGCTGCTTTGTCTGAGGAGGCGGCTAGGAAAACAACGAGCAAGCAAGCGAACAACAAACAGACAAAAACCAGGAACGGCCCAACCTCAGCAGAAACTCAATTGAGACTCTGGAAGGTTCTGGCTATTACTGGCTGGGTGTCTGGGTTTTCGCTGTGCTTTTTTGCTGGTTGCTTGTTGTATGGAATAGAGAAGATGTGTTGTAAGCCTAATGGTTCTCAAGAGATGGCTTCAAGAATTATTAGTGCAATTGCTTCTAATCAGGAATCGGTGATTAGTTCTTATAGCTTAATATCTGTGCCGTACCCCCCGGGGCACGGGGCTCGCTAGCTAGCCCAGCATTGGCATTAACAGGCTGTAAGCTGGCGCAGCTAGCGCTCAGTCTGCAATTAAGTGACATCCACTTGGTTCAAGTTTGCGACCACTAAGAAATTGGATAGCTTTGTCCTGTTGCTCCAAATCAAAGATTTCTATGGCCATGCCGCAAATCGATTGTGATAGGCCCGGTGGTGTTGGGGTGGGTCTACAGCGCAAATCTTTGTCGCCGCTTTCTCTCAAAGCAAGCTCTGCTGCGAGAACTCGATGCAGTGTGGAAAAAGTGAGGATGAGCCGCTGATTGGTATTCATTTGTGGCATAAAACAATGGTAGCTTGCTTTCCTAATTTCCAAAAAACCAAAGTTGTAGTGAATATCGGCGGAAGGTTAGGAGCAGGTAAAATGTTGGAGAGATCCTCTGCAAGAGTACCCAAAACTGGCACCCGCACTTGATTTCCTGTGTTATAGTGAAGAGAGTAAAGAGAGGGATCTATGCAGTATTTCCTTTGCCCACGATGCCAGTTTAGAGTGCAAGCAAACAAGCACATTTGCCAGACCTGTGGCAACAAGTTTGTTAGTTCGCCTCCTGCTAATAGTGGTGCAGACAATTCAGTTGAATCTAAAGCATTGGTCAACCCATTTGCTAAGCTTTTGGGCTTCAATAATCAGTCTAAGCAAAAAGATGGCAGTCAAGAAAAACCAGCCCTAGGCTAGTTGTTCGCCATCATCTCGATACTTCGAAATAAAAGGACGGTCATAGCGGCCGTCCTTTATTGTTAGCACTCAACGAAGGGTGCAGAATCTAATTTGCCCTGCCATCACTCATGGTGCCGAGCAAACACTAGGTCGACTGAAGCTCTATGTAATAAGTGGTTTGAGATGCGACATCAGCACATAGTTAGTGCGAGCCAAAAGATAGTCTATGTTAGGGTCGTGTATTTGCACTTGTGATTGAAAGAGCGAAGGATCTGAAGGCAAGTAACGCCAGATAACTTTTGCACCATCACCATACTTGGTCACGTCCACCCGCACGGTCATCATGATTTTTGTAGTTTTACTAGTGTCGCTATAGTTACTCGTGACCTGTGCTTTGCGACTTAGGGCAATGTCAGTCACTCCCTCTACTCGAATTGAAGTCTCGATGGGGTCGACAATGTTGATTACTTTGATATGGTATTTGAAATTGCGGTGACTGCGGGTCAATGCTCTTTGTACCGACGCTGCGGCGACTCGATACTCTTGCTTAGTTTGAATGGCCACCGGAAGGTGGGCGGTCTTGCCCATCAATGGTTCAGTAATTGTGCGCAACAGGTTAAGTTCAACCACCGCCCAAAGGCGTGGAACAGCAAAGAGCAACACGAAAATGCCGCAAACCGCGTAGACACAAAACTCTAGATTGATAGTCATACTTTCATTTCACTGGTTACAGTACTTATACCCTTAGTAGAGAGTTTCATACACAAAGTAACTACCGAAAACTTTGCGCACATAATCTCTGGTTTCCCTGAATGGAATCTCTTCAACAAAGTAATCCCAGTCTTTTCCACCACTCGCATTGAACCGATCGACCCAGCTCTTGACTGCATTGGGGCCGCCGTTGTAGCTGGCAACGGCCAGCATAGCATTGCCATTAAAGCGCTTCAATGTGTATTCAAGGTAGGCTGTTCCAAGCTTGATATTGTTGTCTGGATTGAATACATCTTCTCTGTTCAATGCTGGTACGCCGATTCTTTTGCCGACACCAGCAGCGGTGGCAGGCAGAAGTTGCATCAAGCCGAGCGCTTGTGAGCGACTGAGCGCTTTGGGGAAATAACGTGACTCTTCGCGAATTAGAGCATGAATTAAGTAAGGGTCTACTTTGCGCAGCTGTCCTTGTTCTTTAATTCTTGCAGCGTAGGCCCATGGGTAAGTTATTTGCCAAAGCGGGGCGTGAGTGGGCTTGCCGTCTAGGTCTTTGCCAGCAGCTCTGATACCCTCCATGGTCATACCTTGGCTCAAAAATAACCAAGACCGTAAACCAATGATGTCTTCTTTGGCGCCTTCATTTGCTTCTCCTGCCTCTGCCAGAGCCGATTGACATTCATCTAACTGATGAGCAGCAGCGAGCAGGGCAACTTTGGCTCCGGCAAAACGAGCAACTTTATCAAAGCTAAATAATACTGGTGGCTGAGGCCAGTTCCAGTTATCGAGGCACTGGCGTTGAGCGCTGGTCGACCAGCCGCGGTCGCGTCGCTTGTCTGCCGGGGCGTTGAGGTAGGCTAAGCGAGCAAGCGAGCGAAAAGCATAATAGTTTGATGGATAAAGGTTATGCGAGTGCTGATAGAGCGCTTTGGCTTTGGCATGATCTCCCAATTGCTCATGAATTTTTCCGGCCCAAAAGAGAAAACGAGCGGCCGAGCGGTGAGTCGGGTAGCGCAGTGCGGCATTCTCCGCCATGCTCGCCAGGGCCTCTGCTTGTAGTTTGTTCTTAACTAGACCTGCCGGGTAAATTACTTTGGCGCGATGCCAGAACATCCACCACATGGCCTCAGGAGCGTGTTCTGAGGTGGGATACTCTTTGACCAAGCGCTGGAACAGTGGAGTAGCATCGGCATCACTAGCTCGTACTGCGATATTCCACAAAGCATGATCGAGCTTAATTGGTTTAATAGCTAAAATCTGTTTCCACACATCAGCAGTCTCTGTGCGGCTGAGAGGCCCGGTTACAACGTCCGCAAAGTCGTCATAATAAGCGGCATCGGGTGCTTGCCGAATGGCCGCAAGTAAGGCTGTAACCGATTCTGGTTTGCGGTGTAACTTTGCCAAGCATTGAGCTTTGCGAAACTGATTATTTGTAGAACCGGAGCGGTTGAAGGCATCGAGAGCTTTAGAGTAATTGTTCTTGCGGTAATAGACTAAACCAATGCGGTCTAAGTCTGCCGGCGTAAGAGTCGCACCCCGTGTGTTGAAAGCCATGAGTTTGTCAGCCACATCGCTAGAAAAGCGACCGTTGACACTACCTTTTAGATAGTCGCAAAAATATGCTAAAGCCTCTGCCTCGGCTGGACTGCCTGGTGCTCCAAGGGCACCGTTGCTCATGCTGCCATAATTGCCTGCGCCATTGCCGCTTGCCCCGCTGCTAGAGCTACTGGCGGCGCTGCCAGTAGAACTACCAAAAGACTCGCCAACTACTGAGCTTGTGTTGTTACCGCTATTTCCAGCATTTACACTGCTATTGCCCAAAGCCATTTGACCGAGATAATAATTGGAAGCAGTACCATATTCGGTGGCAGGGTATTTCTGCTTGAGTGTGAGCAGTAGTTCTTTTGCTTTCTGGTTATTCTCGCTACTGGGTTCCCTTAAAAACGACTGAGCCATCTCATATAGGGCCCGTGCTTGGTCGCTTGAATCGCTAGCTGGATCGCGCAGTATTTTTTCCACAAAATCGCGGGTCTTTTTATTGTCACCCTGACTGGTTAAGATCTCAGCTGCGTGCCAAAGTGAGTCGATGTGTAAAAGAGGTAGTGCTTGGGTCTGCCCGAACAGAGCAATGGCTTCATTTTGATCGGCACCACTGTTGCTTTTGGCAAGTAGACGAGCCAAAGCATACGAGGCCGTAAGGCGCTCGGTGTTGTTGTTCTGATTTTCAAGAAAGCGCCTAAGGTTGCTAATCGAAACTTCTTTGGGTTCATTGCCGAGATTGGCTACAGTCGCTGCAAACTGAGGCGATGGTGCCTGCCACAAGCGGCTAATCTCAGGGGGAATGGCTTGAACCGCCGCACCCTTGGCTTTGACTGGTGGAGCTGCCTGGCAGGTGTGCCATTGCGCCAAGTTGGCCCCCAGGGCGACAGTACCTGCCAGCAGAGCAAGAGCGACCAGTCGTGGCTTGACTGGAAGGTTGCCGTTAATTTTATTGCTCACCACTTATCAACTCACAGTCATTTTAGAAATTTAGGCTAGATAGAAAATGCTAGCATGGCACAGTCGACCTTGCCTTTACTGGAACGTTTGCGGTTTTTGGTGACCTTTGAATTTATACTTTGACAACGCCGCTACCTCGCACCCTAAGCCTGAAGAGGTTTACCAGACTTGTGACCAAGTTCTGCGCGCCGGTGGTAATGCTGGCCGAGGAGGCCATAGCATATCTCTGGCAGCGGCCATGAGGCATTTTGAGAGTCGCCATGAAATAGCGCAATTTCTCGGTATTGCCGACAGCAGCCGGCTGATTTTCACTGGTGGTTGCACTGCATCAATTAACTTGGTTCTAAATGGTATGGTGGGTGCTGGAAGGCTCAAGGCCGGTGACGCTGTTCTGACCAGTGCTTTCGAGCATAACGCGGTGATGAGACCGCTCAAGGCTATGGCAGATAGTTTGAACTTGAATCTGGCGGTGGTGCCAGGTCAGTGCGATGCGCTTATTGATTTAGAAAAATTAGATTCACTGCTGGCCGCCCGCAAACCAGCTCTCTGTATATTCACCAGAGCTAGCAATGTTACTGGGCAAATTCTAGATTTGCGTGCTGTATCAATATTAGTTGAAGGCTATGGTATTCCTCTTTTGATAGATGCCGCTCAAAGTGCGGGCATTGTGCCAGAGCAGCTATCAACCTCATCTTCAGGTGTTTCATTTTGGGTGGCCTCTGGTCACAAAAACCTATTGGGTCCCCCTGGGATTGGCTTGTTGTACGTCCGTGAAAACGAATTGCTAAATCCACCCCTCGGTGGTGGCACGGGCTCGGGCTCTGAAAGCTTTTCTATGCCTGAAGATTTGCCAGATAGGCTAGAGCCGGGTAGCGCGGCCGTTCATCTCGCTTGTGGTGTGGCCGCAGGCGTGCGCTATTTGCAGTCGCTGCCGGGTGGGTTGGCTGCGGCCAGGGCTCACGATAACGTGCTTTCAATGCGCTTCTTGCATGGTTTGGCCGTGCTCAATCAGTCATCTATAGATAGGGAGTTTGGCATCATCGAGCTAGTCGGAAGGCCAAGTTGGAATCTGAACTTACCAGTTGAGGCTCAAACTCAGGTGGTTGAAGACTACTTGCCCGTCTTCTCTCTGCGCTACATGACGGCTGATAAGGCGCGGGACGTAGATAGCTTGACCCAAACAGCCGGACTGACACCAGCTAAACTGACACCAGATAGAGTGGCGCAATACTTAGACGCTGATTTTGGTATGGCCTCTCGCCCTGGCCTGCATTGCGCACTGCTGGCTCATCAAACACTTGATACTGTAGAGCAAGGGCTGCTTCGTGTCAGTTTCGGGCATTACAATACCGAAGCTGAAGTTGACAGTTTACTTGCGGCTTTGGAGTCAGCCTGGGATTTAGCCCATTAGGCTAAGACTCGGCTTCAAGGTGTTGATTAGCTAAGCCTCAAGCAATTCGATCATCTTTTTCGCTACGTCGCGCGCTGAAGCAGGGTTCTGGCCTGATACAAGATTACCGTCAATGATGGCGTTAGACGACCATGGTGCTTTCTCGTGAAATATCGCACCTTGATTAGTTAGTGCTGTTTGTAGAGCAAAGGGAACATCTGCTTTAGCGTAGTTTTCCTCTTCTGCGTTTGTAAAAGAAGTCAGATTCTTGCCTGTTACTAAGAATGATCCATCACCTAGTTTTACGTTGAGCCAAGACACTGGCCCATGGCAGACCGCTCCAACAATGGCTTTGCGCTCATAAGTTTCTGCAATAATTTTTTTGAGAAGCTCATTTTCTGGCATATCAACCATTGGCGCAAGACCGCCTGGTACAAAAATGGCATCATAACCAGCCACCTGGACATCGGCTAGCTTACGGTTCTTCTGCATCTTTTCCCAACCGCCTTCACTCAAAAATTTTGCATTTGAGGGTTCGTCTTTCGCGGCCATGTTGTCTAGAGCAGGTACGTCTCCAGTGATACTAGCGAAGTCAATCTGGTAGCCAGCATTGTCAAATTCTACATATGGATGGGCTACTTCATCGAGGAATACTCCGGTCGCTCGATGGTTAGGTCCTATCACTTTTGTATTGGAGACGATTACTAATATTTTCTTTTTCATGCCTTGTCTATCTTCCTCCGGTTATTGCTTAGACCTGCTCAGCATTTTTCGCTTTGAGTAAATATTTGACGATTGCTATTAGCGCCCAACAGTAAAATAATGTCATAGCTGACACTAATAGTAGTGGCTTGGCCCAAGTCATATTTGTCATCAGCAAGATGCCGTAAATGGTCATTGTCAGCCAGTATGAAGCAAGTATGCGCCTCAGCTGTATCGTCAAATCACCAAGTGCACTCAAGCTCTTATCCCAGGCTGCAAATACTAAGTAGAAGGCTGGAACAATGGTGCAAAGGTCGTATAAAAACAGATGTGGAACCACTAGAGGAAGAGCCAGGCAGCCAATTACAAGCGATAGGTTCGCTTTGGTTGTTTTGCTTTTGATAGCAGAACTTGAATGCGATAACATAGCTACAACACCCAGGCCAAGGGCAAGCATGAGAAATGCTAAGCCATAAACTATCGGTTTGAGCATGTCGTGTTGGGCCACTGGTTGACTCAGTAAAACCGCTCTAGGCAAGCTTGTAGCTAGGTGAATAGCAACACCGTTGGCTGGGTCTGAGAATATTTTGTCAGACAGTCTAAGGCAATTGAGCCAAGCTTGAAACACCGCGGGTCCAAATATGGTGGCATTTGACTGGGCTAATACCATAACCCCAGCGGTCATTCCAACTAGCGCCATTACTCGTTTTTGGGCTAGTTCACTGGCAATGAGAAATAGCGCAAGAAAAAGCATTTGCGGTTTGAGGAAGAGAAGCGAAAATATTAGTCCTGATAAGAACGGGCTGGTGCCCAAGAAGTAGAAACCGGCAGCTAGCGGAAGCAATCCAAATACTAAGCCGACTTGGCCAATCCATAGCGTGAAGCAAACAGGAAGGAAAGACAGGGTAGATGCCGCCGTGAGAGCAAGATACAGTTTGCTCTCACGCGCCTGAACAAGAGCAGAATCAGTCTGCTCTATTGCCACACTTCTTGCGCTACCAATTAGAATCAAACAGGTAGAAGCGAAAATGGCTGCTAGTGAGGTTAGTTGCCAGGCTAACAGCGAAAACTCAATCCTTAGCGCACTATATGGAGCAAAAACCAATGCGCTTAGCGGCATATACATATATTCTGAAACTGAGGCGGCGGGCATGTTTTTCAACAGCTCGTGCGAAAGTTGGTCGAAGGCAGCCCCGTGAAAAGTGGTGGCACCGGCGGCCGGGTAAAGTATTTCCCACTTGCCGTGAGCGGCTATCCATCCCGCTGTGTGGAAGGTCATCAAATAATCAGATATGGCAATGGCGGCAGGCAATTTGAAATCAATGTAGTACATTATGGTGAAGGTCACCACCGCCCAAAATATGATCGCCTGTGCCAATAGTTTTTTCAGCGTCATTGGCTAGATCTCGCACAGTGGCATCTTCTTGCCATGATAACTTTCTGCAGTGTTCTTTAGATTGGTAAAACCGGCGTGAAAACCCATGGCCAACATTTCACTATATGCATCTTGCAAGTTCCACTCTTCCACCACCATGCGATAAATACCGATTAGCATACCCGTGCGGTCTTGACCGTGAAGGCAGTGGACGAACACAGGTTGCTTGCTTTCATCTGTGATGATGCTGATAGCCTTGTGAATCAATTCGGCTGAGGGAAAGCCGAACGGTGAAACAACCAAAGAATGATAATTTAGACCAAGCCTCTTGATTAGCGCTTCTTCCGCGGCCAAATTGTCGCTTTCTTCGCGCAAATTAAGAATGGTTTTGACACCCTCATCTTTCAAAATTTGAAAGCCACGTTCTGTTGGTTGACCGCCGCGTTGCAAACCTTCATTTACCACCTGGTAATTGGGCAAATGTTCGAAGATCTCGCTCAATTCAGGAAAATGGGATAGGGCGTTTTGATTGTCTTGATGCCAATTGGATGTCAAACTACTTCACTTCGCTACGTACTACTAAAATCTTGCCTCAACTCAAGAGATAATAGACGGCTATAGGGCGAAGGGCAAATACAAGGGGGACATGATGACATCCAGCCAGATGGCGCAATCGAAGGGCCACGCGCCTGACAATGCACTCACCGACTCCATCGCGATTCTTGATTTTGGCTCGCAGTATTCGCAGCTCATTGCCCGCCGTATTCGCGAACTGAACGTCTATTCAGAGCTTTTGCCCCACTCACTCTCAGCTGAAGAACTCAAGAGGCTCAACCCCAAAGGTATCATCCTCTCCGGTGGCCCCTCAAGCTGTTACGACGAATTTGCCCCCCAACTAGATCAAGATATTTGGAAGCTTGGCATACCGGTCTTAGGCGTGTGCTACGGCATGCAGCTTATGTCTCGCGACCTTGGTGGTCATGTCGAGCCTTCCACCGTTCGGGAATATGGCCGCGCCCTGCTGACAATTGTTCACCACGACAAACTTTTTGAAGGTCTCGACCCCGCTATAGAGAGCTGGATGAGCCATGGCGACAGCGTTACAACCCTGCCTGAGGGGTTCGCTACCGTTGCTCGCACTGCCGACACACCAGTTGCAGCCATAGCTGATGAAACACGCAAGCTCTACGGCGTGCAGTTCCACCCAGAAGTTGTGCACACCGTTGGTGGAAAGCAAATAATTTCAAACTTCGTGCTCGGTGTTTGCGAATGTAGCAAAAGCTGGACCATGAGCCGCTATATAGAAGAAGCAATTCGTGAAGTGAAAGAACGCTGTGGTGATCGCCGAGTTCTACTGGCTCTTTCTGGCGGAGTAGACAGCTCGACTCTGGCGTTTCTGTTGCACAAGGCTATCGGCGATAAGCTCACTTGTATGTTCATCGACCAAGGCTTTATGCGCAAGAACGAGCCTGAGTGGCTGGTCGAAACCTTTGAGCGTGACTTCAATATTCCCGTTCACTTTGTAAAAGCGCGCGATCGCTTCATCGGCAAGATCGCCGGAGTAACTGATCCTGAAGAAAAGCGCAAAGCCATTGGTGCTGAATTTATTCGTGTATTCGAAGAAGAATCACGCCGACTAGGACCTTTTGATTTCTTAGCTCAAGGCACACTGTATCCAGACGTTATTGAATCGGCTGGAACAAAAATTGATTCTAAGACTGGTAAGAAAGTCGCAGTAAAAATCAAATCGCACCACAACGTTGGTGGCTTGCCAGAAGATTTGCAGTTTGAATTGGTAGAGCCGTTCTGCAAATTGTTCAAAGATGAAGTGCGCGTATTGGGTCGCGAAATTGGTGTGCCACCTGGCATTATCGAACGCCATCCGTTCCCAGGCCCAGGTTTAGCCATTCGTGTTCTTGGTGAAGTGACTAAAGAACGCCTCAAAACTTTGAGAGAAGCTGACTGGATTATTCGCGAAGAAATTAAGAGCCACGGCCTCTATCGCCAGGTTTGGCAAGTCTTTGGTGTCTTGTTGCCAACACTATCAGTAGGCGTTATGGGAGACCAGCGCACATATCAGAATCAAATTGTGATTCGCGCTGTAACCTCTGAAGATGGCATGACCGCTGATTGGGCGAGATTGCCTTATGACTTGCTCTCTGATATTTCATCGCGCATCGTCAACGAAGTGCCCGGTATCAACAGAGTCGTTTATGACGTCACTTCTAAGCCACCAGCAACGATTGAATGGGAATAAGCCTTGGAACTTGAGGATCTCTACAATGATGAACCTCGTGATTCCAGCGAACCACCTAAGCACGTACCGGCGAAAATTAAGTTAGAGGTTTCGGCTCAAGAAGCTCTAGCAACCGCTGTATCTCGCGTAGTTCTAGGCCTAATTTTGCTCGTGTCATTTGGCGTGGGCTGCTGGGTTGCTGCCACAGCTCTCACTCACCCTGATACTAGCTGGTTTCTGGCGCTCGGCCGCTGGATTTATGAACACGGAGCGGTGCCTGATTTAGAGCCCTTTTCGTGGGTGCCGGGAGCTCAATCAAGTCATGGCCACCTCTTTGTCGTAGACCAATGGCTGTCGGCTCTGGTTTCTTACCTTTCGACATTGTCTGGTGGCCTGCTCACTCTACTAATGCTTAATGCTGTGGTAATTGTCACGGCATTTTTGTCGTTACCTATCGGCTTTGTCGTTCGGCGTGGTGCGCCATTCGTTGCCGGATTGGCTCTGGTGCTATTGGCGATGCTGACAGCATTTCTTTGCCCAACGAGCTGTACTGAAATCTTCTCTTATTTGTTTCTCGCTATCTTTTTGCAAGTGGTACACCATGCACGCACCGCCCTTCTCTGGCATGACGAGAAGGTTTTTCGAATTGCCTATGTCTTAGTACCACTTATGGTGCTCTGGGCGAATATGCATATCGGTTTTGTGGCTGGCCTGTTGATTCTTCTTGGTTGTTTGGTGGGCGAATTACTTAGTTCGTCTAAACAGCAGCCAAACAGATCACTGAAAATAGAGTTGACCCTTGCGCTTGTGGGCTCGCTGGCTGCTAGTTTTGCCACTCCATACGGTTGGAAAATTTGGGCTACCATTCCTGCTCTGTGTCTCTCGCTGTTGACTGGCAGCAGTGACAATATCATCATTGGCAATATCAATATTGGCAATCTTCTAGGCTTTTCCTTATCGGCGCCTGTTGCTTTTTCTGCTCATGCCTATTGGCCCTATGGGCTACTTTGCTGTGCCTTTGTTTTTCTTGCTTTACGCGGATTTCGCACTTTCAAGTCTAAGCAAGCTAATCTTTCCGCCTCGACTTTTGTCGATGCCCTTGTGTTTTCTGAGACAGTTACTGCCACTGCGATTGGTTGCTTCGCTGTTGCCCTCGGCTTGTGTCTACCAACACTGATGATATTTACTACTCTGGTTCTTCTCGCAGAAGTTCTCGCCTTACTTGGCTTGCGGCGCTTAGCCAATCACGCTGAAACGGCACTACAGGCAGCGAGTGCTGAGTCTGAATCTGAATCTGCAACTGCAACTGCCAATACTGCTGCTGCTACTACTGCTCCGGCCGCCACTAAGCCCAAGCGCACGTTCTGGCAAGACCTCAATTTTCACTCACTTGATGTTTGGTTAGCTGGTGGTGCATTTGAATTGGCCATCGTCTCGTTCTGTTCTATTGCCGGTGTTTGTCTTGTTGCCAACAAAATCGTGAAACCGCAATTGCCATCAATAGAGGCACTCAGCTATATTGAAAAGCATAAATCAGAGCTTAGTGGCCGAGTGTTCAACGACGCCAGTTTTGGTGATTTGCTCGACTGGCAGCTGCGAGCAACACCGAAAGTATTTATTGATACTCGTCCTCGTGTATACAGTGAGAAAATTGTCGAAGACTACCGCACGATTCTTTGCTGCTTAAACGGCTGGCAGATGTTACTTGATGCCTACAAGATTGATTGGGTGTTCGTCAAACCAGGCGCCAGCATTGCTTTAGAGTTGCAGAATAATCCTGCATGGGAAACTCGCTACCGCAATGATTCTGCTGTGATTTTTGCGCGAAAGAGAATTTAGTCAATTTAGCTGTGAATTCAGCTTAGTTGGTGGTTCACTTTTGACTTCCCAAAACAGAAATTTTTTTGCGCAAAAAACTTTCTGTTTTAAAAATGGAAAAGACACACCTGCGGCCTATTGAGCTGGTACCGGCTGTGTATTAAATTGCTGCTGCTGCTGCTGCTGCGGGGTCACTTGAGATTGCGCATTTAGTTGCGCTTGCTTATTCGCTGCCGCTAGTGGGTCCGCTCCGCTGTGTTTGTCTATCCAGCTGCAGAGCGAATCTAACACCATACTATTCTGGTCATCAGTCTCGAAAATAAGATGTTCGGCGTCGCCAACTATCATCATCGTTTTGTCTTCTGATTTCACTGCGGCAAACAAATCATAAGTGCCTTGGGGTTTAACCAGTTTATCTTTGAGTCCCTGCACCATCAAAACAGGAAGTGTCTTGATTGCTCCGCAGTGGCTATGGGTGCGGCGCATGAAGATGGCGAAGTTCATAAGTTCTTTTGGTGAAAGTTCATTTTTCGCCTTCAGGCTATTGGCCCACAGAGAGCGCATTTCTGGTCTAGCTGTGGCTTGCGCTGCTATTTGCGTTCCTACGTTAAATGGCTTGTCGGGTCCGTTGAGGAAGTGGAGAGCAACTGTGAGGCCCATTCGTTTTGCTTGTAGTCTTTCGGCTGAGGGTACAGAGGCAATCACTCCGCGCAAATGTTGGCCATACTGTGAGGCTGTATTGAGGGCGATGGCACCTCCCATTGACTCTCCCAGAAGGAAAACTGGAGCGCTGGGATTGTGCTCTTTGATCAATTCCACCAGGTTATTGATATCAACAAAACTATCTTTGTAGTCAATTTTTTCATTGCCACCAGCGTTCATCCACGAGCCAAAGCCGCGAACATCGATAGCGAAAATGGTATAGCCGCGTTTTCTCAACTCGTGAGCAAAGGGTGTGAAGGCGCGGTTGTCGAGGCCCATGCCGTGCACTGCAATTATTGTGGCTTTACTCGGCACGCCTGGTGTTGTACTTTGCCAAGCCAGTATCGGCAATGTCTTCAGCTTGAAGGTAGTGGCTAACCACAAATATTCACCCAACGTTCGTGGCTGTGTGTCAGCCATATAGTCTTTAAGAAAACGTTGCCGAACGGGCTTTAAGGGCACCGCACCGATGGTATTTTCTATATGTTCACGCTCGCCCATTAGCTGAATAAGAAGGCTTACAAGGCTCTTGCGATAGTATTCTTGCTTCTCTTTATTGCCTAGATTTTTATAGATTTCAGCCAAATAAACATTAGCCCAAAAATAGGGACAGAGGCCAGAAAGCTGATTGCTGCTGGCCGTAGTGAGCTGAGCCAATATAAGTGCCGGTCCTTCGGCTTCTTTATAGCGTTTCTCAAGTAGGTAGCAGCCCACTAGACCTTCTTCAAGCTCGGCCCTGAGCAAGGTGCCAATGTCATTATTGCCAGCGCAGAGAAGGGCCAGATTGTAGTGCTTAAGTGCGTCTTTAGTGTCACGTTGGCGGTAGTAGCACTCGGCAATACAGCGCTGCAAAATCACTTGATCTTTGAGAGAGAGAAATTGGCTGTCAGCCGGTAGTTCTTGAATCTCTTTGAGAAATTTTATTGCAGCGTTATATTTTTCGTCTTTGAATTGCGAGAAAGCGGCGAGATAGAGAATTGTAGAATCTACTTTCTTCGCCTTGCGAGCCTGATTCAAAGCTTCGGTAATGATGGTGTCAGCTTCATCGATTTTTCCGGCCTGCAAGAGATTGTATATCTGCACTTCTAAAGCGCTCAGGTCGGTTTTGGCTTTACTTGGAGGGTCTAGGGGCGGGGCCGCTGAATCGGGATTCTGGAATTGACTAACTTGACTGGGTTGAGCCAGGAACTGCTGCACAGGCATCTGCGCCCAGGCTGGAGTGGGTGGGCTTGATAACTGCAATAGCGTCGAAGCTAATATCGACCCAGCTATAAACCGAGATTGAAAATGTTTGTGGTGCAGCACGAAGTACCTAAAAGTTAGTACGCCTAGTCTATATCAAGCAGGCTCCCTCCGGCTATCTACGCAATTATCAGCCTTCGGTGGCTTAGCTGCGCTAACCTCGAAAAGCTGGTTGAGTCAGATTTTAGACCGCTATGCCGTTGTCATATGCTGGAATTTTGTTGATTTTGCTGCAGAATCCTAGTCAAGCGATGGGTGGGTGTTGGTTAGTCGACGTTAGTGTCCAAGCATTTCTTGATAACCGCTTGCTAAGTTTATGACCTTCCCCCGGCCCATTTAAAACAGAGAATCAAACAACAAAGGCATTAGCCAACTTCTGATTTCTCACGCTTATTTCTTTCTATCAACAAAACTTGGTTGACAGCACACGCACACTTTTTCATTTCTCTGGAGTGGCTTGTTGAGCGCTTTTGAGAATTACTAGTGCTAGCTCGACAACCTGCACCAAGGAATTCACCTTGAACGATACCTCTACCCCTGTCACTCCCTCTTTTCCTGCCTCTGTAACAACCGGCGTTCGCAAAAGCACTCCTGTTACGCCCGAAAGACTCAACAACTTTGCCGAAAAAATGAATCGGCTCAAAGAGCAGCTTACTGCTATCTTTCCCGAGCGCAGCCAGCTGATCGAACAAATTGTCTATGCCCTTGTCACCCGCGAACACGTGCTCGTGCACGGCGTTTACGGCACCGGCAAGTCTGACCTCGTGTCGAGCGTTTACAGTTGCTTCAGTACTCCCAACATTTTCTCAATCGCCCTGACCAAGTTCATGTCTGAGTCACACGTCATCGGCGTGCCAGACCCCAAAGAAATGCGCGAACAGGGCGTTCTGCACTACCGTCGCGAGGGTGGCATTCTCGACGGCGAACTGATTGAACTCGACGAAATATTCGATGCAAATTCACCGCTTTTGCGGGTGATGCTTGGCATTCTCAATGAGCGCATCTTCAAGCGCGGTGCACAGGTTGAAAAAGCCCTGCTGCACACAGCCATTGCCTCCACGAACGGTGACCCTGAAACAGTGATTAAGAGCGCTCCTGAGCTCGCCGCTGTCATCGACCGCTTTATCTTCATCGCCAAAGTCAACTACCTGGCTGAGTCCAGCAGTCGGCGCAGCATGTACTCCAAATTTGCCGCTGACGTCAAGCCGACCGTTCGCATTCCCTTCGAAGACTTGCTCGACGTTTCGGCCTTGGTGGTCGGTTCAGAAATCGAACTCGACAATCGCTTTGTTGAAGTCTATGACTTGGTCATTCAAGCCTACCGCAAGTCGCAAGAGAAGACTCGCCAGGTCATCTCCGATCGTCGCGCCTGCAAGCTGCTCAAACTCGTTCGCGCTTCTGCCGTCTTGCATGGCCGCACTGAGGTGGTCTTCGAAGACATCATGGCGGTGCGCTGGGGTCTTTGCACGGGCAACGACAAGGCACAGCACGACGCCTTCATGGCCGCTGCCAAGCCAGTGATTGACCAGGCCGTGAAGGAACGCCGGCAGTCTTACGACGAAGTTTGCGCCAAGCTGCTCAAGCAGTACGAGCGTGACATCCCGCTCTTCCCCAATGAAATCAGCGATGAGAGTCTGGTGAAGATGCTGCGTCAGGTCAATACCATGCTTGGTCAAGTGCGGGAACTGAAGCCCGAGTTGCCTTCTAACGAAGAGCACAAGGCGAAGCTCGTGGACCGTCTGAACGATCTTTCTCGCAAGCTCAATGACCGCCTGCTTGGCCACTAAAGGAGCACTCTTATGTCAGTGTTTCTATTTGCACAGGGGCTGGTTCTAACAGCTCTCTGGCTGCTTCTGTCATGGCTATGTTTGCGAACATTGGGCACTGCTGCTGTTGGCGAGATCAGCAAACGCAGGCAGGCCAAGGCCATTCTTCAATCTGATCCAATCTTGCGTGAGTATTTGCAAAAGAAAGCGAAGCTGAACGAGCGGCAGAAAGAGCGCGACGATGAGGCTGTCGAGCAAATCGTCAAGGATGTTCCCGCTCACGTTCTTCAGGTGCTCTCTGTAGCTGGAACGCAGAAACAGATCGAGATTGACCTCGATACGGTGGTGCTGAAAGAGAAAACACTCTTTCCTACTCGCGATATTGAACCTGTGCCAATGTCATCGATGGAGCAGGTCAGTGACATTCTGCCTGAACAGATGATGATGGACGACGACCAGTTCTACAACGCCCTGGCTCACGATGAGCTTCTGGTGTTGCAGCCCTACGAGCGTGTGGTCGAGAAAAAGACTCTACACATTTCGCTTGATCTGTCGCAATCGATGACAGAGAAGATGGCCGACTCTAAGGCGCGTCACAACTGGTCGCGCGGCATGACTATTAGTCTGTTGCTCAAAGCCGTCAACGGTGAAGCGACATACTTGCTGCGCGGCTTCGCTTCTGGCCCCTACGAGCTACAGCGCGTGGCTGATGCATCTGAGGCCGCCGGCCTTATCGATGAGCTGCTAGAAACGGCTGCCAACGGTCAGTCGACTGATATCTATGGCGCTCTTCGGCAGGCTGTGGTCGATGTTCGTGCCGCCAAGAACGACAGCGATGTTGCTGACATTTTGATTATCACCGATGGTCTCGATAATGGTGGCAATGTTAGCGCCGCTACGCTCAGGCAGTTGTTCGGCAGCGACATTCGTCTGCATGTGGCCTCAATCGGCGAGACCTCATCGGTCTTGCAGAGCGTCGCCACAAGCTACCAAGTTTTTAAGTAAGGAGAGCAATATGTTACGTTCATGGAATATTTTCAAAGCGCTGCTGCCTTACTTCTTGCTGTCCGCATTGGCTCTGCTTGGGGCTTGGGTTGCTTTTGAATCGGTCTGGACAATTTGGACAGGATCACTGCCTGAATTGCCTGATGGTGCTGTCACCAATTTGTTCATCCTCTACCCCTTGCTTGCGGCTGCATGCTTTGCTGCATACGCAGAACAGCAGTGGGCTGACCAGATTTCTTCGCGCAAGACACTAGTTGTTCTGGCATTGATGATTGGCGTGGGAATTTATTTGCAGCTCGGGGTGCACAACAGTTTGGTTGAGGCCAAGCTGAGACTCGCACCGCCCGCTGCCGCGATTTCTCAGCCTGCTGCTGTGATTTCTCAGCCTGCTTCGGCGATTGAACCGGAAGGTGGAGTCGTGGCACCACCGGCGAAGTAAGAGAGCAAGAGTACTTTGGGAACGGGGAGGAGTTGTTGCTTCTCCTCGTTTTCTTTTTGTTTGTCTTAAAAAAAAAAGACCGCTTTATACTATACGATGTCATCGAGAGAGCAAGCCCTGATTTTTTTGTCTAGCATCGACATGTCATTTACAATAGCTAAACTAGTCTGGCTGCGCCTGATGAGCTTTCTGTAAATCAGCTTCGGCCTTTTTATTATCGTGCAATATTTGATAAATACGAGCGCGACTTGTGTAGGCGTCCGAGGCATCTTTAGGTGATTTGTCGATAACGACCGAGAGGTCTTTGATTGCAGATTGGTATTGTTTCAGTGCCGCGTAACTCTCTGCCCTACCCATTCTTGCTTTAGCTAAATTTGGATAGCTAGAAATTGCCTTGCTGAAATCGGCAATTGCTTCTTTGTGCTGTTTGCCGCTGGCTAGATAGATAGCCCCTCTTGTTTCGTAAGCCGCATTTAGATCGGGATTTTCTTTGATTACCTGATTGATATCATTCAGCGCTGCAGGCAGTTTTTGCGTCTTTTGATAGCACTCAGCCCTCAGAGTGAGCGCGATGGCTCGCTGGGCTTTTGCTGCCGTCTTGAGGGCGCTAACTGGCTCTGACTTTGTGCTTTGTTCAATCACCGCTGAGCAATCTTTTATTGCTGCAACATAGTTTCTTTGCGCGCTATAAATTGTTGCTCGCAAATTTCTTGCGGAAAGGCCTGTCGCTGTGTCGTTTTCTTTGTCAGCCTTTCTGACTGCCTGATCGGCGTTTTTCATGGCATTGGCGAGGTCGCCGACTTTGTTATAGAGAGTACCAAGGTGTAGAGGCAGACCAGCAGGAGAATTGTCATTGACTTGGAATTTTAGATAGTTAATTGCACCCTTTACGTCGCCTTCTCGTTCTAGGCGAAGGGCATCATTACTTAGTGCAGCGCTAATGTTTTGTTGTTCTCTGGCCGGGCGCAGCGTGAGGTAATGCTTCATGTCGCTGTTAGCTTCTTTGAGTTTTCCTAGCTTGCGGTAGGCAATGGCCCGATTGTGATAGGGCATGGGCGATTTTGGATTGAGTTTTATGGCCGTTGTGTAGTCAGCGATGGCCTTGTCTAGCTGGTTTGAGACTGTGTAGCAGAAGGCGCGCCTGTCGTAGGCATCTGATAGCTTTGGATCAAGTTTAATGGCTAAATTGCAATCTTTCATTGCCGCATCATACTGATCGAGGGCAACATAGATGGCGCCGCGCTCTGCGTGAAATGCGGCATTGCTACCGGCTTTCTTTTCTACTGCTTGAAGCGTAGCGAGAGCTTTTTGAGCATGTTGTTGATGACGAAAGTTGTAAGCATCGACAATGGCCTTATCAACCATTGAGTCAGCGACTGCTGTCAAATGTGTACTAGAAATTGTTGCTAAGGCCAGTGTGAGTGCTATTTTCGCCGTGAATCGCATGCCGCCGCCGTGATTGCCCAAGGGTCCTAACCAGAGCATATTTTAGCGCACTGTTCTGGCGGCTTTTCTATGCGCTTATCGATTACTGTGCAAATTAGTAGGCTCTATTATTCTCTCTCCCGATAGAGTGGCATGGGCTATGAGCACAGCACCAGTGCAGTAAAAAGAGAATTTCGTATTTTCCCCACTGACAACCCTGCTTAAAGCCCCTATTATGCCAATATTCCTCCCCCCGGAATTCCAAAAAATCGTAGCTGAGCCGCAAAGGGCAGCTCCCTATTTTCTATGAGGTTGTTCTCAATGCCTGAGTTAACATCTGTATCTGATCGCGCCCACTCTGAAAAAGAGTCCAACGTTACTAACGGTGAGTCAAGCTGGGTCGGTCGGGCCTTAGACGGATTTCTTGAAGGCGGCAAAGAAGTCGTCACCAAGCCAATCGAAACTGCGATTGTCGTCGGTACCGGCCTCGGTGCTGGCAGCTTGATACAAGCTGGCCTGAGCGGCGCAGAACACATGGGTGGGAAATTTGGCGCTGCCGCTAGACTTGGCAAAGTGGCCATGGTTGCTGCACCTTTGGCTTACTCAGCTTATCGCATTAGTGAAGCCGACGATTCGGTCAAAGAAGCTGGCAAAATGGCTTTCGAGATGGGTCTTTTTATGGGTGCTTCAAAGCTCGGTTCGAACGCTGTGGCCCGTCACTTCGACGCTAAGGCTTTGACCTATCGCCCCGTGACTGAATTGCCGCCAGGCGTTCAAGTCAAAGCGTATGGTGACACAGCAATACTTACTGCCAATCGCGATTTCTACAATTTTCCTGTGCAAGTTCGCTTGGCTAATGGCAAAGGTTTTATCGCTAACAACAGTGGCGAATCGCGCCTCCATCCTATGCCTGAGCAAATTCCGGGCCTTGGTCGTCTAGAATATTCTCGCGGTGGAACCACTCTGCATGCTGAGTCTGGTGCCAAGTTTGAACACAACATCCAGTACCGAACAACCTCTACCTCTGATAATTTCGGTGGAAAAGTTTCAACTCATGATGGCACTTCGTTCTCCGCACACCGTGCCAACGGAGACCGTGTGAGTTTTGAGAAAGATGGCAACGTGCACGTTTCACAAGGCTCTTTCCAATCAGGAAATGACTGGACATTTGCTGCTGACGGCAGCATTTCAATGAGAAGTTTGCCTAGCGGAAAACACAGAATGCACATCACACCTGACGGTGATGGCGTGTCCAGTTCTGCCTATGGCAGCAGCCGTTCCCTCATGGGTCGCGTGCGCAGCAGCAACCATCTTCCAATCGAGAGAACCGAACACAGATTCAAGTATGATGCAAAAAATCCATCAGCTGATGGACCAAACTTGCCTGACGTCACTCCAATTGATGCTCAGTTGAAAGAGATTCTAACAGGAGCTGCTAACGTGATGAATAAGATTGGTCGTGGACCGCTATCTTAGTTTTTCGCTTTGAGGCAATTTCTCGGTTGATGATCTAGAGTACATTGACTAGGACCACGTGGCGGAATCATTACAGTTAGGTGTGGGAAATCAAGTCCAGAAAGTGGTCTGATAGTGGGATGCGAGCTGTGGTTTATTCGAGTGAAGGATAAGGCCTATAAGACGCTCAACACCTCTTGCAGTATGCTGGGGATAGTTGCGCTAGGAGCTTTGTATGAGAAGAAGTCGCAGGCTGGCTAGGAACTCCATTATCCAATATGAAGAGTTGAAGACGGCTGCTGGTGGCTCCGGTTCCGGTGGTGGTAGTGGTTTTGGAACTGGTCAGGTCAAGTTCTTTAGAGTAAGAGTTCCGCCTCCTGTCGAAGATCGCGCCGCTGCAGGACTGTCTAAATTTCGATTGCCTAAGCTCGAAGCGCGAACGAAATATCGTGCTGACCAAGTCATTTCTTTCATTGTTTGCATGGTATTGCTTAACTTCTTATACAGTCACCTGTTGCCCATGACGCGGATCGTTGTGTTGCCGTTAACCTTGTACTTCATTTGGGCTATCTCGAAAAAAGAACTTGGTACTTTTGTTGGAGAGCGTGAAGAAGACTAGCTGCACTTCCTTTGGGTTATGTGATTGAAACGAGAGGCTTGGAGTTGCCCCGCTTGCTAGACATTGAGGAACGCCTGCTGTTTAAGCAACCATCATTTTATTCCTTCATATATTCCTATTCTTCCGCTGCAAGGATACCCGGCTGAATTCTTGTGTGGATTCAATTTAGCATCAAGTTTTGAACGCTTGAAAGTCTTGTCGCAGAAGCCGCACCGGTAAACGTATATGGTGCTTGTGCTAGTTAATTTGCCACTAGATGAGGTGCCCTTTTTGATTGCTGTTTTTGCGACCGGTTGAGGTCCTCCCTGTGTAAGTTCAATGAGATATCTTGGTGAGTAGCCTTGTTGTGTGACTGAAGCTCCCTCTATGCGATCCAGTCGGTAAGCGCGGTTTTCTCCTGTTTCACTTTTTACTGCATGCAGTAAAAAGTATCCGGCAGAAGTTTCCCTTAGTGAATATGGTTCGATTCGGCGAACTTTTCCTTCGTAGGTGAGATCCACGCAAAGTTGATTTCCGGCAGCAAAGCGAATTACCTCTAAGAATGGGCGGCTCTTTTTAGGAATCGTGAGTGGCAGAATGCGGCTACGGATAGCAGTTTCCCCGGAGCCCAGCTTGTAAGGTACTCGTTGCGGTGCTTCTGCTCGACTCATTAGCCAGTCGAATACTTCTGGCAGTGCATCCCAGAAGTTTGCCACTGGCGGAAGCACGGGTAGCTGATGGGCAAGCATGTCTCGCCAAAGTGCCTCTAGTTGATCTTTGTGACCAACTAATGCTTCGAAGGTTGGTATGGCTATGGCCTTAAATGCGCATTTTTGTTCGAGAACATTGCGCAATACTGAGGCCTTGGGGCGATTTTCCACATGTCGATAGAGATTGACGACGTCATACAGATCGCGAGGTCTTGTTCGCTCTCCGAGGGCTCTCAGTTTCTCTGCGAATGCTTCCTCATAGGTATAGCAATTGCTCCAGAGGCCTTCTTCGGGTGTGTCGGAGTAGGGCTGAAATACCTGGCGGCGAACGCTGGGCATGACCAGCCTTTCGTCGGCTGTGAGATCTAGCTTTATCTTTGGCCAGGCATTCGATTTGACGGATACTGGACCGCGATATCCAATTTTGCCTTGGCAAGACAGTTTGCCTCTCGGATTAGTGTATATGTCGACTTTTACCTGGTCAGGGCTCATTGTTAGGCCTGATTCTTGTGAGACCCACACAATAACTTCTCGAAGTGCCTCGGTAAGAAAAGTCTCGTTGAGTTGGTTTTCGTCTTTGAGGGTGAAGTCTAGATCTTCTGAGAATCGATAAGTTTCAAAATAGCACTTCTTCAGGCATGTGCCTCCCTTAAAGACCCATGAGTCTTTTAGGATTGGATGGTTATCGATGCCACCAAGTATCCAGCCAAGCACATAGTCTTTTTCCACCACATGTGGCAACAGGCTTAGTCTAGCGGCGGCTTCGATAATGTCGCGTTTATCTATCAATCCAGGTTTGCACTCCAGCCTGCTGGAATCCACAGACGCCATGCGGTTACTAGTTTATTGCAATTAAGTGAAGGGTCAAGCTTGCCGTAACCAGCTGTCAACCGGATTTTGCAAGCACTAGTGAGCTCTTCATCGTTTAAGCACTTGTCTGCGAGAAATCCGAGGCGCTTAAAGACTATACCGTTGCCGTACTGGTCAGCGTATTTTAGTATGATTTTTCGATCACCGTTTTCTCTCAATAAGTATGTTTTTAGACATTCTGTGACGTGGCCGATACCGCCACCGGTGTCAGGCATAGCAATCATGTCGATAAGTGTGCGCGCTGGGTCAGAAATATTCACACGCGTAGAGCCGCGCCAAAGCTTTGTCAATCCGAAGAGTCGCTTCTCTGATGTGCTGTGAAGATTGAAAACTGTTCCTTGAGCGACATGTTTTTCAGCAACACGCTTTGTTGTAAAAACGAGTGTCTCGTTAAAGAGTTGTTCTGTAAGTTCCCAGTGATGAGCGGCTGTCCAGCCTCCTATGTAGCAGGGAGAGAATAGAGCAGGAACCATTACCCATGGGTCTTCTAAGACCTGTTCGCTGCCAGCTAGGTCTATTGGTATGGGTATGTAGAGTCCTGGACCTACACGGCGAAGCCAGCCCTGTGAGCTCCAGCCAGATAGAAGTTTTGCAGCTCGGTGGCGGTCGAGTTCTAGGGTTTTGGCTGTAGTGTCAATTGAGACGACCTCTTTGCTGGCGCGGAGTACAGCGGAGAGGCGTTTGCGGGAGATTGATAGTGAATTGGGCTCCTTTAGCATAACTATATATTACTACGTAAAATTCCCGGAAAACCGGAATTTTCCGCTATTTAATATAGCGATTTTGCAAAGGCTGTATATTTTGAGCAGAGCCACTAAGTTGTTTTGGGTTGAGGTTGTCTGTGTATAGCTATCGCCGATTAAATTGAGAGCTGCAAACTCTTGCTATTGTTGTGTTTGCGGATGTGGGAGTTGGGTGTGAACCATAACGGTGATTATCTGACGCAAGTTCAGAGGAGTCATCCTGGTGCCAATGGCAAATATAAAGTATCTTAGTTTGAAGAATTGGAGAGAATAAAACCATGGCGCTGAGGTGGCGAAAACGAATAGATGAGGCCATTCGCTGCAAAATGGAAGCTAAAGGTTTTAGACTCGTCGACTTCTTCATTTACATGAAGGAACTGAGTCCAGAAGTTGATATGGTTGTTCAACTCAAGCAAGGCAGCCGATATTCAAAGGTTTTTTTTACGCACATTTTTATCAACGTTGGGGTAATTCACAAAGAGTTGGCTGAACTAGAAGCTATTCTTAATCTGCCCCACAAGCCAACCTCACCGCCCCCACATTGGTGGCACACAACAATGCAAAGCTGGTTGATACTAAAAAACCTGAATTATTCTTTGGTTCCCGATTCGTCTTTTCATCTGACTTCGAGCAGCAGCCCGGAAGAGTTGGAGCGGGTTACTGATGCTGTGGTTGAAACTGTAGTTAAAATTGGCCTGCCTTTGGCAAAGCGATTTGACAGTATTCAGTCGCTAATTCAGGAGTTTGAATTTCCCACAGATAGACAGATGAGGGGGGAGTGTTTGTATTTTAAGCAGCCGTTAGCCTACTTGTTGAATGGGCAGCTTGATAAGGCGCAACAGTCTCTCATGGATTTCGAACGAAAGCTTAGGGAAGAAGATCCACCCCAGCATAAGTATTTTCAACCTTTTGAGAAAAGTCTGTCAATTGAGTTAGCTCGACGAAAAGCTGATCTAAGTTAGTCAATTTGATAGAGCCGCTTAGTGCCAAACTCCTCTTCGTATCATGCAAGTGCCACCAGAGCGTAAAATTGCTGAAGCTGAAAGAATGACGTCAGTTCAGCATAAGCGACATGCGGAATTTCGCGCAAAGTTCAAGAAATAGATGACGAGTCTAGCTCTCCCTATATTTTGTATTGCTCAATGAAGTAGAGTGATAATTGTTAGTTCAATCGCTACTGGTGACCTTTCCAGGCGTGAGGTCGTCTACAATGATTTTGAGGCAAAAATTCTTTGACTAGTAAATTGTTGAAATTGAAATGCGGAGAAAAGAGGTTCTAGATGCCGGAGACACAATCGGTCAAAAAGTCGATGTTGAGCAGGCCTGGATTCCTTATGCTGGTAGTAGGCTTGATGATTCTGAGCATTCTTCCAATTCTCAGTCAGCTTCTTCTCGGCTCACTTATCGATCGTCGCATCTCGCTTTTAGTCAACCTGTGTCTGATTATGGGCACTGGTATGCTTTTTTTTACTGGCATAGTTACTGTCTTTTGCTCGCTATGTGCGCTCGTGTTCAAGAGTAATCGGCGAAACGCACTCAGAATGTTTCTCGTTAGCTTATGTGTTGTCGTCTTTATATTCTGCGGCATGAAGGGCCGAGTGGAAATCAGAACGAAACAGTTTGAAGATTTGGCCGACCGCTCCAGGCCGCTAATTTCTGCAATTTCGCGCTTTGAAAAGGATCATGGTCTGCCGCCATCTAAGTTAGATGTGCTGGTGCCGGAATATATCAAGGAGGTTCCCCATACAGGCATGGGCGCATACCCAGACTACGAATACAAAGTATCAACTTTAGAACCTGGCCCAGACCATCTGGAAGCTTCGTGGGAGCTTAGTGTCCCGTGCTCGGTGGGTTTTGCGAACTGGGATACTTTCTACTATCTGCCGACCGAAAAATATCCAAATTACAATTATGGCGGTTACATAGAGCCGATTAAGAATTGGGCTTACGTTCACGAATGAGGCAAGTTTAGCTTCTAAATTGTTAGAAAGTTATGGCGATATTCGAGCTGCGTGCACACCTGATCTTTGGACAATTTGAGCAAGTAATATCGGTCGTGCCAAAGCGTCCGATAAGGAGCATTATGTTTCGTAGGTTCTAAAATGACTCGAAAGCATGTATAAGCAAATTGGTCAGGCGGTGGATGCGAAGATTCCGCTCTTAACTATCTAACTATTCGCTATGGCTGTGTTGTTGGTTGTTCTACAAGCGTGAAAAAAAGGAATTGGAATGGCTAAACTTGTGTTCGGAATGAACCAGTCCTTGGACGGCTACGTCGATCATATGGAGTTTGGGCCAAGCCCCACGCTCTTCCGCCACTTCGTTGAGGAGGCGAAGGGGCAGGCTGGCAGCGTGTACGGTCGCAAAATGTATGAGATCATGCGTTACTGGGAAGACGATCATCCTGAATGGAATGCAGATGAACAGGCCTTCGCGGCTGCGTGGCGGAGCCAGCCGAAATGGGTCGTCTCGCGCACCTTAAAGGCGGTCGGCCCCAACGCCAGGCTTGTTGAGGATGATCTTGAAGGCGCGATCCGCAAGCTGAAGGCCGAGCGCGAAGGGGAGATCGAAATTGCTGGCCCAGACCTGGCGAAAAGCCTCACCGAGCTTGGGCTGATTGATGAGTATCGAATCTACCTGCACCCTGTGGTGCTTGGTCGCGGCACGCCATATTTCGCTGGCCCTCGGCCGCCCCTCCGCCTTATGACTAGCGATCGAATTGACGAGAATGTGATCAGGTTGATCTACGTTCCTGCCTAATCTCAAATGGTTGCAAGCGCGCTTGCAATCACAGTATACCTATCGACTAGAATCAGTTTCTGTTCTCAGGCTACAACGTGTGGCTTAGCCTTTCTTTGAGAAGCTATGGCCAATAGTATCGTGGCTAATGTCATAAGAGTTGCCACCACAGCAAAGGCATTGTAAATGCCGCAACGATCGCCGATTGCCCCCATGAGAAGCGGTGTGATAAGCACTGCTGTGCCGGTGCTGAGTGACATGCGCGCCGCTGCCAGACCGGCTTTCTCTTCGGCGGCACCTAGAGCTTGTGAATAGCTAAGCGGGTAAATATTGGCAGTGCCGAGCCCGGTAATTGCCAGTCCAACAAGTGAAAGTACGTGAGTGGGGGCTAGCCAATACATGAGAAATCCGCTCAGGGCAACAACCGAGACCACAAGAAGCAGCGGAGCGACTCTAAAAGTTCTGGCCAGTTTGAGCCCTAAGATTCTGCCAATTAGCATTGTTACTAAGAAGATGCTTATTGCTTGAATGGCATCTTCGCGAGCAAGGCCTTTTGCCTTTTCGAGAAACTCTGATGTCCAGTAGATTATTGACCATTCGCTGGCGACGCTAAACCAGATGACGAACCAATAGAACCAGTAGCTTAATGGCAGTGTTCCAGTGGCAAAGCCGCTTGTCGCTGCATTGAAGTTGTTGAAGACCTTGCGCGATGAAAGAAATATGCAAATGAATAATATGAGAGGAACAGCAAGCGCCACTCGCCAGCTTTGGCCCATGCGCACACACTGCCCAACTAGAAGCGGGGCGCTGAGGGCAAAGAGGCTGCCGGCGATATTTGCTTCTGTTATGCCAATTGTTCGCTGTTGGCCGAAGCGTTTAGCCATAATGCTAGTGATTGAGTGACCCATCATGCTACCGCAGGTGCCACCAATGTATCCCGATAAAATGGTGAAGACTGGCAGCTTGGCTGAAATTAGAATGATTGTTGCTAGTACCACGCCGCTGCAGCATGTCCACACTGCTCGCGCGCAACCTATCTTGCCAATAACCAGATTGCCGAAAGTGCCTGCTGTAATGCCACCTAGAGCCCAGGCGCTGAAGTGAAATGAGCTTACTGTGTAGTTGAGACCCTGCTCATCGCGCAAGTAGGGCACAACCGGACCCATTGAGGCCAGCACTAGGCAGTAGGTTCCGACCAGTAGATAACCAACCCATGTTGCTTTATCGCGTATGAAAGCATGTTGTTCGGTTGGAAGTAGCAAAAGGGCCGCCAATGTACAGTGACTCTGCAAATTATATGCGATCAGATTTTTTCTTGACGAACCATCACAATTTACTGTGCAGTATAGTGGCAATGTGGTCAAAAAATTAGCGGAGGAATCAAAGGAGGATATAATCCTGCAACTTCAATTCCTCCCACTGATTTCTTACAATCTTGTAGCCACAGCTTTTAGCTAGTTCAAGCTAATTGCTAGCCAGGGCTCGTGCTTTTGCACCAACTCGGTAATAAGGCCACCGATTATTCCCGCTGCAGTAGCTTGTGCTGTTTGCCATTGCTCCAGATTTTCTTCCTTGACGCCTTCGAGCCATTTCAAGTGCTCAGTGGCCATATTGCCCAGAGCAACTAGTAACGACGCGGTGGTCAAGTTGCAAGCGTTGGAGCTAATTGAGGCTATGGTGATGGCCTGCGAGCTTTCCTGCTCTTGTGCGTCTTTGTAGAAGACCTCGGCAAGGCTAAGGCCTAGGCGGCAGATTTCTTTGAGCCTTTTGTTTTGGCGGGCATTGGCTTCTTCTTCGATAGCATGCAAATTGTCTGCTAGGCCGGGGCTATGTGCTGGAAGGGCCGATTTGCCATTGGCTGTGAGCGCTAGCAGAGAGGCTTTGTGCAAGGCTGACTGCGTGTGCTCGCGCAGTTGATTTTGCAGAGTGCCAATCTTGTTTATTGCTTCCGTCACACCAAGAGTATGGGCAATGCGGTATTCCCACTGCTCATCATCGGGCAAATCCTGCATCTTCTTCATGTTGCTTTTGGCCTTGTCTATCTCGCCTAACATCAAGTCTTCTAGCTGGTTTGCCGATTTTATAAGCAGTAATGCGATGTTACCGAAGGTGATAGCGCCTTTGGCCAAAGTCGAATGGTCATAGCGCACCAAGGTGACACCGAGAGCAATAAATTGTTCGCGTCGAAAGCGACACGTCTCCGCGCACAGCTCAAGCTGATTGAGGGCATTTTTCTCGTTCATGATTTTAGGTTTAAAAGTAAAACAATAAAAGTAATGCGTCAGTGCCCGAAGTGCTAACAGTAAAAGCCACCTTTGATTGCAGCGCTGCGTTCGCGATTGGCAGTTAAGATGCGGTCAGTGGGCGAAATGTAATTGCGCTTGTCGAATTCTTGGCGCATATTCCAAAACTTGCTGTCGTCTTGCTGCGGGGTGAAGAGGTCGCCGGTTTTTTCATTGAAGACAGAACCATCTTCGTATACTGCAACCTGGCCGCCTAATGCTGGCATGTCGGCAAATTCTACTACTTGAGGAAAGCCGATTTGTTCAAAAATTGATGCTGATTTCATAACTAAAAAAGTTTGTGATGCTGGAAGCATGTTGCCCCCAGCATCTGGTTATTGATTTAAAAAATGAAATTAGGCAACGCTGCCATAAGATAACGCGGCCTCTTGCAACATGTTGCGGCAGGCATCTGCGATTGTGGCTGCAGTCATAGCATAAGCGAGAAGCCATTGCTTCTGCGCTTTGGCGTTGTCTTCGCTGAGGGTGCCGAACATTGGCAAAGTGTTGATTGCTACTTCGCTCAGGCTGACAGCGCGGTTGAGCATCTTTTCGGCAAAGGCTATAACCGCTGCTAAGGCCTTTCTATTGACCTGGTCTTCGTAAGTGTCGCTTGAGCCGTTATGCAACGTGTTGTTAGTGGCACTCTCGGTAGTGGCAGCTAAGTGCTCTTGAGCTGAAGCAACAACCTCGTTCAAGGCTGTGAGCTGTGGGGCAATTGTGCTGTCTGGTGGCAGGCCGTTCAGTTGTACGTCGGTTTGAGCCATAACAAAAGTCATAGCTTGAAGTAACAACTCTTTGCTGCCTTCACTGAGGCGATTGCTTGCTAGTTTGATGTGTCCAAGCAGCTTTGTCAGCGCCAGCATTTCTACCATGAGTTCTTCTCTTTGCACCAAGTCACTGCAGTTTTCAGTGTCGTGCGCTAAGAAGAATAGCTTTACTCTCAGCTCTTGCAATTCGATTTGCAGCCAGGCGTGCTCGTCTACGCATTTTAAGGCGGCGTTGCTCACAACAATCGTGCGATGGTCGTTATTGGGGCGGGCCTGAATGTTTTTCAGGATTTGCCGCAGGTCTTCTGTACCCTCATCGTGTGGTTGATGACCGCCGCAGAAGCGCATAACCTCTCTCAGCATCTCTGAGATTTTGCTTTTGTTTTGCATTGTTTTGTTCGTTTGAAAAAATGAAACTAAAAATTGAAAACTTGTTCTTGTGCTCTTACCCCTTAGCAAATTGCTTCGCTACTGCCATAGAGCAACTCTAACTGGCACAGCAGCTCGATTTCGCGAATGGCTGACTCTTCAAAGCAGGCAGAGTTCGGGGCATAGTTGTAGCCAGAATTCGGGCTGGTCAAGGCAAAGGGAAGCATGTGGGCAAACTGTTGCTGCTCTGCAGATTCGAACTGCGCCATGGTAGCCAGTGCTCTTTCTACCGCCGTTTCTTTCAAACCGCTTTGCGATACTTCTGAGACCAACTGTTCGTAGTCACTTTCAGCCAGCACGGTCAGGGTGAGCACTGCCGAAATGGGAAGCATTTGGCTTGCTGCTTTGGTCAGGCGAGTGGTCTGGTGTGAAGTGAGGAGGCAGGCGGCTGCGGCCAGGATCTGCTCGTTGCTGTACTTTGAGATTTGCGCAATCATGTTAAAAAAGTTTGTGCGCCATCAGTTATTCTGATGGCGCTGGTGAAACAAATAAGTGAATTTAAACAAGACATGCTTTTACTCGAAAAGCATTTGCTGGGTGCTGTTGCACGAAAAACCTACTTCTTAGCAGCAGCCACAACTTGTCTGCGACCAAGAGCAACGCGAGATCCGTTCTCGCCTAAGCTCAAGATAACAACCTGGGTGCGGTCGCCGATTTTGAACGACTCTTTCTTGCCGCTAGCGTCATTAGCCAAGTCGCTAACGTGTACCAGACCTTCTACACCGCCACCGATGTGAGCGAAGTAACCGTAGTTAGTGCTGTTCACGATGTCTGCTTCAACAACCAGACCTGGTTCAAGAGCGCTCAATGTGCGTTTCTTGCCGAGGGCCTTCATTGATAAAGAGATGCGTTGCAGCTCAGGTTGAACCCGGGTTACTTCTACTTCGATTTCTTCGCCAACTTTCAATACATCATTGGCTTTTCTGCGAGGGTAGCCGCTCACTTCTGTGCGGTAGATAAGGCCAGTTACTCCGTTGCCGATGTTAACAAGCACGCTCATATCTTTGTCATGGGCAGAAGCTTTGATGAACTTCAACACAGTGGCAGAGATGACGTCGCCGGGAGCAAAGGTAGCAATGTGCTGGCTAGCCACATCTTTTGCTACATCTTTTTGACTGAGCACGACATAGCCGAATTCTCCTCCTTTATGAGGATCTGCGCCCTGCACTTTGGCAGTGATCACAGTGTCGACCAAGTTGCGTGGGTCGGTGCCGATGGCCAGTTCAGTGTTGGGAATGAATCCGCGAATACCTTTCAATGTGGCATCTTCAAAGACGATGCGCACTCCAGATACTCTTTGACTGCGGCGGTCCATCGCTAATGCGAATACTTTGGCTTCAACATGTTCGCCGTTTTCGCTGATAGCTTTCAGTTTTTCCCAGGCTTGTGCTTGCACGTGCGAAACGGTAATCATGCCTTCTTTGAATTGGTTGGACATTACCCAGAAGTTGCCACGTTCGCCAATTGCTAAGTTACCTACTTCGCTGATTGGTGCAAATGCATCGTACTTTTGACCAATGCCGACATAACTGCCTTTCTTGGTTTGACCGACGATTTCGCCTTCTATAAAATCTTTGCGGCTCGGAGTCGCAAGCAATCCTTTGCCCTCAAGCAAAGCTGTCATTTGTTCGTGCTGAATGCGAGCAGTTTCCAGTTCATTGCCGTCAAGGAAGAATGGATCAATTGTTTGCAGTTTGGCGAAGCCGAACAATTTTCTGTTTGCGTTTTTGATTTTCTTTGCTGCTTTTGAATTTACGTTTGACATTTTAGTGAAATTTATGCCCGTTGCCGAGCGGTTAAAAATGAAAAGAAAGACCTCGCTCATACTTGAGCGAGGGTGTTGTTGGTAATGGTTCAGGGGCTTTGGTTGCGGTGTTGTTTTTCTGCTTTTTGAGTGATGTGTGGTGGAAGATTTACTGTCACCATACAGCTCACCCTTAAATAGAAACAATCATTGCTCAAGTCTCGCTGGGATGCCCAAGACTAAGCGTAGCAGCCCCTGAACTAAGTTTTTGAAGTAATCAGATGTGGTGAAAACCCCATAGCTGATTGGCTTTGTAAAGTAACCCAGTTGCTGCGTGCCTAATTGCTATGGAAGCTAGCGATATGCTTTTGCAGCTTACGTTTGGCCCAGCCGGGAAGATGGTGACCGGTGTTGTGACCAGCGTTGAGAATAGTTGAGAGCACTTTGTCTTCGACAGGAGACTGGGCAGAGAGCACATCGATAGCACGCAGGGGGTGCTTGATAGCGAAGCGCAGATTTTCTTCTTTCTGTTGACGTTTGCGGCTAGTGTAGACGCTGTTGCCGACGATGATGGCGACGCCGAAGAAGGCTAAGACCGAGATGACATTGCTTACTTTCATGACTTTGAAATTTTGAGATGAAAAAATGGTTTGAAAATTTTGCTCCACGCTCTTCACTGCTGGAAGATTGAACAACTTAAGATTAGGCTTGATTGGCTTTTAGAGAGGTTGAACAGTGGCCTCAGAAAATGAATTGCAAATGGAGATATGCCACCACCCTATACAGCAGAAAAGGCTGCTGCAAAGTTGATTTGGGAATAGCACCATGGAAATGCGCAATTATTTTCAGCTCTGAGCTTTTGTAAACTAACACGGCTCTAATGTTAAGTAACTCAGTTCGCATATTGGTTGCCTTGGAAGATACAGGTCGGTGCTTGCCTCGGCGCTTGTCTCGATGCTTGCCTCGATGCATATTGTCTCAGGCAGAGTCAGCCTTCGGCCTCGTTGGTCAAGCGGTTATAATTGCAATACGCATTGCCCAGCAAGCTTCGCCTTCGCAGTAGTGACTAAATGCCATTTCCCCAACTTAAATTAGCTCATAAAGGCATATTGATGGTTGCCCTGCCCTTGGCCATTCAGGGGGGAGTTTACCTCAAGCTGAAGAGCGACTTGGCTGAGTTGCAGCGCGAGACCCAAGAGCTAGATGTTCGTCGCGATGTGGTTAACCGCGTTAATCAGACAATGCTCTACAGCTTTTACGGCTTTCAATCGTTGATGCAGTTTAAGCTCTATGGTCAGTCTTCTAATCGTCACTATTTTGAAAAGTACGAAGAGAACTTGATCAAGGGAAATGACGAGTTAGCTGACATCATCGAGAAAAAAGAGCACGATAAAGAGAGAGCCGATCGTCTGCGCTTTCTTTCGCGCGACTATATCGTTGCTTTAAAAGAGTCACAGTTCAATCCTGATGAACACAATCAAGTGGCGACTATCAGTGATGATTTGCTGCGCAATATCCACTTTCGTGATGTCGCTAGAGAGATGTTCACCGCTTTGAAAGACCTCGGGCTTTCTGAGCAAGCGAAAGTTAGCGACGGTAGCGGTAGAGAAGAGTCATATCGCAAAAAGGTCCAGCAGGCCACCGATATGACCGTCTTGATTAACGCCATTGTGGCACTGTTACTGGCCATCGTCTTTGTGCGAGGTACTGTTTCTAAGCTCAATGTCCTTAAAGAGAATACTCGTCGCTTTGCTGCTGATAAGCCACTTTTGGAGAGCTTGGGGACAAACGATGAGATTGGTGAGCTTGATGCTTTCTTCCATACAATGGCTGAAGCTCTTAGCACGGCTCGCACCAAAGAAAAGTTCATGAATGCTTTGCTTAAAGACAGCAAAGAGCGGCTGGAAGGCTTGATCAATAATATTCCAGCGGCACTGGTGGTGACCGATGAGCGGGGCCGTATCCAGTCGCTAAACCCTGCTGCTGATAAGCTCTTTGGCTATAAAAGCGAAGAGCTAAGCGAAAAGTCTATCGAAAAGCTCTTTGCTAAGTTACCTAAGGGCGAGTCGTTGTTTGAAAAACTTCAATCGGGCACTGGTAGCCATCCAATTGCTTTAGAGGCACTCTCTTCAGAGCAGGAAATTATTGCAGTTGAAGTGGCTACGACTCACTTCGAAGGCCCAGACGGCAAGAGCATCTTGGCCACAATTATCGACGTCACTGAGCGTTATAAGTTAGAGGCCTTGAAGCGCGATTTCTACGCCATGGTCAGCCATGATATTCGCACACCGCTTACCACCATTAGTGGTGTCTTACAGCTCTCGCGTTTAGGGCGCTATGGCCCTGTCAGTGAAGAGTTAGCTAGTCGTTTGCTAATGGCCGAAGATAACACTCACAGGCTGTTAGAGATGGTGGGCAAGCTGCTTGACCTCGACAAGCTAGAAGAGGGCACAATTGAGCTTAAGCTTGAGCCCGTTCCACTGCAAGTTGTTGTGAGCGGGGCCATAAATGCCACTGTTGCTCAGCGTGAAGCAAAAGGCATTACTATTTCTGGCCGTGATGACGGTCTGGTGGTCACTTGCGATGCCCATTATTTGACTCAGGTTCTAACCAATTTGGTCGCCAATGCCATTCGCTACTCGCCCCAAGGTGGAGCTATTGCTATTGCTGCCGAAGAGCAAGAACACTATGTCCTGGTGAGCATTAGTGACCAAGGCCCGGGAGTGCCTGAAGCCGCGCGCGCGGATGTCTTTGAACGTTTCAGGCAAGCTGATGCTGGGCGAGATCAAAAATCGGGCTTTGGTTTAGGACTTTCTATCTGCAAATCGATTATTTCATTGCATGGCGGACAAATTGGAGTGGACAGCGCACCCGCTGGTGGTGCTCGATTCTGGTTTAAAGTAGCAAAAGGCTAGGAGATCGCAAAAATTGCTGAAAACTAGCAGTAGCATCTATATCAATTTCCAAAACAGAAAGTTTTTTGCGCAAAAAACTTTCTGTTTTAGAAATCAATTTGAGTGATGGCTGGGCTTTACTCTAACTCTTGGCCTCAGCGCTTCTTCTCAACGGGTCATCTCAACTGTTTACTTAGCGTTTTACTTAGCGCCTTGGGAAATAAAAACCTTCCTCATCTCTTTTGGTTCCGCCTTTAGTTGCATCAGTTGAGCGCGGTGGCGCAAGTAGTGCCTGATCTCTTACTATGTTCGCTTCTGGTGACTGAAGAATTCGCAGGCCTTCTATGATGGCGGTCTCAATGGAAATTAGCTCAGATATCTGCGATGCAACAGCGATTATTTCTGGGCTCTCAATGTCGTCGTTCTCTTTGAGAGCCTCAGCTAAGCTAGTTTCAAGCTGTTGCCGCAGGCCTTGATGCTGGCGAAATTGAAGAGCCAGATTCTTTAGCGATGCCAGTGTGCTTGTTGCTGATTCTTGCAATGCCAGTAGTTTGCCGTTCTCTGGGGCATTGCTGTTGCTGTTAGAGTTGTTGTTGTTGTTGTCTCTCATTGTGCTAAGTTTTTTTGATTGTTTTGAATAACGAAAAAGGAGATTGTGCTTTTGAGCTTGATGAGGCGCTTGATCCATCTCTGCTCTTGCTTGTTTAGTCCATTGAAATTGTAATTAGCCTCGTAAACTGCCACTTCGAGTTTTCGTTGACGGGCATGCAAAGCAGCGGCGTAGCGGGTCTTGTACTGCGGTTCTAAAGCTGCCAGCCAGGTGCCAAAGCGCTCCAGTTGAACTGCTGCAATTGCTTTTTGCTTGATTGCTCTGTCGGTGGCCGCACAGGCTAAAATCCAGCAGTCAAGGGCTATTTGAGTTTCTTTGTTGAGCTGGCCAATTGACCAAATGCCTATTGCTGCTTTGCGACAAAAGATCAGCATGCGTGCCAATAGACCGATTTTGATTGTAGTTCTGGTAGCCAGGGCTGACTCTCCAGGTTGGTGCTGTTTGTTGGTTGCCATAGTTCTGTCTAAATGAATGTTTTGATTAGGCCAAGAAATGCGCTACCTGCCAATTTGGCAGATAAAAATCATCAGATTCGGGAGCATATAGCTTTCTTTGAGTTTGTCTGGCTAATTAAAGATTGGTTTTGGTTATGATAGGTACGCCCGAATGCTAACAATAACCTTGGGTAGTAAGGAAGTAACTAAGCTCTAATTCTGCTATTTTTACGTTCTTGATCTTACTCAGCTCACGTCAAGCCCGTTCGAAAGGACCGAATAATGAATTCATCAGCCGCAAACTCTAAGAAGATCTGCCGCATGGCGCTTGCTCTCTCAGGTGCTCTGTCACTATCAGCCGCACTTGTTCTTAACCTGCCAGCATTTGCCGCCGCAGTGAGCGACCCGGCTCAATTTATTATGGATTATTATGCCGCAAAGGCTAAGACCAAGTTTCCCTTAGAAGTGCACGGATTTTTCTCTAAGCGTATTGTCGTTAAGCAGCTTGAGTTTGAGAAAGAGCGTAAGGAAAAGCCCGAAGAATTTGCCATGATGATGAAGATGGCTGAAGCATTTGGCGGTCAAGAGCCAAGCAAGATAAAAGTAGTGGGCAAGGATGTCGCTTTGAGCACACCAGCCAGGCAGATTTTTAATATTGAGGCAGTGGAGATACCTAAGTCGTACAAAGATATGATGAAGCCCGATGCTAAATGCTCACTCAAAGGCCAAGTAGCCTTAGTGAAAGAAGACGGTGAGTGGAAAATTGACAAAGATTTTTGGAAGTTTGAAAGTGAGGGCAAAGACGGTAAGTTTAGCCAATCTTCGGGGCTGAATCCCGATCGCGACGATAAGAAAGAGGGTTTCGATAGCGCTGATTCGTCTTCGGGCTCCTCTAGCCCTTCTTTTAGCGCTGCTACACCTGGTGACGGAGACGATAGCAAATGGGTGCCGAGTGATAGCGACGATCTGCTAGACCGCATCATGAAGCTATGGAAGAGAGATAAGACCGTTACTAGCAAAGACTCTAAAGGCAAAAGCATTTACGCTGCCATCAAAGTTGACAAAGCCGGTGAAATAGTTGATCTGCAAATCGGTGGAGAAACTGCTCAACCTGAGGCGGAGAGCCAGTTGCGCCAGTTCTTCAAAACAGCCCAGCCATTCAAACCGCTACCTGCCAGCCATGATGGCAAGATGAATGCCTGGATGATGTTCGATTGGTCTGACCGTGGCGAAGCAATTTCTGGCCCTTACTTTAGCGAAGGTCCAGTGTCTGACTCAATTGTCAACAAGATCAACCATAAAGCGGACAATTAGGAATAGACAAAAATAGATGCTGTCGTTCCTCAAAACCAGGCTTGCCGCCAAAATTGCATTGACCATGGCTATTCCATTGGTTATCAATTTGCTGCTTTATGGTGAGATGCAACGACAACTTGTGTCGCTGGAACGCTTTGCCGATGAGCTTTCTGTTCGCCGCAACATCGTGCAGCATACAAACGATATTGTTATAGCAAACTATTTTGCTATACAGAGTTTGATGCAGTTTAAGATGTTCAATAAGCCATCGGATAGACAGAGTTACCGCGAGTATTTATCTAAGTATCGCTCTGAGCTTGATGCTCTGGCAATGCTACTGAATAGCCGTGATGTAGATAAAGAGACGGGGCGCCACTTACAGAAAGTTGGCAAGGAATACCTACTGGCTCTAGATGGTTCGCAGTTTAGTCCGGATGAGAATAATCAAGTCGGCTCGTTCTTTGATAATTTGGATCGCAACCGTAGGCTAAAAGACGCTACGGTTGCCTTTCTCTATACGCTGAAAGAAGTGGGGCGCAAAGCGCAGAAAGACGTTGAACAGGCGAGTATCCAAGAAAGCGAATCACGCTTAGCATTTAGACAGTTCTGTCAATTTGTGATTGTTGCAAATAGTCTGGTTGCTTTAGCAATCGCTGCCTTAGTTGGTATTTTGATAGTTCGTCGCATTAATGTGGTGCGAGTAAATTCCGAGAGATTGGCTCGGGGCTTGCCTTTGTTATCTCCGCTTAATTCAGCCGACGAAATTGGTGCTCTTGATAAAACCTTTAGGCAGATGGCTGCTGCTCTAAATTCGGCACGCGAGAAAGAAAAAGAAATGCTCTCGACTATTGAAGAGTCGCGTGATGAGCTAACTATGGTGATTAATAAAATTCCGGCAGCACTATTTGTGACCGACAGAGCAGGAAATGTCGAGTCACTAAATGCGGTGGCGGAACAACTGTTCGGTATAGATATTGAATATTTTGACAATGCTAAAATCGACAAGATATTTCGCATGAAAGCGGCTGAGAAAGAGGGTCTCTTTGCTAGGTTAGTGGCAGATTCAAAGTCAGTGGCATTGTTTGCCGCTGGGCCAGATGGCGAAATAGTACCTGTCAATGCCTCAGTAATTGAATATCACGCAGCTGGATCGGCTAAGTATCTAACGACATTAGTAGATGAAACTCAGCGTCTTGTTTTAGAGCAGGCCAAGAGCGATTTTTTCAATATGGTCAGCCATGACATGCGTACCCCACTTACCAGTTTGAGTGGTGTTTTGCAGATGACCATTGCTGGTCTGTACGGTCCCATCCCTGATGTGGTCGGCGCTAAGCTTGAGATCGCCAGATCAAGCTCGGCCCTTTTGCTCGGTATGATCAATCGCTTGCTTGAAATTGAAAGAATTGATAGTTCTAATCTTGAACTAAAAATTGAAACACTTGATTTTGCCGCCCTGGTTAGGCAGGCTGGCGATTTAATTAGCCCGCAGCTAGAGCCAAAAGCATTGAGGCTAGAGCTTTTCGCTGAGCCCTGTTTGGTTGCTGCCGATAGCCATTATATCTTTGAAGTTATTCTGAATTTGCTTACGAATGCAATTAAATACTCACCTAAAAATGGCTTATTGTCTATGTCTTGTCGAGTGTCTAAGGGCGACAAACCCAAGGTAACTTTTGAGCTAGTTGATCAAGGGCCGGGTGTTCCAGAGTCTAAGAAAGAGCAGATTTTTGAGCGCTTTTTACAAGCTGATAGTAGCCGTGATCGTTCTAGTGGCTTCGGTTTAGGGCTTTCTATTTGTCGCCGAATTATTTTGCAGCACGGCGGTGAGATTGGTGTTAAAGATGCCCCTGCCGGTGGTGCAGTGTTCTGGTTCTCACTGAATTTGCAGTTAGCCTAAAACTAAAACGATGTTTAAAACTAAACCTCTAGCCGATAGCCAAAACCTTTGATGGTCGTAATTATCGGATTATCGCTATCAATATCCACTACTTTGCGAATGCGCAAAATCACTGTGCGTACGGCTTCGTTGGTAGCGTCTGAGTCTGTTGGCCAAGCTCGTGATAGTAATTCTTCGCCCGAGAATACTCGACCAGGATTACTCATCAATAGCTCTAGCACCGTAAATTCTTGGGGATGCAACTTCACAGGCTCGCCGTTGAGTTTAACTGTTTTGCTTCTTTGATCAAGCTCCAAATTTCCTACCGATAGTGGCTTGTACTGCAAGGCTTGGGGCCGCCGCAGCAAAGCTCGTACCCGTGCCAATACTTCTGGCAAGGCAAAGGGTTTGGTTAAATAGTCATCGGCGCCGCTGTCGAGGCCGGCCATTTTGTTCACTACCGAATCCATACCGGTTAAAAAAAGAACTGGTGTGTTGATGCCGCGCGAACGTACTTCGCTGCATAAATCTAAGCCAGTGGCCTTGGGCAGTTGCCAGTCTAGAATGAGCAAATTATAGGTCTTCTGTGCCAGCAGTGCGCTACCGGCCTCCGCACTGTGAGCAACTTCTACTTCGTAACCAGCCGCGACAAGACAGTCTTGTAAAACCTCGGAGATTTTTTCATCGTCTTCAACGACCAGAATATGAGCTGTCATGAATTATCGGCGATCTAGGTTAGTAGGGTTTCTGCTAGAAACACTATGCCTCGAAATCAAGCAAATGCATCAACTTTGCCAAAGCCGGGGTAGGGGATTGTCGATTTGTGCAGCGCCACTTGAGGTAGAACGGCATTTTGTGGCTATAGTGCTCTTCTAACATTTCTACAATGGCGCTTTGTTGCTGCTCATTGGCCACTTCATAGGCTTCCACCAACGGTTCAATGGCCTTTTCGTGTTTGAGCCAACCCAATAGGTAGATGGCGGCCATACGCCTTGAGCCCGTCGCCAGTTTTAGCTCGCTCACAAGACTGATAAAAGGTGTTCGTTTGGCAATATCTTTTAGAACTTGTTTAGCACGATTGATACTTAAGTGCCCTGAGCCAGTGCCGACGTTTTCTATCATCATGTGGACAATTAGAGCGCGCCATTCGGGACTTTTACCGGCAAATTCAAGAGATAGATTGAGAATTGGTGTTTCGCAGGTCTTCAATTTGGCGGCGGTGGGCATGGTGCTTGATATAGAGGCATTTTGAATGGCACGAATAGTGCGTAAGGCAATGCCAAAGGCTGTTTCCATAACGTGCAAGTTAGTGGCTCTTGAGGCTACTGAGATGTACATATCGAGACGAGCTTGAGGCGAAAGTTCTTGGGCCTCGATGATGAGAGGCGCGACAGTGCTGCTCGCCTCGGCGTAACTTTCTATATAATTTGCAATGGCTGACATTGAGGCCGTTGACGGCGCTGCTGCCGGTGAAGGCCCGGCGCCTTCTGAATACTCGTTGATTGACATATTGCTTTTGCTTCTCGTCTATTTGTTTTTCGACTATTTGCTAATTTGGATGGCGAGCGCTTGCTGCTGGATAGCCCGTATGACGAATGTAGTTTGGCAAAATGACAATGACGTTACAGAAATCAATCGTTCTAGAACTGTACTGTCGCTATAATCTGTCTATTGGCTTGGGAGTGTCTGGCTTGTCAAAGGTTCTGGTAGTTGAAGACGATCAATCAATCGCTCAGGTAGTCAAAGACGCCTTGACCGAAGCAAAATATATGGTTGATATGGTGCACAATGGTGCCGATGCTCGCGCTTATTTGGGTTCAGTCAACTACGATTTAATTGTCATGGACTGGCAGCTGCCCGATACCACTGGTATTGCCTTGACCACAGAGTTTCGAGCCAAGGGCGGAGCTACACCAGTATTGTTTCTGACCGGGCGAAATAGTGTGCCCGACCGCATTACCGGCCTTGACTCTGGCGGAGATGACTATCTTACTAAGCCGTTTGATATACGTGAGCTTTTGTCGCGGGTGCGCGCGTTATTGCGTCGCCCTACACCGGTTACATACAAAGCTTTGAAAGTGCGAGAGCTTGAGCTAGACCCTGTGCAACATGTAGTTAGCCTCAATGGTACTGAAATAAAACTCTATCCCAAAGAATTTTCGTTATTAGAATTATTCATGCGACACCCCCAGCGAGTTTTTTCAGGCGATGACTTGCTCAATAAAGTGTGGCCGACAGATTCTGATGCGTCCATAGAAACGGTGCGCACCACAATTTTGCGTTTGCGTCAAAAGATAGAAACCGACCCGGATAATCCTTTGGTAAGGACTATCCGGGGGGTGGGGTATCGACTAGAACCGTAGTTGGTGTTGTGCTTTTTAGTCTTGAGCGCGCAGCTGAGCCATGCGAGCTTTGAAGGCTGGGTTGATCTCTTCCAGTTTTTCGATGTTATTCGAAACCGGCATGATGAAGCCTTCGTAGAGACGGTGGGTGTTATGGCCAGTGGTGATATTTTTCAATTGACCAGCTAGAAGATTCATTTCGCGTTTTTCTTCAGGGCTGTAGTTATGGTCAATTTTGATGCCGAGCAAGCGGCAGGCCACGTGGCTGTAACCCTCATTGGGTCTCAGTGTTGCCATGTCGTCGAGGCGAACTTTTAAGTCGTTATCGCAGACATCTGCCTTTTTCACTTTGGCATTTTCAATGCGATCTAGTTCGTCTTGTCTTTGTTCTGCTTCGAAATTGCGCTGAGTATCTGATATGTCGTCCCTAGCTACGTCTTGGTGAGGAGTGAAATCATCTTGGGGGCTGTAGCCAGCTTTGCGATCGATTTTATCGATGTTGATTCCTCTGAATGGTCCGTTCTTGATCTCGGGCTGATCGCCTTTCAGTAAGCTGTAAACAAAGCGGGCATTGCGTTCGTTGTAGACTTCGTCTTCTTGGCCGTTGGCAGCGCGATCTTTGTAGTCACGCAGGAAGGCTTTGTAGTCACTGCGGCTGAGGCGGCCGTTTTCTTTGTGCGATGCATCTAGAGTGTGCATCAAGGCACCGTTGTTTTCGTATAGAGGTGAAGCGGCATCAGCTGTCATATCGTGCTTCAATTCACGTTTGAGTTGACGATTGTTTTGTCTGTCCCATCTGTTTAGGTCAACGTCTTCGATGGCGTCTCTGTCATACTCCCAGGCCTTGGTTGTGTGAGCTACTTGATCGTAGAAACTCTTGTTGCCTTTAGGTGATGGCACAGTGCTTCTGAGATTGTCAGCAAATATTCCTTCAAAGGTCATGCCTTGGCCGTTTGCTTGGCTCTGACGCGAGTCGCTGATTACATCTAGTACTTCGTGCTTGCTGACGACGCCGTTGCCGTCTAAATCGAATGCACCTTTATTGTCTCTGACAAATGCCACAGTCATGCTAGGAAGGTGTCCGGTGCGCTCTAGTTCTCCGGCGACGCTCTTCCAATAATCATCGTGCTGTTGAATAGTTTTGAATGAGCCGTCGTCTTTAGAGGCTTCGAATTCATTGCGCATGTTCTGAACAGCGGATTCAGGGCCGCCTGCCAGTGCATGGTGATAAAGTGTTTCAGCGTTCTTTACCGGATCTGGCTGGTCGTGTGACATGTGAGATTCCTCCAATAGGAAGTGTTCGGGGGGTTGCGAGGTGTTCGCCTCTCAGTGATGTCAATATAGGCAGCGAATATAACAACTGCATTGCAGTAATTGCCTTTTTTCAAATTTTTCGATTGCCCTTTGCTCAACGAACCTTATATAGATGCGTTGGTTTTGATAGTTGAGTGTCACGTCAATGTTATTTAGCGACAGCATTATGGCAATGTGAATCGCCCGGCGCTTGGCACGGCACACTCTACAGCCTACTAATAGACAGGGGCGATTGAAAATTTAAAAGTTTCATCGGGGGATGGAAGTGGGGGAGACAGGTAACACTGTCTCTCTCTCATTTTTTGGGGCCGTAAAGTGCTCGCCTGCTTGAGGCCAGTCAATTCTGGGTACAACTTGTACGACAGTATTCGTTGCCCACGGTCTCTCTTACCAATGCCCCGCGATTCAGTTTCACCAGTACATAGCCACAAACGCGATGTTGTCTCCGAGCGAGACAATGGTTTAGACGCGGGTTCTGACGCGGGCTCAGATGCGCCTAATCTTTCCGCTGATACCTGGAAAGAGATGCGCAACAGCGCAGTTGAAAAAGTGCGGGGTACAAATGTCGAGTTTCCTGACCCTGCTAAAGTCGAAAAGGGTAGCACTGTTCCTATTGCGGTTTCAGTTGACGGCACAGCCCGCAATATTTATATGCACATCCCTGAAAACTATGATGCAGCAAAGCCAGCGCCAGTGCTTGTAGTCTTTAACGGCTGGGGCGATAAGCCGGGACCCGGTGGTACCAAGGCTGGAGCAGCGGGGCTAGAAGAGCTTACCGGCTTGAGTAAAGAGGCTGATAAGAACGGCATGATTGTCCTTTATATGAGTGGCAATCCCAATAAAGATCTCTCGTACAATAATGGCCAGTACCCCTTCTCAAAGACTGATGATGTGGGCTATACGGCTAGCGTGCTTGATCAATTGAACAAGAACTATAACGTTGATTTAGAGCGCATCACGTTAACGGGCTATTCGCAGGGCTCTAGTTTTGCGCACAAAGCGGCTGCCGAATTGCCCGAGAAGTATCGACCAGCAAATCTTGTAGATATCAGCGGTTGGACAACCGGTCGAGAGAAAGCCGTTCCGGCTGGAATGAATTTCATGTCTATACAGTCAGAGAAAGATACGGTGGCACCAATTGACGGAAGATGGTTTGGCCTGCACATGGATTCAGAAGAGAAGACTATGCAGCGCTATCTTAAAGGCAACGGCATTGAATTGAAGAAAGTCTTTGTGCCTGAAGAAGTTACACCTGCTGTGCGAGAAAGAGAGTGGCAAGCCCCTACTGGTGCTGAGATTAAGAGCATTACTTTGCCTGGCTATAAAGGTCACGATTGGCACGGCAGCCCTGGTTCTGACGCGCCGGTGAATGCAACCAAGGAACTAATCGAGTTCATTCGAAATAAGAGACGTGGAAGCTAACAAATTGTCTGTGTCAATCATTGGTGGCGGACCGGCTGGCCTGATGGCGGCCGAGGTGCTCATCAATGCAGGCGTTAAGGTTGATGTTTATGAGGCCATGCCAACCTTGGGGCGCAAATTTCTGCGTGCCGGTCTCGGCGGTCTGAACATCACCCACAGCGAACCGTTTAACACCTTCTGTGCCCGTTATGGTGACAAGCAGAGTCATCTGCAGCGGTATCTGGATGCTTTCCCGCCAGAGTCACTGCGACAATGGGTGCACGAGCTTGGTATTGAGACCTTTGTTGGTAGCTCTGGAAGAGTTTTCCCCACCGAAATGAAAGCGGCTCCGCTTTTGCGAGCTTGGGTTCATAGGCTGCGCAGCGCGGGTGTGCAATTTCATCACAATCACCGCTGGCTAGGCTTTGACGAAAATTTTCAAGGAGCAGGAGAGAACTCCAAACAAAGTCGGCCTGTATTGCGCATGGCCAATGCCACAGGAGAGTTCTCTTTAGATGCAGAGACTATTATTCTGGCCCTTGGTGGTGCCAGTTGGCCACAGCTGGGTTCAAGTGGTACATGGGCACCGTGGTTGCAAGAGCGTGGGGTGCAGATGGCGCCTTGGCTTAGTGCTAATTGTGGCTTCGATGTGGCTTGGAGTGCTCATCTGCGCGAGAAGTTTCCCAACTCTCCACTCAAGTCTGTGGCCCTTACCTTTACTGATTTGGATGGAGAAAGCGAGAGTAAGCAAGGCGAGATACTAGTTAGTGAATATGGTGTGGAAGGCAGCCTCATTTATGCATTCTCTCGACGCCTGCGCGACTATCTCAATGTTCATGGTTCGGCTACTTTTAGCCTTGATCTTTTGCCGGCACATAGCCTAGAGCGTGTGATGGCCGAGCTTTCGCGCCCACGAGGTTCAAAATCTTTGTCACGGCATTTGCAAAGCTGTTTGAAAATTGATGGCTTGAAGAGTGCGCTACTTTATGAATTGCTTAGCCGCGACGAGATTGCTCACCCTATGACGTTAGCAAAGTACATAAAGGCATTGCCAATTACTGTGCGCTCTACGCGGCCATTGGCTGAAGCTATTAGTACCGCCGGTGGTGTATGTTTTGATTCTCTTGATCAAGATCTTATGCTTAAAGCATTGCCTGGTATTTTTGTCTGCGGCGAAATGATCGACTGGGAGGCCCCAACTGGCGGTTATTTGCTCACTGCCTGCTTCGCCACCGGGCTGCGAGCCGGTCAAGGAGCGTTGCGCAGACTTCAGACAACCTAGCTCAAGCTTTTACTGATTTTTTCTTGTCTTTAAGAAAATCCCAAATAGTGTCTGTGGCGTTTATTGCGGCCGACTCTGCCCCTTTTCCGCCAAACCATTTGTGGCCAATATTATCAATGGTGATATAGCGAAATTCGGTGCCATTAGCTTTGCATTTTGATATTTCGGTTTTTATTTCACTGCCATCAGGTGCTTTGGTTGTTATTCGTTGCGGTTCTGCATCCATTCCATCTATTGCGCGGTAGAATTTTTTTAGCTCTTCTTGTGGTTTCATTTTGAGCCACCAAGAGCGGCCATCGAGTGGCACTGTTGGGTCACTAGCCGAGTGTATTTCAATACATGAATATGGGCTGCAGGTCGGCTTCTGCTCTTTGCCTGTAATCCAGCCGCCCACTGAAGCTACTGCGGCAATTTTTTCAGGAAATGTGGTGGCAAAACGATGGGCAAAACTTGCCCCTTGTGAATACCCTACAAGATAGAGTCGTTCTTTATCTATATTGAAACTATGCTTCAGTACTTCGATTACTCTGTTCGTGAATTCTAGGTCGTTTTCTTTGCTGAAGAACCATTGGCCGTTATTCCAAGAATACTCATTTTTCTGGTAGCCATCGAGGTAAACAACAATGAAATTTTCTTTGTCAGCTTTTTCGCTTAGACCTGTAAACTGTTCAGTTCCTTCAGCCCCAGCTTTAGAATTTCCTTGGCCGCGCTTATTGCCCCAACCGTTAAATACAAGCATCACAGCTGTGGGCTTGGCACTATTGTAGCGGCTTGGTATGTGCTGAAAATATTGCCTTTCTCTACCATCAATTGCTACGGTTTCACGGGTTGTTTTGCCTGGTTTGCTAGCGGCCGAATCAATATGAATTTGCTCATTGGTTTTGTCTTTAGATTTTGTCTTGCCGCTATCTTTTGCACTCATTAATGCAACCTTCTTACTTTCACCCTTACTGTTACCCGTAATGCCCACGGTTTGCACGGGTTCGGCCATGGCCTTAAACTCACTGGTGACAAACACAGCGGCGGCTATCAGTGGAGCGATTAACCCAGTTGAGAGGTAAGGAGAGCAGGCTAATGTGAGTTTTAGACTAAGGGCTCGAATGGATCTTTTTCTATTGTTAGTCATTGGTGATAGTCGGTTGACCATGATACGGTCCATTTTTAATTAAACATTTTGGGGATGGCCCTTAGCTAGAGACTGCTAATTTGCCTATAGGTTCCCAAAGCCCAATGGGTGGTTCTAAAGAGCTTGAGCATGAGATAGAATCAAGCAATTGTGATCAATGGTATATCAAATTTCTATGACCGATGAAGAGAGCACTGCCGGTAGTGACTTTGCTGCAATGCAAACGATTGGCACCTGCTATATGGCAGCCGATGGTACTCTCATACTCAAACTAAGGGCGACCGAGGGCCCAGGTGGAGTTGTCGGCACTGCCACTGTCACCTATGAATGCGCACATCCAGCGTATTTAGAAATACTTGAGCACGTTAAGCCGATTATCCCGGGCCAGACTAAGGCCGTGGCGCCTTGGCCGGACTAGCGATAAAGTCGCGGATGAGATTATGAAACTGAAACACTCCGGCTTCCCAGGTCGGTGAGTAGCGGCCAGTATCGTAAAGCCTAGATCTGATTCCTTTTTGCACAAGCTCAACCACGGCTTCGTCTTCCATTTCAGTTTGATTGATGTCTTTAGTTGAATAGTTTCCAAAACGTTCTTCGCGCCAGACATACGTGAGAAAGCGAATCTTGGTTGTGTTGTGGCTCTGTGGCATAACGATATTGACTGACAGGCCCCAAGGGTAGAAGTTGAACATCATATTGGGGAAAAGCCAATAATAGAAAGCTGCAATGAGTTGGCCGTGATCAGGAGATGATGGTGGCAAGTCAAAAGCGTCTTCTGCTTTCGAGGCTACACCAATTTGCACATTGCAGTAGGGATGAAGATCGGTGTGGTAGGCCTTTGTGTCGAGCAGGCTCACTAGCGATGGATGAATAAAGGGAACGTGCAGCCCTTCTAGATAATTTTCAACATAAAGGGCCCAATTGGCATTGACGAAATAATCACGCGATAACTCAGGGGCAAATTTGAATTCGTGCAGCGGTAAAAATGCCAATCGTTCTTTCATTTCGCCAATTAATTGATCAAGCTCAATGGCTGGCTTGATGCCGGCAAATAAAAGATTTCCCCACGATCCAAGAGCGGCACGGGGCAAATTGTCTGAATCAGCAGGAAAATCTTCGGCCCCTTCAAATCCAGGTGCGGATTGATAGGCTCCATCAATAGCAAATCTGCGACCATGATAGCGACAACGAATAGAACTGTGCTGGCAATTCTCTTCTATTAAAATGCTGCCGCGGTGAGTGCAAACGTTAGATAGACAATTGAGTTGCTCGTTGCCTTGAGTAAGCAGAAGTGGCTCGTTCAGGCTGCCTTCTAATAGTGTGAACGGTGCCATAGCACCATTGGGAATGTTTGCCGCTTCACTGTCAGTACTGTCGCTCACGCCAAACACTTGCTGAGTGGTGCCGATGAACTGCCATGACCGGGCGAATATTTGTTCTAAGCTGAGGTCGTACTGAGCCGGGTCAAGGTAAAAGTTAGAAGCCATGGTTCTGGCCTGCTCAACTGACTCTTTGCGAATTTTCTGGCTAGTCATCAATTTACCTTGGTGAACCTATAGAGAACGATCGTCAGCACTATACCTTATTTGCTTTTTTGGGAAAACACCAGGCAATAACTATGGTCATAACCGTACCCACAATCGTCTGGCCAGCTCATTACAATTTCACCCTCAAAATGCAGTACTTCCGAAACCGCGCGAGCGACATCCCAGGCCAGTGTTGTTACACTGCCATCTTCGTGCTTTAAGTTCGATACCTCTAGAATCGCTCGGCCATTGGGTTTTAGCTTGTCTGCTACTTGCTCGTATATATGGGTGAGATCCTTGAGATACTGGCTGTAACCGCCTCCCACTGTTTTGTATGAAGTGAAGGGGTTTTCAGTGTGCGTTTGACCCATGTAGGGTGGTGAGGTGATGGAAAAATCTATATCGGGAATCGGCAGAGAACTCATTGCCATTGAGTCGCCGTGCAATGCTCGATCGGGATGTTGAAGAATGGAACAGACGTACTCTTGTCGTTCTTGATCAAATTCTATTCCATAGCATGTTCGCTCCATTTGTTCGGCCACCAGCAAAGTGGTGCCAAAGCCCATGAAAGGGTCAAGAATAATGTCACCCTTTTTTGTGAATTGCTCTAAGAAATGCTCGACCAGAGCTTCCGAATAACGCACATCCTGTTTAGCGAATTGAGCGGGTAATTGCTTGCTATGACTGTTTTTCAAAGAAAGAAAAGTTTTCAAAATTGATCCGCCATTAAGGTCTTGAGCAAAGCATACAAAAAAAGGAGCTGCCTGACGACAACTCCTTTTTTTGTTTGGTTTGCTACTTATCGCTAGTGTGATTCACCTGGTGGATTGCCTGGCGGAATCGGTGGTGGTGGGCAGTTGGGCAACGGCGAAGTAAATTGCCATTGGGCTACCTCTGAGTCACACGCCTTGGCTGAGCCATCAGGATTGGTCTGTCCTTGGGCTCTCGAGCAATCGAGCACGTTGCCTTCAGACTCTGGGTCACCTGCCTTTGGCGGTTTGCGGCAGTCTGCCTGAGTCGAGTAGGCGTTGTTACGGGCCATTACTGACCAGTTGATTGTGCAAGGATTGCTTGTAGTCGGCGGTTCTTGATAGACATTCAGCGCTTGATAGTTGAGCTGTCCTCTCAAGATTGATTGCGGATTAGTCGTGGCATTTGGACCGTTATTAGCAGTGCTTACCAGAACCACACCGTCCCCAGCGGTTGAGTCACCACGGATGATCATGCGGAAGTTGCGAGTTTGTGATGACGGCACCACGCTCTGAGCGTAGACCGGCTGAAATACTCCGCTGACGTCAGTCATTGCTATGTTTACGTTTGGAGGCACTGTGCCGCCGACGATATACATAGTGTTGTCGACCCAGTTCTTGGAGCCGCGTGCATTGCTGACTTGTCCGGTTGGAACGGGGTCTGCTCCTTCAATACCAGCATCTGTAGCGGCGGTTCTAGGTGAAAAGAATGGAATACTGCGGGCGAGCATGAAGTCGCCTGCTTTATTTTTCTTTGTACCCATGGCCGTTACTGACAGCAGGTTGTTGACGATCGTGTCTGTCACACGCACGCCCATCTTGCCGTTAGTGGCGGCAATAGTGGCTCTGTCAACTACAGCCTGGTATTTGTTTACCAGAGCTTGGGCAGCGTCAACGGCTTGTTGAGCGGCCTGCACTTGTGAGTCGCTTGTGTCGTTGTTTGCATTTTGCATAGCTCTAGTTAAGGCAGCTTGAGCTGCTGTCAAGCTCGCATGAGCTTGTGCCAAGAGCGGCCGATACTTAGCCAGCACTCTTTGCGCTGAAGCATCGGTATCATTGGAAATGCGTTTAGTCTCAAGAAGTTCTCTTTCTAGATCATATAAGTCGCTCACTGGGTTGCCATCAGTGGTGGTGGCGTTGCCTTGCTTATCCATGCCTGTGGCGAGAGTGGTGCTTTGCGCTGCCCAAGCCAATTGCTGGGGAACGCTAGCTTGCATTCTAAATGTATAAGCTTGATCGACATATACTTGACTGTTTGAGGCGTTGTAGTTCACTAACGATCGGGGATCTCTTCCGGGAGTCATTGCCGCATTGGCATCAACTAAGCGGAAAATTGCACCGTAGACATTGTTAGAGTCGCCAACTGGAGGCCTTTGAGCGAAGGCCGGCTGTATCAAAAACGAGCTGGCTATGTCACTAGAAATGTCCGATCTTCTTCTTCCGCCGTTAGGCAATATGGCGACGTTTTGACCCACCGGTGAGTTGCGCATATCGAGGTTGCGCATTGCTCTTACTACTGATTCGATATTGGGCTTGATGCCTTCATTTTTTAACCAGTCATAGACGAACAATGAGAGCGATACGCTTGGATTGTCAGAATTGCGTCCCATGTAGTCAGAGCGACTGATAGAACCAGACCCGGGGAATGCTCCACCATTTGCAGTGAAGTAACCACCGTTGCCACCCCATGGAGCTGAGCTTCCACTCTGTCCTATAGAGCTGACTTGTGATGCATTCATAATTCCCAGAGGAGTTACGCTGTTACTTGTGAATGGTGCTGGGCTTCCAGTTGGCGGCATTCCTTGAGGGAATTCGATACGCAGCAGACCAGATGTAGCAACTAATCTGGGGCCACCCATCTGGGCGCAAGCAACTGAATTGACTGTGCCGGATGGCAAGACACCGTTGCCCCCTTGTGGAGCCACAGCATTCGCGCGTTCTCGAGCTGACAGTTTAACTACCGAAGGAATTACAGCCGCATTGGCTGATAGGCCTTCAAAAAGACCCTTGTCGACTAGGCGCACTTGCTCTGCCAAATTGGACAGCATTACGGGGCCGACTGGAGATGGAATTTCAACTTTAGCGCGGTAGTAGCGAGTGCCATTAACCTGCGCTAGGTAAGTTTGATTGCCACCTAAGCCGTCCATGCTCGCTGGATTTGGGCAAGGGGTGTTAGTTACACCAGATGTACCAAAGGCTGTACGTAGATCGCCAACTTCTATGGTGAAATCTGCTGGCGTAAGGTCTTTGTATCCAGCCGATGAACGGCGGTTGTTGGCGTTGTAGGCGTTAGCTGCGGCCTTGAGTAGATTGGCACCAACTATGGTTTTACCATCAGCATCTTGAGCTGAGCCACCGGCCATGTAGGTGTTGATTGCCCTGGCTAAATCACGAGCCGCTGCTTTAGCGTTGGCTAGATCTTGAGTTGCTGCTGCCAGCATGGTGGTGTTGTTTAGTTGCTGTGCTACCAAAGCATCTAATCTGGCCGTTGCCATTACTGTGTTTATTGAGAGAATCGGTCGTTGTTCCAACCCAGCAGTACCATACTGGTCAATCACTCCGACCCGCCCGATTCGCGGATCGAGAATAGTCACTTTCTGCACTTCTTTGGTGACAGCAATGGCTGCTGCATCAACAGAATTTTGTGCTTGTTTTTGATATCCGAAAAGTTGTTGATAGTTTAGGGCAATAAAACCGAAGATAAGAGCAACGCCAAGAAATGCTGCGATGCCGTATATCAACGTACTACCCGATTGGTTTCTCTTCATGGTTGAAAAACACTCCCAAGGCAATGTTGAAAATGGATAGCTTGAGAGCGCACCATTTTTGGTATTAAGTTAGACGATTTTAACAATAATGCAACAGCGCCATTTTTGCAACTACAAACTAGTAATTTTGGCTGCCTTTGACATTAACTTCTTGCAAGGGCACTCGCTTCTAGTGCTGAGAGAGCTGAATTAGATATGGTCCAGCAAGAATCAAAACGACCACCAATACTAGGTTAAAAGCCAATACTATCGACAACAAACTTGTGCCTACCATGAGTTGATAACAGACAAGAGCATGCCTCATTGACATTACCCTTAAAATGCCAAAGCGGCTGATGACAAAGAGTGCAGCAGCCGCGAAGAAGAGTAGATCTGCAAGAATATAACACCACAGAGCAAGTTCTTTCGGCGCAAGAAAAGGTATCGCTAGAAAAATAAAAGCCCCGAAAATAGCTGCTTTTAAGATGTTGGCGCTATTGCGATCTCCTGCTCGAATTTGAATCGTAGGCTCTTTGCTGGCCTTTCCTACGTAGGCCCAAGACTCTTTGAATGCAGTCCAGTTTGATACCCGCTTACCTTCTTCAGGGGGGGCTTTTGCAAGCTCTTCTTCTTGTTTTTCTTCTGTCATTGCCAACCTTTCAAGCCAGTATTAACGTGGGTGAGTAAATTTATAAAGGAACTATCTGCGGTGCCATTACCGCTGTGAGCGGGAACGATTGCTGGGAAGTTAATGGTACCTGGGCTGGCAGAAGGCCAGGGATTGAAGCGGGAAGTTTGTAGTCTACCTGGGTTCTCACTTCCACACTGCCTTCGAAGTTTCCACCTAGTAATTGGTTAGTCGGTCGTTTGAAATCACCAGAAAGACTTACCTGAACAAGGCGTGGACCAATAATATAGCCTTCTAAATGCTGCATTTTAGTCACAACCGAATTAGCTCGCTGTCTGATCGGGCTTGACGCCGGCAGTGCTCCAGCATTGTCGGCGCTAATTGGTTGAACAACGGAAGCTGCTCTGGCTGCGTCACGGCAAGCATTGTCGTTAAGTGTGGCCGCCAGGAAGAAGACTATGAGGTCAATAATTATCAGGAAGATAGGGATCAAGACAATAAGACCTGCTGCCAGTTCTATCAGCTGTTGCCCGTCACTATTCCTTTTCTTTACTCTGCACTCTGCCATTCCATTTCTCCCTGATAAATTTAAGTACCGCCTTAACGCAGACTGCTCGCTGGTTTTGAGCGGCTGAAAGTTTAGATAGCAATGCCCTCTGGATGCTCAAGGGCGCAGGTTGATTGGGCTTGCACAGGGAAAGCAAAGGGCAAAAGCAATGGCGTGATTGAGTATCTCGCATCAATTACGTAGGTGTAAGAGTAACGACTTTGGTCAACTGCGATGTTGCTTCCTGGCGCCACATCAAATTGTTCGGGCGTACCACCATCAAGCACCCTAAAGGTGCGTAAGGTCATACCGGTAGAGTTCTTGGGCGAAATTCCGCCGAACTGACCCATGGGGCCACTAAGAATTTGGTCACCGATACGCTGCATGGCTGCTCTAGCAGCGCTGCGTGTTTGCGAAGATCCAGCTTCGCGAGCGGCCGCTTGAGAAGCGAAATTCAAGGTGGCATAGCCAGTGAGCAAAGAGAAAAGTGAGATCATAAAAAGAATGACAACGCTCATTACTAAGAGAGCGAGTGGGCTTTCGGCAAGTGAATTGGCAGAGGTTTGCCTTACGCTGCAAGCTTTTGGTCGTTTGGCCGTTCTTCGCGAGTTGATCTGCATTAAATTTCCGCTGCAAAAGTTAGTTCTTCCTTTAATGTATTTACCAACAGAGCTGACGGAACAAACCCGAAGAGAAAAGCCTGTTTAGAAACGCTTGGCGCAGCGAGCACGGCCAAAGAGATTTTGCTTAGCTTACTGGCATCAGCGGGTACTATGCAAAAGCTTTCTTTCAAATGAAATTACTAAATCGACAAAATATGGGCTGGCCTAATGAATAAAGATTCGAAAGTCTTCGGTTTCTTTCAGCGAAAGTTTGTGCAGCTTGCCGCCGTTATTGCGGTGCTGATACTAGCCCAATTTTTATGGTCTACCTATCGCGAAACACCACTGCCTTCGGTGGCGGGTTTAAGCCCGGCTACCTACACCGGCCTGAATGGAAAGAAAGCCAATGATCCCACTGATAATCGCGGTCAGCCCATCGATGGACTAAGTGCCAGGCAACTTGCCGCTTTCAACGAAGGCAAAGATCTTTTCAAAAAGAAGTTCACAGTAAAAGAAGGCCTTGGGCCATTGTTCAATGGCCAGAGTTGTTTCGAGTGCCATGGTCAGCCTTCCGAGGTAGTGGGCGGCGAAGGGCGGGATAATTCAAGTACCAGCATTGTCAATTTCGCCAGACGAATTCCTAGTTCGCCGAAAGCAAAATTGCCGATGAGCGAAGTAGTTGAAATGATGGGCAAACGTGACGTTGATTTCTTCCTTGAAAAAGGCGGACCAAGTCTACAGAAGCGTTCGATTACAACAGAAAACCCAGATCTTCTGCCGTTTGATGTGCAAGTTGAATCCGATTCCATTCCTCCGAATGCAGACATTATCTCTCCTCGACATTCGCCTCCGTTATTTGGCGATGGCTTAATCGACAATATTCCTGATGCCGACATCATTGCCAATGCTCTAAAAGAGAACATTGAAAATCCAGCAATGGCAGGGCGACCAATTTCTGCAGTTGATCGTTATACTGAGGCGCCAAGAGTCGGACGTTTCGGCTGGAAGAATCAGAACGTCAATCTCTTCAATTTCACCACTGGTGCGATGAACATCGAGTTGGGCTTAACCACTTACCTTAGCGCCACTGAGAATTCTTCACAGTCTTTTGGAATCTTCCCGAAAGAGGTTTATCAGGTGATTCCGCCCGGTCCTAACGACAAGGGCAACATCTTGGTCAAACTCAATTATTTCCAGGCTCTTCTAGCTCCGCCCAAACGCGGAGTAATTACAGAAGAAGTGAAGCGAGGCGAGAAGTATTTCAATCAAATGAATTGCGCTTTTTGCCATCAACCGTCAATGACCACGGCACCAAACGGTTATGTTGTAGACCCTGATAGCCCATTGCCTGAGCTTAAGTATTTGAAGCTTGATGCGCTTTCAAATCAGAAAATCTATCCGTACTCTGATTTTCTTGTGCACCAAATGGGTAAAGAGTTGGCTGATGGTATTCCCCAAGAGGGAGCTCGTGGCGGAGAATGGCGCACTACCCCACTTTGGGGCCTGCGCTTCAAGAAGTTTCTCTTGCATGATGGTCGCACTCGTGTGGTGCACGATGCCATCATGAGTCATGGCGGTCAAGCTGACCAATCTAAGGTTGCATACTCTAAGTTGCCCAAGCAAGAACAAGAAGACCTGCTTGCCTTCCTCAATTCACTATAGGTAAAAGTCTTGATAAAAGCTGAATTGGCACAGAAAAACAGCCAAAAGTCGATGGCCGCAAAGTATCTATTCTTTCCTCTCAGCGTAGCGCTGTTGCTGTCCTTGGGGCGAGTGGGAGTAGTAGAGGCAAAGCTCAAAGTAGATGAAAATAACCAGCTGGTAGTTGTGCACGAGTCGCGCCCTCATGTGGCTCGTGCCGGGGTCTGGCAAACTTACCGCGATCACATTCATCTCAAGGCTGGTCAAGAAAAAAAACAGCTAGTTTTGACCTTCACCAATGGCTCAGATGGTCGGCCGAAAATGACTGATTTGCGCATATCGATAGCGGGAAAACCATTTGCCACGATAAAAGATTTCGATGAGAATGGTAAATTCAGCCGTAGTCTCAATGGAGTTGTCACTGCTGGCGATACCGTAGTGGCGACCGAGGTATTCGGTCCTTCTGGTGCCCGTATCGTCTGGAAGCTCTATTCTGAGAAGCCCGCCATCACTTCTGTGCAGCCAAACCCGTTTGGTCGCGATGATAAGTTAACGGTCCTCGGCAATAACTTTTCTGATAATAAGCACTCGTTAAAAGTCACACTTGCCGGTAAGACGGCTGACATACTGGCGGCTAGCGCTGGCGAGTTACAGATTAAGGTGCCGCCCCATATTCCCGCGGGCGAGCAAAGTCTGATAGTTACGGTCGATTCGGCCAAGAGCAATGCTTTCAAGGTGATAGGGCGGCCAAACATCTATTGGCTCGATATCACTTCCACTAGCCCCAGTCAGCCTGTGATGATTTTGGGACGTGGTTTCTCTAAGGTCGCTTCTGAAAATGAAGTAGCTGTAGGGCCTCACAAAGCCAGGGTAGTTTCTGCTACTGAAACAAACCTGACATTCATAGTGCCAGAGATGCCATTCCCCCAACATCACCTGCCATTGACAGTGACGACCAATGGCGTAGCCTCAAAAGATCTCTTGATTCTGGACGTTGATATGCGGGTGATTCCAAACATTTTGGATGCACCCAAAGTCATTAAATAGTGCTGCCGCTACTTAATGAATTTGCACTGATACTCAGCCATCTCGCGTACTTTATCAATTTTTTGATTGTATTCTTTCTGAATGGCAGCGCGGGTTTCTGGGTCTACATCGTAAATTACCGAGCCATCTGGATTGATGTATTTGTGGGTGGTAACGCCGCTACCATTGCCTTTTTCCATCCGTTCTTTGCACTCGTTGTGCAGTTCGGCAATTTCTTGATTGGCTTTGTCCATAATTAGTTTTTTGCGTTTGGCAGCCTCGCCTGAACCGCTATCAGCTGGTGCGCTGGCTGAGGCTGCTGGTGTGGCAGCGCTACTAGAGGCACTTGCAGTGGAAGAGCCGCTTCTGGCGCTTCCAAGCTTGCCTAGGATAGTCTGGCAGTACCCGGCTGTGGTGGCGTCTGGATGAGCGTCCAGGCAGGCTTGATACTCTTGCTTGGCCTGAGCGGACTGTCCGCTGCTCATCAAAATGTTGCCAAGATAGTAGTGGGCGAGAGCGAAGTTTGGATAAGCCTTGATTACTTTCTCAAAGCTAGCTTTCGCCCCTTTGTAGTCTTTGGCTGTGTATTGCTGGCAGCCTGTTTCGAAGTCTCCAGCGCGGCAAGGCAGGCTCGCTGATAGGGCTAGGCCGGCCAGTGTTGCCAGAAGCGTTGCAGTCAGTTTTTTAGTAGATTCTTGCTTGTTGAATTTCATCTTGGCTTTTTTAATCATCTTGTATTTGTTGTGAAATTGATTCTACTATTTTAACTCCAGTTCGCTCTCAAGCGATACTTTATAAAGTTGCTTGGTTCAATAACGTAGTCGACCCTGATGTACAATGGCATCTGTTGCCTGTGCGTCTATTTTCGAGGTTCATTGTTCTAGTGCCTGAAGGCGAGCCTATTGAAGCATCGAGCCCGCTGCCCAGCCCGATACCGAAACTAGATGCGCCCGGGGCCGGTCTGCCGTTCTTTGAAATGTTGTTGCAAAAGACAATAATCTTTCCGATGCTCTGCAAAATTACAACCTTTGACAGCGCCATCAGAATTTTCGAAAAAGAATCAAAGCTTCTCTTGCGCGAGGTTGCCCTTATTCCCGCACCGCTGCGCGATAAGCGCATATTGGTGCCACGCTTGCCTGCCATTGAGGATAGCTCGCGCTTCTGGTCTGCGGCAATGGTACTGGAACATTTGATAATTGTTGGTGGTAGTATCAAAATAGTGGCTCAGCATCTTGTTCGTGGTGAAACACCGCCAGGTGTTGCCGACATCGCAGCCGTAAAACCGCCAGGTGATTTGGCTGGCAGCGACTGCCTTGATCAATACAAAATTTTCAGCGATGATTTTCTCAAAACTATTCGATCAATGCGCGGCGACCAGTGGGCCACAGCTACATTTAATCATCCATGGTTTGGCCCTTTGACAGTGCACAAATGGATTTGCCTGGCAGCAATACACCAACGTATTCATCGTCGCCAAATCGAAGCAATTATCAGGCTGCTATAAAAATCAAGCGATAGTCTATAAGAAGAAATCTTTCATCAGTTTGCTGCCTGGGCTAACTGCGTACTGCTCTAAGTCGCTCACCCCGGCCTTGGTCAAGACTTCGCTGTCAATAAAGAAATTGCCTGTGCATTGCTCGGCTGGTTGAGAGAATATCCAATGAGCAGCGTCTGCCACTATATCTGGTGTGCGCGAGCATTTAAGAGCTTCCTCTCCGCCCAGTAAATTTTTCACTGCAGCAGTGGCTATAGCGGTCTCTGGCCAAAGTGAATTGACGGCTATACCTTGGCCTTTTAATTCTGGGGCCATTCCAAGAGTGCACATGCTCATGCCATATTTTGCCATGGTGTAGGCCACATGTGGTGCAAACCAACGGTTGTCCATATTTAGTGGTGGCGATAAATTGAGAATATGGCCGTTACTGGCTTTTGCTAGATGAGGAATAGCTATCTTCGAGCAGAGAAAAGTGCCTCTGGCGTTGACTTGATTCATCAAATCAAAGCGCTTCATTTCAGTTTCGAGGGTGCCGGTGAGGTTGATGGCGCTAGCATTATTGACAAGAATGTCGAGGGCACCAAAGTGCTCAACAGTTTGTGCTATAGCTGCTTTCACTTGCTCTTCTTCGCGCACGTCGCACTGAATTGCTAGAGCTTTTCCACCGGCTGCTTCTATCTCGAGGGCGGCAGAGTGAATGGTGCCAGGAAGTTTAGGGTGCTTGACCACGGTCTTGGCCGCAATGGCAATGCAAGCGCCGTCACGAGCTGCCCTCAGTGCTATGGCAAGGCCTATGCCTCTTGAGGCGCCGGTGATGAAGATAACTTTTCCTGCAAGGCTCATTTTTTCTTCCTGCTTTTGGCTGTGGGTGTGACCATAGTTTCGAAATCATCTATGTATTGATTTACATAGGCGGGTGGCTGCTTGTTGGCTTCTAGTCTGGGATCATTGATAACAGGATGTGCCACCATTGTAAATGGCACCACTCCAGCCCAATAAGGTAAAGTAAGATCGCCTTCATCGTCGTCGGGCGGACCCTTGCGAATTTTGGCCGAGGCTTCGTCAATTTTAACGGCTAGAACTGAGGTAGCAGCTAGTTCACCACCAGTTGGCTTTCTCGTATCTTCAAAGCGCTGTTTCATAATTTGATCTGAAATCACTTTGAGAGCGTGCACTTTGGCTGCTTTTTCTACCACAGGAATAGCCGTACCAAATATCATCACTGAGCGGTAGTTGATTGAGTGGTTGAAGGAAGAGCGGGCCAAGACCAAACCGTCGAGCAGGGTCACTGCAAGTGAGATAGGAAGGCCTTGGGCGAGGTTATTCATCATGCGGCTGGCAGCGGCGCCATGAATGTAGATAGTATCGCCTTCTCGACCATAGATAGTGGGCATGACCAATGGCTGTTCTTTGTGGACAAAACCAATGTGGCAGAGAAAGGCGCAGTCTAATATTTCATAGATAGTGGTGCGGTCGTAATGCGCTTGGTCGCGCATCCGCATGACGCGGTTGCGGTCTGTCGGTGTGAACTTGTCCGTCATATTTTGCTGCCTAGATGCCCAGAGGCACTATTAATCTAGAAGTAGTCAATGGCCTGAAGTAAAGCGGTTATTCATCGCCCAGGCTATGTAAGTCTACACGGCTGGCCATGCTGTTGCGACCTCTTAACTGCTGATAGAGGTTGGAGGCGAAGCGGTACAGCGTTGGTTCAGCGTCACCCTTTGGTAGTCTTCCATTTTTGGCAAACCACTCAGCTCGGCCGATAACTCCGTCGACCTGTTGGGGAGTAAGACCCAAGCCCTGTAGCTCGGCCTTGCCAGCGGGAGTGTTGTAAGTGTCTACAAATTGGCGAACTTTGGCTACTGTTTCAGGTGGCAATGGAACTTTAGTGGCTTCGTTGTAGAGATGTTGATTGAGGTTTTCGTAACCACGACGGAGCCCCGGCATAGGAATTAAGTCAGCAGGAGTGGCGGCAGGTCTGAGACCATCACCCAAGTCGATATTCTTGACTGTGCTTCCTGTTGCCGTTTTCTCAGAGACGAAATTGAGAATGTGGTTGTCCCACTCGCCCATGATTTGTCTTTGGGTCCAGGCTTCTTGATAGGCTTTGAATAAAGGCTCGTTCTGGCGGAATTCAGCTAATACCTCTTTTGAAGGAGGCCTGAATAATTGTCGTGGACCATGGGGATCGACGGTCTCAAGCAGGCTCTTACCGGTAATTTCTTGAACATAGCCGTTGTAAGTCTTGCCGCCAATTTCAACGGAACGAGCCACTGATACCGGTAATGAGTTTGTGAAATCTAGCTTGGTGCCGAGTCCGTAACCCGCTATTTCTGATTGTTGGCGATGGGCAAAGGCTTCAGTGTTGGTGTCTGGTCTGAAGACAACCGGTGTTGTCTTGCCTTCGGCGCTTGTAATTGTGCCTTTCCAGGTCGGTGTCATGAAGTGGCTGAACTCTTGCGAGGCTGTGAAGACACCGTCTCTTAGGCCTATTTGTTGACCGTCTCCAATTTTTCCTAGCTGATATGGCGTTTGTCTTGCATCGTTCATCGCCGTGGGTGAGTCTTTGACAGGCAAGCGGTTGTAACGCTCTGCCTGCATTCCGCCTAAGCGCCCTGCTGTTCCGCCAACTAAACCATCGGCTAGTCCGCGACCCATAATTAGCGAGAGATTGAATTTTTCGTCAGATTGCCACTGGCGTACTAATTCATTGCCTGAACCCGCTGCAGTGCCCATCACTCCTGCTTGAATCGTTCTGTTCATCACTGTGTCAAAGCGAATGGCGCCTCTGCTGGTGCTGTACATGCGCCCCCAGACAACATCTGCCGCGCCGAAAGTGAGGGCGTCAACGGCCAAATTGCCAGGGTTGAAAGCTGTTTTAAATGTGGTGGCTAGGCCGCCGCTAAAATTGAGGTTGCCATTTTTATCTAAGTAGTTTTCTCTTGTTAGGCCGGCTTCTGCCGTGCGCGAGACAATACCTAGTTGAATGCCAGTTCGCGCAGGAGAAAGAGCGCTTTTCTCCATCAAAGCAAAGCTGCCCTTGAGCGCTGCTGCCTTGCCCAAGCCGAGAGTGGCGTCAGTGGCTTGATTTTGCCAGGTGTCTCCGATTTTTGCCTGGTCGGCCACATAAGTAAGGGCGAGGCCACCTAGTGCCAGTTTGCCTTTCATGAACAGCGGGACAGTTTTTATAAAGGCCTTAGTGTAGTGGGCCGTCTCGTCTTCCACTACCTTAGCTGTAGGAGGCGAGAAAATTTCGCGAGCAATTGGATCAATTGCTGAGTGCACAGCCGCGTCAAGATAAGTCTGCCGCGGTTGCCCGGCGTTCTTATCTGAACTTGAGTTGTGGGAGTCGAAGATTGGCATCGCGATTTATCTATACGGATTTGGCAAAAATCTGACTTGCTCAAGTGCAAATTAGGCAGAATTTTCAGTTTTATGCCCAGAAAGCCTGTCAGGCCAAACCTGCACAGGCTCGCTTGACAACGCCGATTCTTTTCGGGGGTTGCTGCGGCAGGCTTAAGCCTCTAACCCATGTTCTCAATGGTATGCATCTCTGCTTCAGTCAAGGTCAGCCCTTCGGCTGTGAGGTCTTCTTCCATATGTCGTTTGTTGGTTGTGCCAGTTAAGGGCAGCATGCCAATTTGCAGGGCGAAACTAAAGACTATTTGCGCCACGCCGGTATTTAATCTGCGTGCCATGGCCTGAACTGAGCCATTTTCAAGCACATGTGGATTAGCTGTGAGCAAAGAGAAGCCTTGATAGATAATGCCTTCTTTTTTGCAAATCTCTCGAACTGCACTATCCCATCCGCGCATGGCATAGCAGCGGTTTTGCACAACCATAGGCTTGGTGTTGGCCACTGAGCACAAAGCAGCTAGTTGATCGGCACTAACATTGCTCACTCCGAGCATGCGCGCTCGCCCCTCGTTGAAATGCTCTTCCATAGCTGCCCATACTTCTAAGTCTTGGGGCGTTATGCCCTGCCTTGAGTAAGGGCCATGCAAGACATAAGAATCAACATAGTCTGTGTGCAAATGCTTGAGTGAGCTAGCCATTGACTGATTGACTTGAGTCGTCAGGTTGGCCTTAGCGTCGTATGGCGTGCGCGAGTCTTGGCCATTGACTGAAGTAAATTTCGTTTGTAGAAATAAACTTTGGCGGTCGATGTCCTTTTGTTGCAAGGCCAGCAAGGCCTCACCAACCAGTGCTTCATCGTAGTGAATGAGCTGGTTGGCGGTGTCTATACTGCGAAAACCAGCATCAACAGCCGCTTCTACCAGCTTAGTAGTGGCATCTTTTTTCCAGGCAGTGCCATACATCATGGCCGGCATGGTGATTCCGTTATAGCTGGTGACAGGCATTGCTTATGTCTTCCTATTTGAAGTTAGCGGGCGTGCTGAATAGACCTTGCTTTTTGCGCAGGGCATTGATCACTTCACTAGATACTCCAAGATTGGTTTGCAATACAGAGGCTGGATTGCTGCCTAGCCACTGAGAAAGCGAAATTTCTTGATAGTCGCCAGTGTTGAAGACAGCTAAAATTTCGCATTCTTCGCTGCCTACAGATTCAATGTAGTGGCCATAACCCATGGGCACATAGCCCACATCTCCTGGTCCAAATTCGCGAGTGATTTTGCGGCCTTTGCTGCCGAATACAGTCATGCGGGCGCGTCCTTTGATGTAATACTGCCATTCATCAGCGTTTGGATGCCAATGCATTTCGCGAATGGCCAGCGGCGCTAATTTTAGAATGGCACCAGACATGGTGGCAGAGATAGGAAAGTCTTTTTGCGAAACTACGTTGAAAGTTCCACCCGGCACAACCTCTGGCACCTTGGCGCCGAGGCGATATCTATGTGTTAGCGGTGGTGGGTTTTCACTGGCCGCAGCTGGCTCAGCAGGCATCGGCGTGGGCACTGGGCCTTGGGCGATGTAGACCTCTTTTTTAGGGAAGCTATTAAAAGTTTCAGCAGGCAAATTGAATTGTTTGGCAAGCACTTCTTTCGGAGTTTGTGCCAACCAATCGCTCATGCTGAAGGTGGCAAACTCTGAGAAATAGCCGCTATCGAAGACGAGTATGAAATGACACTCTTCATCACCCATGCCCTGAATTGAATGTCCATGACCGCGGGGAAAGTACCAAACATCTCCCGGTCCGAAATCTTTCACTTCAGAACGGCCTTGGGGGTCAATAACAGTGATGCGGCAGTGACCTGCAATTACATATGACCATTCAGCAGCATTAGCGTGCCAGTGTAACTCTCTCAAGCCACCTGGTTTAAGAAACATCGAAACGCCCGCTAAACCCTTAGATATTGGAAAATTCAAGGCCGTGGCTTCGTGTGACGAGCCTCCCTCGTAAGAGGTCATCGGCTGTTTCTCTAGCTCATATTTTATTTCGGGCATGGCTTCTTTGGCCATTTCGATAGCGTCGGCTACAGTGGCAATCGTTTTGCTAGAGGCCGTAATTTTATTCGGTTTATTATCGCTTGAAGCTAGAGCTGGCTGCACTAGCAAAAGTAGATTAAATGTCAAAGCCAAGAGAGTCTGCCAGCACTTCATCGTGTTTTCCTTTTGCTAGTCTAGTGCATCAAAAATTTTACCCGTCTGGCCGGGCGCTAGCTTCTTGCTATCTTCGATTGTGAGATTCCTTCATAGGCTTGGTAAAATTCGGCAAAAGTGGCAAGTAATAAATAGAGCTCTTAGAAACTCTATGCGAGGGTGCAATGTCTAGTGATGAGAAAGTAAGACCTGTAGTCAAAGGCCAAATCAAAAGGGCCAAGTTTGTACAGCGCGATTACACTCATCCAGCCGCGGCTTGGGGCGCAGCCTTCAGTGTCGGCCACATTCTGTTGCAACAAAGGCAAGTTGTGGAGGGGGTGCGCGCCATCTTCACCATGAACCAAGAGAACGGTGGCTTCGACTGTCCCGGCTGTGCTTGGCCGGATGATCGCAAAGGTCTGCGCATGGATATTTGCGAGAACGGCATTAAGCACGTTACATGGGAGATGACTGCCAAGCGCACCGATCGTAAGTTTTTTGCAGAGCACACAGTTGCCGAATTACTCGAGTGGAGCGATTTTGCCTTAGAAAACGAAGGTCGCCTGACTGAGCCGATGAGATATAACAGGGCCACAGATCGCTATGAGCCCATTAGTTGGGATGATGCTTTTGCCCTCTTTGCAAAGCATATCAAAGCCTTGCCTAGCCCTAATGCTGCCAGCTTTTATACTTCTGGCAGACTCTCTAATGAAGCCACTTTCCTCTATCAGCTTTTTGCTCGCGAACTAGGCACCAATAATTTGCCCGACTGCTCAAATATGTGTCACGAAGCCAGCGGCCGAGCCATGGCTGCTTCGCTGGGCACGGGGAAAGGCACAGTAGACATTGTTGACTGGCAAAATTCAGAAGCAATCTTTGTTATCGGTGTAAATGCAGCAACGAATGCGCCACGCATGTTGAGCGCTCTGGCTGACGGTGTAAAAGAGCACGATATGAAAATTGTGCACATCAATCCATTAATTGAAGTAGCGGCTACCACTGCCATTACTCCCCATGAAATTCTCGATATGCTCACTTTTAAGGCCACTAAAACCAGCACTCTTAACTTGCAGCCACGCATTGGAGGTGATTTTGCCATTATGCGCGGCATTGGCAAATATCTCTTAGAGCTGGCTCCGAGCGACCCCACCGTTATTGACCGTGCCTTCATCGACCAATACACCGCTGGTTTTGATCAGTATAAGAGCGCTTGTGAATCTACCTCTTGGGCCGATATTGAGAAACAAGCGGCCCTCAGCCGCGAGCAAATCTGCCAAGCGGCAGATATCTATAGAAAGGCTAATAAAGCCATCTTTAGCTGGTGTCTGGGTATCAGTCAGCAAGAGTATGGTGTTGATACCATTCGCGAAATAGTCAATGTGCTTTTGCTACGGGGCAATATTGGTAAGCTCGGTGCCGGGCCCTGCCCTATTCGCGGTCATAGTAATGTTCAGGGCAACCGCACCTGTGGCATTCACCACTCACCGCCTGAAGCTTGGCTGGCGAAGATGGACGCTGCTTGTGGTATCACTTCGCCACGAGAGAAAGGCCTTGATACAGTGCGTACAATTCGCGCCATGCATGACGGCGATGTAAAAGTGTTTGTCGGCATGGGCGGCAATTTTGCTATCGCCACTCCTGATACCAACCTTACATTTGCTGCTTTGCGCAATTGCGATTTGACCGTGCAAGTTAGCACTAAACTCAATCGCAGTCATTTGGTTGTGGGGCGAGATGCTTTGATTTTGCCTTGTCTTGGTCGCACCGAAATCGACATGCAGGCTGAGGGGCCGCAGCAAATTACAGTAGAAGATTCTATGAGTATGGTGCATTTGTCGAAGGGGATGAAAGATCCAGCTTCACCTCATCTACGTTCAGAGTTGGCTATCATTGCCGGTATGGCACTGGCCACGCTTGAGAAAACAAACACGCCGTGGACAAAATATATCGGCAATTATGATTTGATTCGCGACAAAATGAGCGAAGCAATTGTTGGCTTTGATGATTTCAATAAACGGGTGCGTGAGCCGCTGGGCTTCCGTATTAAACAGCCAGCTCGTGAGTTAGTGTTTAATACACCGACTGGTAAAGCCAATTTTTCGGCTGCAGCTCTGCCTGATACTCATTTGCCTCCGGGCCGCTTAATGCTTGGCACTATGCGCTCTCACGATCAATTTAACACCACTATTTATTCAGATAACGATCGCTATCGCGGTGTGAAGAATCTGCGCACCTTGTTGCTAATGAACAAAGACGACATGGCAGAACGCGGTCTCAATGAGTTTGATTTGATTGATATCACAAGCTTTGGCAAAGACGGCTCAACTCGCTCGCTGAATGGTTTTAGGGTTGTGAAATACAACATTCCGCGTGGCTGTGCCTCAGGCTATATGCCTGAATGTAATGTCTTGTGCCCGCTTGGTGATTACAGCCCGCAGAGTGATCAGCCTATGATGAAGCAGATTGTCATCGAAGTGAAGGCTGCAGCAAAGGCTGAAATTGGTGCCCAGTGAAGACTCAGCATGCTAGTTGTAATACTTCCTCTAGTGCGGAAGATTCTGCTGATGAGAGTCTTGCCGGTACAGCAACTGTTGAAGCACAGCGCATTGTGGGAGCCGCCGCTTCTGATTTTAGCGATGTGCTGGCGGTGGAAGAACCTCTAGAGATACATGTTGCGCTTCATTCAAGTACTAATTCGGCAGATTCTAACCTAGTGCAATCAGTGGCTGTGACTATGCGCACCCCTGGCGCTGACAAAGAGTTAGCTGCGGGGTTTCTGTTCACCGAAGGGATAATTTCGCAGCCTGAGCAAATTGATGAAATTATCAATGATAAATGCAACGTTGCTATTGTTTCTCTTAAACCTGGTGTAGAGCTAGATTCGAAGCTTTTCGAACGTCATTCTTTCGTGGCTTCAAGTTGTGGAGTCTGCGGCAAAAAATCAATTGCTGCAGTAAAAGTGAAACGTCACCACCAATCAGTTGAAGGAGTGCCGCTGGTATCAAGCGACATTGTGCACTCGCTGTCAGCCACCATGCGCCAAGCTCAAGCTAATTTTGATTCAACTGGCGGCATCCATGCTTCTGCATTGTTTAATAGTCGGGGTGAGCTGGTCGTTTTGCGAGAAGATGTGGGCCGCCACAATGCCCTAGATAAAGTAATTGGTTCTCAATTCTTGCAAGACAAATTACCACTGAATGACACTATTCTGATGGTTAGTGGTCGCGCTAGTTTTGAACTGGTGCAGAAAGCATCTCATGCCGGAATTCCAATTCTAATAGCAGTTGGTGCACCATCGAGTTTGGCTGTCAGTCTGGCTCAAGAGTGTGGCATGACCCTAGTGGGATTTGCGCGCGATGGTCGCTTCAATATTTACAGTGGCGGCAATCGCATAGAGATGTAGTTGTAGAGAAAAGGTGAACCATGCACGAAGTAAAGAAACGAAAGATTGGCAATACTCAGTTAGAAGTTGCACCGCTAGCATTCGGTGGCAATGTATTCGGCTGGACAATTGATGAGCCGACATCGTTTGAATTGCTCGACGGTTTTGTTGATGCTGGGCTCAATCTTGTTGATACAGCCGATGTCTACTCTGCCTGGAAAGAAGGTAATGTTGGCGGCGAATCTGAAACCATAATTGGTAATTGGTTTAAATGCAGTGGCAAGCGTAACAAAGTCGTGCTGGCCACTAAATGCGGATTCGATGGCAGCACAGACAAGAAAAATTTGTCAGCAGCTCATATTCATAAAGCAGTAGATGCATCTCTCAAAAGGCTGCAGACCGACCATATTGATTTGTATCAAGCCCATGTGGATGACGACAAGGTTGCCCTAGAAGAGAGCCTTGAGGCCTTCGATCAATTGATTAAGGCTGGCAAAATTGGTGCCATCGGAGCTTCTAATTATTCTGCCGCGCGGTTGGCTGAAGCTCTAAAGATTAGCGACGATAACGGTTTTGCCCGCTATCAGTGCCTGCAGCCGGAATATAATCTGTATGCACGTGCCGGTTATGAAAAAGGCCTAGAGCAGCTGTGCCTCAAAGAAAAAATTGGAGTAATTTCCTATTTTTCTTTGGCTCGTGGATTTCTTTCTGGCAAGTACCGCTCTGAAGAAGATTTGGCTCAGAGTGCTCGAGGAGAAGGAGTGAAGACTTATCTCAACGAGCGCGGTTTTCGCATTCTTGCTGCTCTTGATAAACTTGCCGCTGAATATTCGTCTACTCCGGCCCGTATCGCGCTGGCTTGGCTCATGGCTAGACCTAGCATTACAGCCCCTATCGCTAGTGCTACTAATTTGAATCAGTTAGAAGACCTGATTGCCTCGACCAAGATAATTCTGGCTCCTGCGGCCATTGAACTCTTAAATGAGGCGAGCAAAGAGCTTTCTGTTGTTTAGTTGAGTCATATGAATTACAAGATTATTTACTATCAGGGCGACAGTATTGATTCCAGCACTGAGGTGAAATCTGGTTCTTGCATACTTACGGATACAGAACTACAAATCGTTGGCGATGAGAGTATTTCAGTTGAGTTTGCCAGTTTGATAGGAATTGATCTGGTCAGGCTGCACGGGCTTGGCCGCGTGATCAGAATGCGTCACGAAGACGGGATAATCTTTCTTTCGGTAATCAGGTTCAAGCTTTTCCGGCTGCCGCTGATCGGGCAGTTTGCTACGATAAATTTTTTCCGGACCGGCCAACTCTTCTCGATATTGCAGAGCAAAGTTCCAAATGCCACCATAGTCTCTTAATCCCATGGATTGATAACTTTGAGTTCGTCGAAGTCAAAATCTTTGACGTTGCGCGTCACGATGATCATGCCGTGAACTATCGCTGTAGCTGCAATTAGTGAGTCTCTGTCCGATCGCTTGTTGGGGACATTCAGTCTGGCGCACTTGCGCGCAACGACTGTATCTATCGATAGGATGCGGTCGGCAAACGCAGGCAAAACGTGATCTTCAAGCCAGGTTCTTAGAAGCGTTCCTTGAGCTATATCTTTTCTCTCGACTAGCAAAATGCCGATTTCAAGTTCGAGCACAGTTATGCTTGATAGAAATAGATTCGAGTGTGGAGTGGCTGCCGCCCAGCTTAAGACGTGTTTGTTTGCTTTGCTGCTTTTGGCTTTGCGCAACTCTGAAACTACATTTGTGTCTAGCAAGTACATTAGGATAAATCTGCTGGCTGAAACACATGGTCTCCCAATTTCGGCGGCTCAAATTCGACAGAGTCAATGCCGGGCATTGCCAGCAGGTCTATGATGTTGAATGTCTTTCCAGTCAACTTTCTATAGTCTTCAATAGTTAACAGCACGTGGGCTGGTTTGCCCCTGTCTGTTATGAACACAGGGCCTTTCTTGGCAGCTTTTTTTGCTTTACTTGAGTCTTGGTTGAATTCCCGACTCGACAAGGTTGTGATGTTCATCTGCCGATCCTCTGCTCGATGTAGATATGTTACTACAATTGCTGTTCGGTTGGCAAGTGCGCTGGCGTGAGCATAATCTTTGTTGGGACAGGCATTAGATTTTTTCTGCTTTTCGATCGCTCCTAATTCCTAACAATGGATAGTTATTCCGTCACTGAAAGACATTTCTGGAAAGACAATTCTTATGTCTCAGCCAGTGGCGAATATTCTTCTTCGCTCAGGCCAAATGTCCAGGCAACAGCTTGGCGGGCCCGCATCATATTTGGTGGCACACGTAAGAAGTATTCTTTGATGGTGCCGTCAGGTTCTGGTGTGGAGTTTTGCACGCGCACTACTAAGATTGGCTCATCGCTAGTCAAGTTCATGCGGTAGAGAATGCCGCACTGGTCCTGGTGGATTTTTATGACGCGCCCTTCGCGCAAATAATTGTCGAGGCCATAGCGCTCAATTAGAACCCGGCGTACTTCGGCGTTGGGCTCTGACTCAATTAAGTCGAAGGTAAGAGGCTCTGGCAAGAGCACCACATAGGCGGGTACGAGCACGCCGTGCCAGGCATAAATGCCCCAGCCATCGCGAAACTTCATGGCCATGGCCGTTTCATTGTGCAAACGACTGCGGTTGTCGCGGTGCAGTTCAATGGGCCGGTCTGTCAAAATGCAAATATTTTCAAATGGCCACCACCAGCCGCTGTTGCGCGCTAGCTTAGTTAGCCCATTTAACGGTTCAGTGCCTTCCACACCAATTTGGCTAACAAAATCATAGTAAGCGAGCCAGCCGCTGTCGTGCTGACCGAAGCCACCGTCCCACTTTTGTAGGCCAGCCAAGACTCCACTCATCGAAGGCACCATTTGCCTCAGCGGCTCAGCAACATAGCTCCAAACCTGCTGATGCAGCGGTTTAACTAGCTCGTGATAAATTTGGTCGGCCACTTCTGGCGAAAGTTTGTTGTCTACAACCGCTTTTACTTGATCTTCAGCCGTAGCGCGAATCTGCTTGTAGACTGCGGCCCCGGCCATTTTACGCAAATACTTCCAGACATAAACGCCTAAATTTTCGGCAAACAAATCTTTGACTTGTTTCTCGATGGCGATACCGTGTTTATCAATGATTTTTTGTGTGGCGTTTTGGCGAATATTTCGCCGCACCGCACCCCAAGTGTCGCTGCCAACCATTTCGCCAACAGCCTTAAGGCCCTGTTGCCAGACTTTGTCCCAAACATCGACTTGACCAGTATTGAGTTGGGCAGGCCAATCAACGTCGCTATAAAAGAGCTTCATGGCCGTATTGCCGGCCCACGGCGATTGCAACCAGATAAACAGGCGGGGCGGCTCTAAGCCGGCAGCTTTGTATGCCTCAATAGCAGCAGCTTCAGCCTCAGCGCGGTCAGTGGGGCTAGTTGAGAAACCGTATTCTTTCCATTTGCTCAGCGTATCTTCAAGAAGGTGCTGGTCAGCAGGTGGCAACCACAATATTTTTGAAGTATCAGGCGCGCTGTCAGTCGATGACATCTCGCGGTGGAGCCTCCGGCACATATTCTCTTTGCTGCACTACGCGATAGACGCCCTCTGGCAGCTGGATAGTTCCGTGTTCTTCATGCACTAGGTTGCAGCCACCTGGTTTAGTGACGACATATCGCTCACCCTTGGCGGTGAAGAATGAGGCCGTGTCAGTGCTGATAGCGTGGGCATGTCCTGTCACTTCTCCAAATTGAAGAATGATACGCTTTTCGCACTCTACTTCTCGGGCCTCGGCCGGGAGCTTGTCAATTTTTTGCACAAGGACATCGCCTTGTCTGTAAGTTTGAAATTTGATGGCGGGGCGGTCCGCTCTTCCTGTTTTTAGCAGCATATGGTTTCTCGCTTTTGACTAGTAATTATGTGCCCAGCTGCCCAGGTGCTAAAACCGACCAGTCGGTCACATTTAACAATTCAAAGCAAAACAACACTTGCTTGCTTAATGAATAAGCGCCCTTATTCCGTATCGCAGGGCATGATTAACAGTTGTTCTTGCCACTCGACTGCCAGTGCGTTTGGCTTGAGTCTTGATTGGATGGGCTTTGGGCGTATTGCCAATCATCGGGGCGCTGCCCAGGTCTGAGCCTTCGGCAATTTTGCCATTGGCATCGAGAAACTGTTCATGTTTATCGTAGCTGGGTTTGCCGTAGTCAGAATAGGTGGCGACATCGAAGCGCTCATAGGGCTCAAAGGGGTGAGCAGCCATACGCTGATGCATGACTATATCTACTGTCTTTACATTTCGGGGTGGAGTTTTGAGAGTGGCAGAGTCAATTGCCCGGGCACTATAGAAGAAATCTGAATTGGGTCTATTTTTCAGCTCGTATTGCAAGTCGAACCCTTGCAGGTGGCTGCGCCCTTTCATGCCTTGGTCGTGGCTGGCGATGTGATCAAGCTGCAATTGGCTGAACTGCATTTTCTTTTCTTCTGGCGAAAGATTGCTGTCTTGCCAGACCTTGCCCAACTGCTTAGCCAAAGATAGCTCTTTGGCCAGATCTTCGGACTTCCAGTAGCCAGGCAAGCAGGTCATTATGGTGCCGTCAGGAGCCAGCACAAATATCTGTAAATTATGCGGGCCTGCGCCGTTGGTGGTATCTACGGCGGTTTCGTCAGGCTTGTGCTTGCCCGACGCGCCTGCATATTTTTTGTTTTCTATGTTTGTATAACCAACGACAAAGTCGTTCTTGAGCATTGAAAACACTGGTTCGGAAGAGAGCGACACGGCCCTCAGGCTATTGCCGGCACTTCACGTACTGCCGTCAATCTTGCCCAGCATATGCACCCAGACTATCAGCTTACCTTCTTTCCCGGCGGCATCTTCGGCTTTACCAAGCGATTTGTACCAGGTTATTTCTGAGGTAAGTTTATGCACATTGGCAGAGCACACTTCGCCGTTGAGAACGGTCTTGGCGCTTGCGCTTATGCTTGCCGATTGCGCCAGTGTGGCCATTATGGCCAAAGTGGAACTAATTACGAATCTTTTAGTCTTGCTCATGGTGATCGCTCACAGGCGTCTAGTGTTGCTTACCTGGTTAGCATAACAAGCCTGGGCCGGTCGTGCTTGTAGCAGCATATATCGAGCGTTGCTGATTGCAAAGTGAAATATGCACTCATAAAGGAATAGGGGGCGGCAAATGGGTAAGTACATAGTGATACGCCGGCAACCCATAGTCTAGCTCTTGTCGAAAATCTTTTAGGTATTCATGGTATGCGCGTACTACTCGTAGAAGACAGCGTGGTGCAAGCTGAGGTCGCTCGAAGCAAGCTTGAGCTTCGAGGCGTTGAAGTGGTCTCGGCTACGACTTTGCTTGCAGCTTTGGCTGTTTTGCAAGATCCAGGCATCGATGTAATATTGCTCGACCTTTCGTTGCCAGACAGCTCTGGCGTCGAAACTTTCTATCGTATCCGTGCGGCAGCGCCGGATATTCCCACTGTTGTGCTCACTGGCATCGATGATCAAGACGTAGCCATGATGGCGCTGAAGAAGGGCGCCCAAGACTACTTGGTCAAAGGGCAAGCCAGTGATGATTCTGTCTATCGTTGCCTTGGCTATGCCATTGAACGCAACAATGTAGAACTGGCTCTGATACGCAGTGAAAAGCGTTTGCGTATCATTGTTGAGAATACTTACGACGCCTTCATTTCGATGGACTCTCACTGGCGCATCACCGATTGGAATGCTCAGGCTGAGCGTACCTTCGGATGGAAGCGCAACGAGGCGCTGGGACGGCCGTTGTCAATGATTATTCCGCAGCATTTGCGTCGCCAGTACACTCGTGAAGTCTCGACCTTTTTCAAAACAGATGAAGAAGATGAGTTCTCGCGTATGACCAGTGAGCTTATGTGTTTGCACAAAGATGGCCATGAGTTTCCTATTGAAATGGGCATTTTTAGAGTCAAAGTTGACAATGGTTGTATGTACTGTGCTTTCGGGCGCGATATCACTGAGCGCCGCCAGTTGAACGAAGAACTAGAGCGCCGAGTGCAGTTGCGTACCGCTGAGTTGACCAATTCAAACGAAGAGCTGAGGCAGTTCGCAAAGATTGCCTCGCACGATTTGCAGGAGCCACTACGGGCGGTGCAAGGCTTTGTCAATTTATTGGTGGATAGTACAAAAGGACAATTGAATAAAGACTGCGAAGAGTTTATCGAGTACATTCTTGATGGCACTCAGCGTATGCAACAACTGATTCAGTCAGTCTTGGCTCATTCAAGCATTGCCAATCAAAAATACGACCCCAATTCTGCGCCCTCGACAGATGTCGATGGTGTCATCGAAGAAGTGTTGGCAAACCTTGATGCGTCAATTAAGGAGAACAATGCTACTCTTGAAGTTGATAACTTACCTGAAGTAGCTGTAGATCGCTCACAGTTGATCCAGCTATTTCAAAATCTGATCAGTAATGCCATAAAATATCGGGGTGAAGTAGACCCACAGATATTTATTACTGCCGAGAGAACAGTCGACGAATGGCTCTTCTCTGTACGTGACAACGGTATCGGCATCGATAGCAAGTATGCCGATCGCATTTTTGATATGTTTGCCCGCTTGCATGGTAAGACGAAGTACAAAGGCACAGGCATGGGCCTGGCAATCTGTAAGAAAATCGTCGCATTGCATGGCGGCAGAATATGGGTGGAGTCAGAATTAGGACAGGGATGTATTTTCTTGTTCACTCTACCAGCAGCAAGAAGACCCCCGAGGAGAGCAGCCATGGACAACAATATCGATATTTTACTGGTGGAGGATACACCATCTGATGTACGGCTGACCCAGGAAGCATTGAAGCGTTCTGATCTTAAGTACAATTTGACGGTGGTAAACGATGGCGTAGAAGCCATGGAGTATCTGAACACAGCCAAGAGTTCACAGACTCAAAGATTGCCTGATTTAATTTTGCTTGACTTGAACATGCCGCGCAAAAACGGCCATGAAGTGCTGGAAGAAATTAAGAGCGATGCCCATCTTAAAGGCATACCTGTTGTGCTTTTAACTGTGTCGCAGCGCGATGAAGATGTGATGGAAGCGCTTAAAACCAAGATGAACTATTATCTTGCTAAGCCAATTACCTCAGCTAAGCTTTCGGTATTGGTTCGCGCTATTTGTGAACTTCAGGCTGAGCATGCTGGTGGCGAGCGCCACCCTGCCGAAGAAGAAACCCACGTGCGCTTAGTGCTCGCCGGTAATCCACATACCTCGATTTCAATCTTGACCAAGCTCGCCGCTGATAGCAATGCCAGAGTACGCGCTAGAGTCGGTGAGAATCCAGAGACGCCAGAGCATTTATTGATGAAATTGGCTGAAGACGCCGATGCTGATGTGCGTCAAGGTGTCTCTGAAAATCCTAAGTTGCCTTCTAGTTTGCTTGAAAAGTTGGCTAAGGATGACAATGAGGATGTGCGCTTGGCCATTGCCGGTAACCACAAAGTACCGAACGCAATTCTCAGCACTTTGGCTGATGACTCGAATACATTCGTGGCAGCAGCAGCTAGCAAAACTCTAACTGAGCTGGCCAGTGGTGCTCGCTCTTAATCGTTAGGCTAAATGACGATAGCGAAGAATAAGTCATATGTTGTGGTAAACGCCTTTGCCGCCGGAGCTTTCGGCGGCAATCCGGCAGCCATATTTACAGAAGCCGCAGGTCTCAGCACTGAGACAATGCAAAGCTTTGCTCGTCAGTTAAATTTGGTTGAAACAGTATTTGTGCTACCTGCCGAAGGTGATGCCGATTTTCGACTGCGCTATTTTACCCCTCATGGCGAAATTCCAGTAGCTGGGCATCCCACTATCGCCGCCTGGTTGGCGCTTATCCACCAGCAGATAGTTAATCCTCGTGAGAGAACTCACTACCAGCAAGAAAATCTGGCCGGTACTCAAGAAATCACAATCGACAATAGCAATTCTGCGGCGCCGGTTGTAACCATGAAGCAGCCTGCGGCGAATTACCTGCAGACAAGTTCTAGCAAGCAAGAAGTAGCCGACGTATTTTCAATCAACGCTGATGATATTGATTCTGATTTGCCTATCGAATCTATTGATACTGGTCTTGGTCACCTCATTGTCCCGCTGCGATCGCTTGATGCTCTTTTTCGCGTAAAGCGGCAGATTGAGCCGTTGCGCACCCTCTGTCAGCGGCTTAAAGTTCGTGAGGCCCAGCTATTCTGTTTTGAAACTTTGAAGAACGAAAATGATTTACACACTCGCAATTTGTGCCCGAGAGAAGGCCTGGAAGATCCGGCATGTGGTGTCGGAAGTGGTGCCCTTGCCGCTTACTTAAGCAAATTTTGTTGGTCTGACAAAGAAGAGATTACTCTTCAGATGGAGCACGGATTTGTGGTCAACATGCCCTCAATTATTCATACTAGGAGTGTCCGCGTTGATGCTCACACCGACATCTTTGTGGGCGGCTCTGGGATAGTTATGATCGAAGGCAAGTTTCTCGTTTAACGCTAGAAGCCGTTTTTAGTTTATTCATTGAAATTTCTGCCGCCGGGAGCAATCTGTTTGTGATATACCAAATATAGAGTGTTTACTAGCGTTGGGAATCACGGGCTTTGCATGAAAAGTGAATCTATAGAAAAGCTGGAGCAGTTTCTCAAGCTCCAAGAGAATATGCATGGCCCCGATAGTAGGCAGGTAGCCAAAGTCTTAATTAGGTTGGCCATCGCTTGTATGGAAGACGGCCAGCTCACTGACGCCGAGAGCCATCTACTGCGCGCTCTGAGTATTGAACAAGCCTGTCCAGCTCCTGATTTGAAGTTAGTTAGTGAAGTCGGCAAGCAAATTGAGCGCATTCACCAAAAACTCGGGGCTCCATTAGAAGACGATTTAGAAAGTCTCAAGGTCAGTACCGATCGCATTCCGGCATTAACACCGATGTTTGAGCCTACCCAGTCATTCCCCCCTGGTGGTACTTCTCATGCGGCCTTTGATGTAGCAGCAAATTCAACTGGGACCTCTAGCGCAAGTTCTAGTAATAACTCTGCTGTAGGCGCCGATGCTGTTAGTCATACTCATTCGAAAACAGAACCAATAGATAAAGCCATAGTTGCTGCCCAATTGCAGGTGCGCCAGATTAAGCAGACTGGTGGCAGTGATACTGTTGCGGTGGCCGATGCCTTGACTAAGTTGGCTGACCTCTATTGCCGCAAAGAGCAGTTGAGTGAAATGGAGCCGCTATTGGTAGAGGCTTTGCGCATAAGAGAAAGTATCTGCGGCAGCTCTCATTTGAGCGTGGCCACTGATTTGAAAAACCTCGGCCGCCTTTATTATTTCAAGCAGCGCTACGACCTCGCTGAACCATATTTGAAGCGCGCCCTTTCTATTCGTGAGGCAACACTCGGGCACTATCATTCTTACGTGGCTGATGTCGCTGAGTGGTTGGCAAAAGTGTATAGGAAGACCGGCCGCTTGGATGAGGCTAAAGAACTGGATGATTTGGTTTTGGAGAGCCGCACCAATTATGGTTCTGATTGGGAAAAATTTAGAGTCGGTGGGGTCAAAGCTTTAGCGTCTGGAAATGTACTTGAAGCGCAGGCCATGTGGTTGGGCGCCCTTGATGAAAGTGCTGATTTTAGATTCGATGATCCACGATTGAGTACCACGCTAGAAGGACTAGCGGAAGTGTATTGGCGCCGCGGAAAATTTGATAAAGCCGAGCCTCTCTGTAAGCAAATTTTGCAGATTTCAGAAACTCTGCTTGGGCCAGAACATACTGATGTAGCGCTTGCTGCTAACAATCTGGCACTGCTTTGTGATCGTCAAGGCAAACATTCTGAAGCTGCCATGCTCTATCAACAGGCTCTAGCAATCAGCGAAAAAATGCTTGGCCACAATCATCCTGATGTTATTGGCATTCGCGAATGCTACTCTCGTGCCAGACAGATGGCGCAGAAGCAAATTGAGCGGAAACTAGAGCGAGCTTAGGTTGTGAATCCGGCTTGTTCAGGTGTGTTGATTTGAAACCGCAATCTGTTCAGGGCAAAGATCGCAAATGAAAAAGTAATATACGAATGGAAAGATGCAATAAAGTTGATTACCGTCTATTTGCATGAAGAACAACATGGTGCGTCCGCAAGAATTGCAAATTGGATATTCGGAATCTTGAACCCAGGTTGGATGTCCGCCAATTTGTGAGACATTGTCTCGGCTACAATAATCCACTGCAAAAAATGGATCTCTTCTTGCGCCGATATCTATAGTGATACAGCCGCCTTCCCCTCTCTTTTCTGAGAACCAATCGGCTATATCCTCAGGCTTGAGAATGGACTTGCAAATTTTTGCCGTGCCATCTATTGAAACAATTGCGCGCAGTGGCTCTGTCAACATTGTGCAGAGTTCGCAAAATGGGAAATCGACAGTTTCGACTAGAGGTGAAATAGCGAATAGGTCCTTCAAGAGTGACGCTCTAAGGCTTTTGACTCTAATGATTCGGGTGTTACAAACCTCACATAGTTCTGGGTTTTCATGTTGTTTGAACTGCGGAGAAAGGGGATTCCAGTGAACAGGAGTCATTTCAAAACAGTGCAATGAGAAGAGGGGCCTCTTCTCATTGTCTGGAGTTAGTTCCCATCCAGCATCATGGGGATAGAGGTTGTGGTCGCCATTAATACTGTTTTGATTGCGACTTTTGTTTTTTTTCTCCACGAACCAGGCTACAGCTTCTTCGTCTCCTATCCATGCAAGACCACGCTTCGCTAGTTCAGGGTTATGTCTGACTAGCGAAATTAGTTTCGATTTGACGGTGTCTCCAGCTCCTCTAAACCACTGAGCGGGTAGAAACTGTTGGGTGTCGAGGGCAGCCAAGAGCACACGGTCTCGGTTTTGAGAAGTGTATGCCTGTATATCAACCATGATTTCTGCAACCATGTCGTATTGGTGTGGATCGCCTGAGTTTAATTGCCTAATAAGACAGCCTTCTAGCACTTCAAATTCGTGTGCATCAAGATCGGTCAGAATGTCAATTTGCATGCGCTCAATTTCTGTGCGATTAGCGTTGGCTCTTCGCGGATAGGATTGAAGCAACTTTCTTACGTTCGGTAAATTGGGATAGTCCAATCAAAACTCCTCAGGATCCCTTTCAACTTTAATGCATTCTGCGAAAAAGCCCTAGGGGCAGTGCCCCTAGAGCTTTCTCTTTAGTTATTGCTCGGGAAATATAAGCTTATTTACCGGCGCCAGCCATTTGTTTGAAGGCTTCAGCAGCTCTTTTAGGCATGTCAGCTTGTGCAACGTCTTCGATGTGTTGAGCTAGTGACCACATGTGACCAAATGGATCAGCCAATTGGCCGTAGCGATCGCCCCAGAACATGTCCATCAAAGGCATTTTAACTGTGCAGCCAGCTTTCAACGCCTTAGCGAAAGCAGCATCCACATCTTCGCTGTAAATCATCAAAGATCCAGTTACTTTGCCAGCAGTCTCTGGGCTCACGCATCCGCGTTCGGCGCATTCTTCGCCCATCATGATGGTTGAGTCGCCAATTTTTATTTCGGCATGCATAACTTTTTTGCCGTCAGGCATGTGCATAACCATAATTTCTTCTGCACCAAAAGCAGCTTTGTAGAACGCGATGGCTTTAACAGCATCGTTGACAATCATGTAAGGGGTTACCGTGTGCATACCAGTTGGGATGGCCTTGACTTTGTTTGTCATTTCTTCTCCTGAGCGGTTTTCTGCTAACGCAGAGTAGTTGTTTAAGATGTGGTTGCTTACCAACTTGTAGCTGAATCGCTAAGTCGGTAATTTGTGCGCGTTAGCATATCTCGCGCATGCCTAAAATTCAACCGTCAAGAGGTTAACCCAGCTCAAATGTCGTGACGCCAAAGGTTTGGCTGTAATCAAGTGCTGGAGCTGCTCCCAGATACATACGAGCGCAGCCAAAAGTCTCTCTGAGCTTGTGTTTTGCCGCTAGCGATAGGGCGGCTGAATTATTTTCAGGCACATCCAGAAAGATCACTTGTCCAATCACTTTGGCAGATAGTGCGCAATATAGCTGCTCAGCAATTTCCCCAGAAGTTGCAAATAACGGTCCTATTTTAAAACCCTGTTGGCAGGGGCGAATTGTGCCGTAGCCCAAAATCTGCGAACCCATGTTGTATATCAGGCTATGGCTGTCTTTCATCTCTAGCCAAGCTGTGAGAAAGCGTTGGCGCCTGCAGCCAAACCAGCGGGCGTCAGCGGCTATTAACTGCTCAAGGTCGTCTGCCCTTGGGGGTTGAATTGTTACTAGATCGTTTTCGTTTTCGCTTTTGTCAGAGCTATTATTGGTTAGCCCTTCGGCAATACCCTCCATGCGCAAGTTGCGGTGGCTGAAGGCAAAGCCTGTTTTGCTGTAAGACTGTTGCATGGCAAAGACGCCATCGATACCAATGGCGGTGCCTTGATCTAGGCGAGATTTTAGCGTATCGCGCATATTAAGCCAGAGTTGACCACCAAAGCCTTTGCCTCGATATTCTGGTTTGACTATGAAAAATCCCATAAAACCAAATTGACCATCGTAACTAACTGCTGACCCTGAGCCTATCATTTGGTTATTATGCTCGAGTGCAAAGAAGCCGTTGGGGTCAGTTTGCCAAAATACATCGGCGTCAAATTTACCCGGATTCCATCCCTCTGCTGCGGCCCAGCTAACCGCTGTATCGAGTTCGGAGCGGGTCATCTGGCGAATTTTGCAAGTAGTTTCTTGAGTCAATATATCCTCACAGGCTCCCTAAATTATTTGTTGCGAAATGGTGCTATTTCAAAGACATCATGGCCTACCGATTTGATTTTCTTTTCGTCTTCAGCAGCTTTTTTGAGCTGGCCAGCTTTGCGATAGGCAATTCCACGCTTTTCATATAACTTGGTGGCAAAGTTTGGTATGCGTGCGATTTCTAAACCGTAGTCAGCGGCTGCTGCATTGTAGTTCTTCAAAAGCATGTACGAATCGCCGCGCATCTCATGCACCTTGCTCATGTTCGGATTGTTCTTGAGGCAGAAAGAGAAGTGTTCGACGGCCTCTTTGCCTTTGCCCAGTTTTAGATAGAGGCAACCGATTATCCGGGCAACGTTATTGTCATAACGTTCAGGGTGTCCTTTGAGGTAGCCGAGAGCATCGGCTAGGGCGAGGTCTGGTTTGAGCATTGACTCGTAGCAGTGGCTACGGGGCAGCAGCAAAAGAGAGCCTTGGTTAGTTGGTGACAGTTTGATTGCTGCGGTGTAGTCGGCCGCAGCGGCTTCGTCATCTAAGGTGTTGAGGCAAAGCTTAGCGTGCAGAAGATAAAGATCTACTTGCTTAGGGTCTAGTTTTATTGCTTTGTCTACGTCCTCGAGGGCTTCTTCGTAGCGAACTAGGGTGGTGAGAGCACAAGCGCGTCGATAGTAGAGCTTCCAGTTAGTGTGACCGGCCTTGATTTGCTCGGTAGACTCGCTGACCTCTTTCAAGGCTTTCTCTTTTATTCTTGTTTCGTCAACGTTGCGTTGGGCAATAAGTTTTGGTTCATGGTCGCTAACGCTAAGACCTTTGACGGGGTGTCGATCGTTTGCTTCGCAGGGGCTACTAAAAGCTCCATTAAATGCATAAGAGGCGATGCCTACAGTGAGCATTGCCGCGCGAAATAACCAACCGCTAGACTTAAGGCAAATCGACCTATGATTTTGTTTCATGTCGTCCTTGGTTCTTGTTTCAATATTCTAGCAATGCCTTGCTAAAATGACTCAGTAGATTGAAGACAAGGTACTTGCATTGGAATCCCGGAAAGACCCAGCTTCGCTTGATTTGACAAGTTGTGATAGAGAGCCTATTCATGCCCCTTCGGCCATTCAGCCTTTTGGAGCATTGCTTGTCATACAAGACGAATTTATTGTGTCGGCTAGTGAGAATTGCGGGCGAATTTTAGGCATAGCCACCGATGAATTGCTCAATAGGCACTACACAGCGGCTTTTGGAGCTAACTGTGAGTCTTTGCTTGAGGCCGTCAAACGAAGAGACGAGCCTACTGCGCCGACCATGGTGAGATTGGCGGGGAGCAAACGCTGGGTAACCGCAACAGCATTTCGTCAGGCTAACCGCGTTATCGTCGAGTGCGAGCGCATAGATAACGACGAAGTACAGGATATTGCCAGTCTAAAATTTGTCAGCCAGAAGCATGAAACAGTTCTATCCTACCTGGCCTTCGTCGCCGAAGGGCTGCGGCTGATCACAAAGTTCGATCGAGTAATGATTTATCGTTTTGCTGAAGACTGGCATGGCGAAGTTATTGCCGAGTCGAAAACGATGAGACTATCGTCGTTTTATGGTCACCATTTCCCTGCTACTGATATTCCGCAGCCTGCTCGGCGGCTGTTCTTGGCTAACTGGGTGCGGATGATTCCCGATATTAGTTATGAACCTGTTCCAATCAAGTCGATAGGCGAAGCACCGCCGTTAGATTTGACTCTCAGTGCTTTGAGAAGTGTTTCTCCAATACATATTCAGTATTTAACCAACATGGAGATTAGCGCTACTCTCACATTGTCAATAATTTGCGATGGCAGGCTTTGGGGTCTGATTGCTTGTCACAACATTACGCCCAAGTATCTTCCGGCCCATGAGCGTTCGGTCTGTGGACTGATTGCAAAGATGGTGTCATCGCGGGTCACAGCAATTGAAGTTGCCAGCATCATTGAGGCCCGTGAAAAGCTTGGTGTCTTCGTTCGTTCGATACAAGCTGAGATGGCTACTGGCGTAGATTTGTCTGAGCTAATTCGCTTGCACAAGCATAGCCTGTGGAAAATGATAGAGAGCGATGGCTTCAATTTTATTGCTGTTGATGATGAGAACTCGACCAGTGATGGCCAGGCTTTAGAGCCGACACAGGCTCAAGAGTTGATAAAAGCACTAGAGAAGAGCTCTGTGACTGTTTTGCACGTTATTAATGTGCAAAAAGAGTTCCCGGTCTGGACCGACTCTCCTTATTTTGGCGGCATCATAGCTGTTCGAGCCGGCCATGACTGGCTCGTCTGGAATAAGAAGGAGAGCGTTCGCACAGTCACTTGGGCTGGCGATCCTAATAAGGCTGAAGCCACACCAGGAGCCCTTCTCACACCGCGAGCATCGTTTGCCGATTGGCAAGAACAGTTGAGAGGCTACTCTACTTCATGGCAGCAGCACGAGATCGATTTTGCCGAACAGCTTTATCAGATAATTTTTGCTGGCATCGAAAGCTCCACTGTTAATGTGGAACAACCGGCTCAGTATCTAGCAAAGCTTAATACCCTCATTGAAGAAGATCTTGATGATTTGCAAGGACACGTTAGTCTTTAGAGTTATTTGCCCCTCCTAATAGTTAACCTATAAATGTTAAAGTAGTGTTTCGCTCAAGAAGCCGTCTTTGGCAATGGAGAAGTGACCGTGAAAATTGCTCATAGTCTTGCTCTTAGTTTGGCTCTGCTAGTGATTCCTGTCAGTAGTATGACTTTTGCTCCTGTGGCCTCGGCCTCAGAGCCCCCATATGCCAAGTTGCTAGAAAAAGGTGAGCGTAGTCTGAAGAAAAAAGACTATGAGAACGCAGTTGCCACCTTTACTAAGGTTCTCAAGGATCACCCTGGGGTCTACGAGGCTTATCTCAGTCGAGCCGCCGCTAGAAGCGAGTTGAAAGACAATGATGGTGCATTGGCTGATTATGAGCAGGCAATTAAAGCCAATCCTAATGCCGTAGAAATATATTTGCAGCGGGGTGAGCTTCTCGCTCGTTTGGGCGACAAAGATGCTGCTGTGCGCGACTATGGTGAGGTTCTGAAGCTTGACCCTAAAGATACTAAGGCTCTCTTGCTGCGAGCACAAGCGCTAAAGGAAAATGGCGACTTTGCTGGTGCTGCCAAAGATTACGATCAGTATCTCAAGGTTAATTCAAGCTCTCTTTCTGCTCGGCGCGAAAGATCAGAATGCAAATTACAGCTCAATGCTTACAACGACGCTATTGCCGACTACGAGTATATTCTCAAGAAAGGTGGCAGCAAAGAATTTGACGTGCACTACCAATGGGGCGAAGCCTTAAAGCTCAAAGGTGATACCAAGGGTGCCACCGATCAGTTTAATCAAGCTATTGCTTATTACTCAAAAAACCTTACGCGCTCACAGAAAAAAGGCCTCGACTACATCTACCGTGGTATGGCTTACTACCAGCTCTCTCAGTTGGAGAAAGCCCTAAGTGACCTAGATAACGGCGTGCGCTTAGTGCCAGGAAATGCCATTGCTCAATTTAGGCTAGGTCATGTGTTGCTGGCAAAAGGTGACAGTACAGCCGCTCTTGGCCATCTCGATGAAGCCCTTAAAATCAATCCACGCCTGCAGAGCGCTCTCGTAGATCGAGCTACTATCAAGGCAGCGCAGGGAAACTATGAAGATAGCAAAGCAGATCTAGACAAGGCCTTGCAAATTACTCGAAACGCCGACGGTCTCTATTCGCGGGCAATGACTTTGCTAAGCCTTGGCGATGTGGGCGCTGCTGCTGATGACTTAAGTGAAGCCAACAAGCTCAATCCCGCTTTAATGGAAAGCAAGCGCAAGGAGCTAGCCGCTAGAATTGAGAAAGGTTCAACTGGTTCAACTGGTTCAACTGGAGCAGGGGCTGAAGCTGGCAGCAATCTAGAGCAAGCGCTCAATTACAGTCGCTTGGCACTGTTTGATTTGGCCGTTGGTGACTTAAGTTCAGCTGAACGGCTAGTGCGTCAGTCAATCAAGCTCGATCAAAATAAGCGGTCTGCCGGTGGTGCCAGTAGTCTATTGCTACTTGGTCATATTTACTTGAAGAAACATTCTCTGGTAGAAGCTGAGGCCATGTTTAGAACGGCCCTGAATAAGCTTAGCCAGTCAGGAGACGGCAATCAAAAGTACGCTGTATTTTCTCTTGAGCAATGTGCTAAGCAGTTTATGCTTGGCTCTAAACTAGAAGAAGCAGGGTCTATTTTTTCTGATACACGGATGCTAAGGGCAGCCCATGGCTGGACCGAGCATGCCATGCCTGTGGAAATATCGAAGCGTGCCGAGCAGGCTGTTGAAGCTTACAAGCAGAAGCGCAAATATGACCGCCAAGAAGATCTAGTGCGCAAAGCGGCCTCTGGTAGCTCCTCGGACAGTTCTTCTGTTAGTGCCTCTGGGGGCAGTGCGAGCAGTGAAGCTGTTGATAATTCGCAAGTGGAAATCAATCGTCCTATTCGTGATAAATGGGCCCTGATCATTGGCACCGGCCGCTTCAAAGATCCCAAAATCAATTTACGCTACGCGGCGAAGGATGCTCAAGATTTCAGCGACTTTTTGATCAAAGAAAGAAACTTTGCTCCTGACCATGTGCAGCTCTTGACCAACGAAGCAGCCACTAGAGCCAATATTCTTTCATTGCTAGGAAGCAAATGGTTGCCTCGTGTGGCGGAAAAAGATGACTTGGTTGTGATTTATTTTTCTACCCATGGCAGTCCATCAAGTTTAGATCTTGGTGGTGTCAACTATTTGGTGGCGCATGACACTGACCCGTCAGATCTTTATGCCACGGGCATTGCCATGCAAGATTTGGCTCGCATCATTAAGGCTCGAGTGCACAGCGATCGTGTCATGCTTGTGCTTGATGCCTGTCATAGTGGTGTGACTGCGCCAGCTAGCGGCAAGTCGATAGTGCGGCCGGGCAATGTCGATGTAGATCCAATTGTGCAAGGAACAGGACAGCTGGTTATTTCATCGAGTAAGCCAGACCAGCGTTCGTGGGAATCGCAGCGCTATGAGGGCAGTGTTTTTACTCGCTATCTCATTGATGGCTTCCGCAAAAATGGCAATTTGACTAAACTTGGTGATGCCTATAGCTATATGGAATCGGAAGTGCAAAGAGAAGTATTGCGCGATCGCGGACTTCTGCAAACTCCAGTTATGCGCAGCAAGTGGAGAGGAAGTGATTTAATTCTTGGAGTTAAACCGGCTGCACCATCACCGGGCCTAGGACCGATTGAGTTGCCTGACGCCGTTGACACGCAAGTGAAGGTTGGTGCTACTGGTAGTGGCAAGGCAGTTGGGCGTAGTAAGGGGGCCCCAAATTCTGGAAATGAACGTAGACACAGAGGAGCAAATCGCAAGTGAGAGACCAACTGAATTTGACAAGGAGAGCTGCTAAGCACTTGTCTTGTAAGCTGATGGCCTTGGCCGCGATAGCAATTTCATCTAGTTCAATTCTTCCGGCTCATGCTGAAGATATTATTTGGAAAGCGTTCAATGAAAGTGGCAGTAAGTTCTTCGATGAGCATGATTACGAAAAAGCAGAGCAGAGCCTGCTTAACGCTGTCAAAGAAGCGGAGAAAATCGAGCCACATAGTGCTGAGCTTAAAATCAGCTTGGAGCTTCTGCGCAAGGTTTATCTTGCCCAAGGAAATTCGGCCAAAGCGGCAGCCATTGCTACTCGCCTTGAGGGTTTTGAGTCTTCCAGTTCCTCTGATTCATCTGATTCATCTTACAAAGGTTCAGAAACCCCCACTGCTGAGCAGCTCAGTAAAGTAGAAAAAGAAAAAGTCGAATCGCCAAAGTCCGAAACGCCAAAATCTGTGAGTGATGATAGCGTTGAAGCTAAGTCACTTGTGCGCACTGGCAGCAGCTCTGCGAGCAGCGGCAAAGATGTTGCTAGCGCAAGTTCTTCTGGCACTTCTAGTTCAACTAGTTCAAGCTCCAGCACACCCATCTATGCCACTCCGTCTAGCCAGCAAATCGCTTCGTCTCGCGGTATAGCCGGCGAGCTAAAATCAAACGGCCGCGTGAAAAAGGCCGAAGAGTTACTCAAGATGACTGGTCACATAAGCTGGACAAAGGGTTTGGCCATTTCGGCAGATGGCAATCGCGCCTTGTCTGGCAGTGATGACGATTCAGTTCGCTTATGGGATTTGACCACAGGCAAAGAGATCAAAAGATTTGACGGTCACGAAGATAATGTCAACTCGGTGGCTTTCTCGCCCAGTGGTAACACGGCGATGTCGGCTAGCGGTGACTCTTCTGTGCGTATCTGGGATCTCGATTCTGGTGCTCAGCTGAAGAAATTAGTTGGTCACGGCAATATCGTCTTGGCTTGCGCCTATTCGCCCTCTGGTAACAAGGCCGTGTCGTGCGGCTACGACGGCACTGTGCGAATCTGGGATGTACTCAACGGCACTCAGCTGCAAGAGTGTCAAGGTCAGGGCACAATGCGTTGCGTAGCTTTCAGCCCCGACGGAGAGCAGGTTGCCAGTGGAGGCAGCGATAAAGTAATCACTCTTTGGCGTGTGCGCGATGGCTCAGTCATTCGTCGCTTTACCGGCCACAAAGCTGACGTAACCACTGTGGGCTTCTCGGCAGACGGCAGTAAGCTGCTATCTGCCAGCCGTGACCTAACGATTCGTACCTGGGATGTTGGCAGCGGCAGTGAGCTGAAGCAATTCATCGGTCATGGTGATTGGGTCTCGAACGCCCGTTTCATCAAGTCTGATAGCAAGATTGCCAGTGGCAGCCTTGATAAAACCTTCCGCATTTGGGACACAGAGCAAGGTACCGAGAGTTGCTCGTTTACTCTGAACGCCTATGGCATGTTCGGCTTGGCCTTTACCGCGAGTGGAGAGAACGCTATAACTGGCAGTAACGATTATTCACTGCGCTACTGGCGCCTGGTTGAATAGTTCACGGGTGCCGTTATTGTCTCTGGTTGTAAACAGGCAATCCTGTACCTTTCAAGAGATATTTTGTCATTTAATGTAGTAATCTGCTTCTTGCTAATACGATAATGGTTAATCAGACGGCTGACGACCGTTTCTGGCTTGAAAAGTAGTTGACCGTTGTTGTTTTTAGTTCGTTACTTCTGAAGGATTCCATCGCAATGTCCCGAGTTGCCATCATAGTTGGTGCTGGTCCTGCCGGTTTAACTGCTGCCTATGAGCTCTTACAACGGAGTGATGTTAAGCCAATCATTATCGAAAAATGCGATGTTATTGGCGGTCTCTCGCGCACCATCGAGTATAAAGGCAATCGCTTAGACATCGGTCCTCACCGCTTCTTCTCTAAGTCAGACCGAGTGATGGACTGGTGGATGACAATGATGCCAGTGCAGGGTTTGCCTGGACAAGAAGTTGAAATTAGCTACCACAACCAGAAGCGTACTATTCCTGTAAGCGCTGACGGCCCGTCTCCTGATGATGTGGAAAACGTTCTGATTACTTTGCAGAGACAGACGCGCATTTATTACTTGCGCAAATTCTTCGACTATCCAATCAGTCTCAAGCTTGTTACTTTCACCAATCTTGGTCTGCCGCGCACTATTCGCATTGGCCTCAGCTACATGAAAGCAATGGCCATGCCAATCAAGCCAGAGTCGAATCTCGAAGAGTTTTTCACTAACCGCTTTGGTCGCGAACTTTATCTCACATTCTTCAAAGATTACACTGAGAAAGTTTGGGGTATCGCTTGCTCAAAAATTAGCGCAGATTGGGGCGCACAGCGGGTTAAAGGGCTTTCGATTGTGAAAGTTGTGATGCACGCGGCCAAGAAAATGCTGGGCTCAGTCACTGATTTGCGCCAGAAGCAAACTGAAACTTCTTTGGTAGAACAGTTCATGTATCCGAAGAAAGGCACCGGCTCAATGTGGCAAGAAGTGGCCGACAGAGTTCTTTCTAAGGGCGGTGAAATTCGCAAAGACTCAGAAGTCGTGCGCTTCATTACCGAAGGCAATCAGATCACAGCAGTCGAAATCAAAAATAGTGTTACTGGTGAAACTGAAATTCTAAAGGGCGATTATTTCTTCTCTACCATTCCTGTTAAAGAGTTAGTGGCTAAGCTTGATGCTCCGGTGCCAGCTGATGCTAAAGAGATTGCCGAAGGTCTTATCTACCGCGACTTTATCGAAGTTGGCATGCTCGTGAACAAGCTCAAAGTTTACGAAGATTCGCCTACTGGCAAAAAACTGATTGCTGACAATTGGATTTATGTGCAAGAAAACGACGTCATGATTGGCCGTTTGCAGATTTATAACAACTGGGGTAACTACATGGTGGCAGACCCATCCAAAGTCTGGTTGGGCCTTGAATATTTCTGCAACGAAAGCGACGACATCTGGACTTGGCCCGACGATAAGTTGAAGCAACTTGGCGCTGATGAATTAGACAAGATTGGCATCATTGATAAAGCTGATGTACTTGATTCGATGGTGATTCGCATGCCGAAGACCTATCCAGGCTATTTTGGCTCATATGATCGTTTCGACGATTTGACCAAATATATCGACACTTTCGAAAATCTTTTCTTGGTTGGCCGCAACGGCATGCACAAATATAACAACCAAGATCACTCAATGCTCACTGCTATGGTGGCGGTAGATAATATCGTGGATGGTATCAAAACCAAAACTAATATTTGGGATGTTAATACCGAAATGGAATATCACGAAGAGAAGAAGAGCTAGGTCCTGAGCTAATTTCGCGTCTTCTAGTTTGTGTAAATAGAACCTTGTAAAAGACGTTCTTGCACTCCGGTTGCTGTTTGAAAGCGTACTGGAAGAGTTTTTGCTCTGCTACCATCGACTGGCACAAACACTTCAAAGTGCAGGTGTGGCCCAGTGCTCACGCCAGTGTTGCCAGAAAGGCCAATGGCATCGCCAGCGCTGACCATTTGACCTAAGCGCACCAACACGCCGTTGTGCTTGAGGTGCTCGTAAGAGCCATAGGTGCCATCTGAGTGCCGAACCATGACGTAGTTGGCGGCGTATTTAAATTGCGCGAGGTCCATGCCTCCGCTGTTTGAATCGGCTTTGGAGGCAATAACTTGCCCACCCCGAGCGGCACGAACAGTCGTTCCTTCTGGCATACTAAAATCGATTGCATACGCTTTATCTGTACCGGCATAGTGGCTTACCGTACCGCCATATCCTTGAGCAATAACATGGCTTGTTCCTTTTTGAAATGGTAGAGAGTAGACAGTGTTATCAGGTCTACCGCCGCGTGCTCCGAATTGCCATGTGTATTTCCAGTCATAGTGGCAGCCTGCATCAGCGGATGTTCGTTGACAGGTCACCAGATTGATAGTTTTAGCTGAAGGATATCTTTGTTCGGTTATATCAAAAGTGCAAGGCAAACTCGGACTGCTGTGCATATTTTCTAAAACACCGGTGATAGTCACTGTCGCGTCGAGAACTTGACGTGGCATTAGCCACAGGGCGATTCTTTGCTCGCCATTGGCAGCTTTCGATTCTTCAATGCGAAGCTTGGCACTTGCTGGATTGTTCTGAGCCTGTGCCAGGCAAGGGAGTATAGTTAAGATCGTAAATAGCACTAACAAAGATGTTGGATTCTTCATAGATTCCTATTTGAGTGTCAATGTTGACGAATAAGGTGCAATCATTGACTATTATCACCTAGTTTTATTCTTGTTTTGCAGGTCTTTGGAATCCCGTGCTCGACCCTCGTTTTGTTATTTTTGCTTCGCTCTTTAACCTTGTGGGTTCTGCTGTGTATGCCTACAAGACTTTTAAAGGCGAGACCAAGCCTAATCGAGTTACTTGGCTGTTGTGGATGCTTGTGCCAATGATCGCCTTTTTTGCTGAGCTGCAAGAAGGAGTGGGTTTGCAGGCTCTGATGACTTTTATGATTGGCTTTGGCCCGCTTATTGTTTTTATCGCTTCTTTTCTCAACAAGCAATCGTATTGGCAGATTTCAAAGCTTGATTGGGTGTGCGGCATTCTTTCTGTTGTAGCACTGCTGGCCTGGAAAGTTTCGGGACATGGAGACATTGCTATCGGCTTCTCCGTGCTCGCTGATGCGCTGGCCGGGCTGCCCACTTTGATCAAATCGTTGAAGAATCCGCAATCAGAACACTATGCTCCCTACCTAGCTAGTGCCATCAGTGCTGGTATCACTCTTTTGACTATTAGCAATTGGACATTCGCTTACTACGCTTTCCCTGCCTATATTCTGCTTTTTGGCCTTGGTGTAGCAGCGATTATTCACTTTAGGTTAGGGCGCTTGTTCTTCAGGGTTGAAGCTGCCCAGTGATGGCTCGAATAGCTATCCCTGTCACTGGATAAAATCAGTGCTTGCCAATTAGGGTCTATTGTCCAATTTGAGCAAATACCCTTAGGTTTAAGCTAAACGCTTGCAAAGGGATTATAAGTATTAATGGGTATCAACGCAAAGCTAACTAACTTACAAATTAAAACTCAAATTAACGAAGGTACAAATGAAAAATTTAGTCAGTATCATGGTGGCATGTGCGGTGGCTACACCTATGTTTACTTGCTTGCCAGCTCTCGCTGACAGCATCGAGCATACCTCAAGCTCAACAAGCACTAGCGAAACCATTGATGTAAAAAAAGGCGTCAAGTTTAAGTTCCGTGAGCGTCTGCACAACATTCACCTACAGATTGATACTGCCCTTTCCAAAGGCTGGATCAATAGCAGCCAAGCCAGTGGATTCAAAAGTGAAGCCGATGCCCTAGTGCGCAAAACCTCTTCGGCTGAAGCTTCTGGTTGGCCTGAAAGTGAAGTAGATAGCCTAGAGAAAGCTGTGACTAAGCTCAATGCAGCACTTTCGACGGCTTCAACATCGTCAGGCTCAAAGGCAAGCGTATCTACGACTTCAACAGCCAAAGTCACGACAAAGGCCGCGACTAAGAAATCCACAGTCAAAGTAAAGACGACGACAAGCGCACAATAGTGTCTCTTATCTAGGTCTATTTATTTCTGCTTCCAATTCACCGGGCAGCAGCTTGGGAAAATCGTAAGAGACTAGTTCTGTTGTCGATTTAACCGGGCCGCTCTCGGTGATTGATTTTACTAGGCCAACATTGGGGCCGTACCAATAAGTTTTGGTAGCCTTTGAGCCAATAGACGTAACTTCACTTGTTACCTTCATCGCGTTGAATTTACCAGCTGGCACAATCACTTCTTCTGGACCAGTCACTGAATAGGTCTCTGTGGCGGCCACTTTCATCATGCCGGTGCCCGACCACTGCCAGTTGTCGCCATTTTCTAAAGGGTGTTTGAGTGTTTGCTTGGGTGGCACAAAGTCAGCCTTCATACCACTGCCCTCGTATTCTATGTGATTGTCTAGCACTAGGCCGTTACTTTTGCTGTACCAATCGCTGAATTTCTGGGTGGGTGAAGTTTCAATCTGAAATTGATGCCAGATTGTCCCGTCGCTTTGTTTGTCGTCGTGAATATCTTTCATTGAAAAGTTTGTTTTTTTGCCATCGGCTGTGGTGGTTTGATACTTCCACGAGTATTTATAACGTGCTGGAAAATAATCAGGGGGTGGTGGCTTCTTTGTGGGTTTAACTGGAGGTGCTGCCGATACTGAGACGCAGGCGGCAGCAGATATTAAAAAAGTGCTCAAAGCCAAAAGCCAATTCTTAGTCATTGTTCCTTCCAGTTGGTCGCATGTAGCCGAATGTCCTCATTAAGCTTCCTGAATCAAGGAGGCTCAATGAGGACAATTTTATAGATCATAGTCTATTTGATGAGTGTAGTGGCGTGGGTGGTGACGCAGAGATTTTTCTGTATTGAACTGTGTGGAATAGTGACGCCAATTGCCTGCTTGCTTTAGGCAGAGCGAGCGATTTGTTGATGGAATGAATGGGCTACGCTGTGATTGATTTGACGTTCGGTTTGACTTGTGATTTCGGCGGCCGCGCAGATATCCCAGATGATAGATTCGCGATAGAGAACATCGTCTTGGAACAGCCAATCAGAGCTTTTTTTGGTTAGTGCGATATCGACAAAGTCGCTATCAATATATGTATTGCTGACGAATGCCAGTCTTGGGAGTTTGCCAGTTTTGTAGCGATTTTCGCGATTTAGTCTTTCGATTGATTGCAGTACTTCAACCCGGTCAACTGCATTAGGTAAGCTGTTGAGGAATTTACTTAAGACGCCATATTGTCCATTTTCTGCTGCTTCCGTTAGTTGACGGAGTTTTGCTTCTGGCACATTTGTGCTCGAGGATTTTTCTTTCAAGAGCAATCTCCTTTTTCGATTTCTTGCCTTCGCCCCGGTGACAATTCGATAGTAGTTGCATCTCTTTACAACGTCACTGGTAAAAATACTAATGAAAGGTCGAAAGCCTTGCCTGGTATGAAAAAGAAATTTTCTTGGCCGTTTTTGTTTGCTTTTGGTAGATTAACGATCGTTCAGAATTGGATAGGCTCGTCCAAATTTACTAACCCTTGAAAAGCTTATGAATGCCTGTTCGGGAGCAATTTGAGCTATGATTGCAAGGGTCAAAAATAAGGCTTTCATTGACAGTGTCATCCAATCGCAAACACTCATCTTTTGTATTGGGCCTTTTGTCGGCCATCACTATTGCCGTGCCACCATCGCTGGCACTACAGGCAAATGGTGCGAGTAATGGCACGGGCCTTGTAACTGTTCCGGGGCATGGTGCGGGTTCGTTCTACGATATTAAAATGACCCCTAATATCGACCATGCTGCTGTTGCAGCTGGTGCTCTGCGGGCTGATGCTGCAGAAATTGCCGACTTGCTTGAAGTCACGGCATACGTTGAGCGCTTGCGCGAGTTTAAAAAGAACAACCCTACTATTACTAGTGAATTGCCTAAGCCCCTTCTTAACGCAAAAGTGCTGTGTCTCTGGCGCATACTTACTTTGACTGAAGAAGTGCGGCATTACAGCGCTTCTATTGATAGCGATCTGGCATCATCAAATGTGGTGTTGGCTGAATTGTGTGCCAAGCGCGATGCCACGAGTAACGCGCTCAACACCGCTAACTTTGCTCAAGGCGGTGTGCTTGGCATAACCAAACAGTCACTTCTGTTGAGTCACTTTTTCAATAGCTCTCAAATGCCTATCATGATTAGTGCCAGCCTCGGCATGGGCTTAGCCATGACCAACCTTATGCTGCCACCATTGTGGAAAAGTAAAATAACCCAGTCGCAGAATATTCTTTCGCATTTTATCAACACCAAGTACAGGCCTCCTGACGCCGATCATAGCTATCTGTTCAAATTCTTCACTAGTGAGATTCCTGGTTCTGATGTGCATTTGACCAGGCGCGAAATTCTCTTAAAGCATTGGCAAGCGTTTAAGCATCTCAATCCTAATGACGATAAGTTGATGCGTAAACTCTCAGCCAGCCCTGAGCCGAATGAAGATATGGCAGAAAATATCAAGGTATTGTCCTTGCGCATTGAACTGCTACACGATCTGAAAACGCATGTTGAAGAAGTTGATGGAGCTCTGTACGAATTACATAAAGCAATAAGATCAAATTGAGAAATGCATGCCGCTAACCATGATTAAAAACATTACTGCAATAGCCTGTGCCTTGAGTGTATTTCTTGCGCAGCCGGTATGCGCTTTAGAGCGTATTCAGTCAACTAATTCTGAAACTGGCTTAGGTAGCGCTATTCCACTCACGCCTGGGGCAAAAGAAGCAGCCCAGCTGCTGGGCTTGATGCCGTATGTGCAGAAGCTTTATGAGCTTAAGGCCACGCATAATAGCGAGCCTGGAGTGATGAGTGATGAGCAGTTGGCTCTACGTGTACAGCTCTTAGACAAAATTTTAGAGCAGTCATTAGAAGTTAGAGTTGTAGCCGATCGCATTGACAGAGAGCTAGCCTGGACTTATACCGGCAAAGGCATGCTAGAAGGTCAGCGGCAGAAGCGCCTCAACTATTTGTTCACTGCCAACTTTATGCAAGGTGGCATACTTGGTGTATTGTCTGGCCCGCAGTTTCTTTCGGGCCATCCTAATACTGGGGGCGAATTGTTACTTGTCGCTAGCAGTGTAGGCCTTTTGCTCTCATCCCTATCGCTGGTGGCGAGCCGCAGTGGTACCAAGAAAATGGACGGTGAGCAAACCGTTCTAGCCGACGTTTATAGTCTTAATCAGAGCGGATCTAATCCGTTAACTCCTGGCGAACATGACCCAGTAGTGGTTATGAAATTTTTGAATTCAGTGCCCCCTAATTCGATTGAGAGAAAGACTCGCAAAGAGGCTTTGATAGAGGCTTGGAAGAAGGGCAAGTATTTGCGCGACCATAGCGAAACTCATTTAAACAAGTTGGCGGTGGTGACACCACCAGGTACAAAATATAGAGAAGATATCAAACTCTTAGGCGATCGCATTCGCATGCTGTATGACGTGCAGTGGACAATCGAACAACTCGATTCTGAATTGCTTGAACTAATGAGAGCGACCAATTAGACCTATTTAGATCTTTGGCCGCTCTCAATTTGTTTTATTTTTTGTTCTATGCCAGGCCGTCGGTGAAGTTGAAGAAGACACCGGTGGGGTCGTACTTTTTGCGCAGTTCGGCAAGGCGCTGCCAGTTGGCTTTTGAGAAAGCGTTAACTGCATGGTCTGGGTAGCTCACTGTGTCTGATTCAGCCACATAGTGCCCGACAGTGAAGGGTTTAATTAGTGTGAGCATTTCTTTGTGCCATTTTAGATTAGCACTGTCGTCTGCCTCATCCTTCCACATCGTCCAGGGGCCGCCATAGAGCTTTCCTGTCATTGAGAAAGCGGTATCTGCCGGCGGCTTGGTGGGAACATTCGGTCCGGTAAAGACAGCGAACATAAATACGGTGGCTGGCGATGGGCATTTTTTGAAATGTTCAGCAGTGGCTGCAAAAATCTCGGCAGGGTTAGTATTTGAGAACATTGCCTCAACTTGGTTGCGCATGTTCTCTTGCCAGAGAGCGCCAGAAGCGTCAAACAGTCCTTCAAAATCGGATGGTTGATTAACAGATTTAGACAAGCATTTACTGATCACCGGACATGTGTCTAGCAACGCCATGGCGGCCTTGCCTTTTTCTTGGCTGTCGGTAAAGGCAGTGCCTGTGACCATACAAACTTTGCCACCCTGAGCTTTTGTTTGCTCGGCCAATTCAGGTGGTGCTGTCACCATCCACAGTGACAATTCAACGCATGGATCTAGTTTTGGTGCTGTATCTTTAATCCACTCAGCGACCTCTTTATATTGTTCCATCGAGTAGTGGTAGGCACTGCAAGTGAAAGCTTTGGGTAGGTCGTAGAGCTTGAGGTGGTAGCGCAAGCATACGGCAAAAAGACCAGGTCCGGCGCCACGAGCTGCCCAATAATAGTCTTGATTGTGATCTTTGTCTGCCACAATTAGTTCACCATCGGCGGTGACCATTTCAATTTTTTCTACGCTCTCAACACCGTGACCCCAGACGCCTTGGTTCCACGACATGCCACCGCTGAGCAGGTAGCCACTTAGTTTTACTTGGGGGCAGTGACCAGACGGAAAAGCCAAGTTATAGGGTTTGAGCTTCTGTTGAATCTCGCGATTGCTGATGATTGGCTCAGATATCGCTATTTTCTTAACAGGGTCAACTGAAATCACTTTATTCATGGCAGTCAGATCAATCATCATGCCACCATTGCGCAACGATGGTGCGCACCAGTTGTGGCCGCCACCGCGTACTGCAACTTTTAAATTATTGGCCTTGGCAAATTTGACTGCGGCAATGACATCGGCGTCGGTTTTCACTTGCACAGCTACTTGAGGCGCGCGACTTGCGTAGTATCTATTCCATAAACCGCCATAGACTTTGTCTTTGAAGTCTTTGTCGCTTGGTATAGAAATATCGCAGTTGACGGCTTTGCGCAGGGCTTCTACGTCAAAAGTTGGTTTTTTTGTGGCGGCCAAAACTCGCTCTGGATTAATGTTGCCGACAAAGATCGAACCGGCCGCCCAAAGCCCACCGGCTAAGAATATACGGCGAGTAACTTTGATTTGAGGTTGCCTAATTTGGTTTTCTGACATTAACTGCACCCTTTTTGTTTCGCTTTGTTATGGTTTGGTTTTTCTCTACCGAACGTTGCCTGTTCTTGTCTTTTAACGGCGTTTTTGAATCTTTTCGCCGGATTCGTCATAGATATATGGGCCACCATCGTCATTGACTACTAGCCTTTCATCTAAGGCCTGTAAGTCTACAGCTAGCTGTCTAACCGTTGGAGAGAGGGCGGCTTGGGCTTGATAGCGTAGGAGCTGAGCGGCGATGATCGACAGCCGCTGTTTCAGGCTAGGCAGCCGGTTGGGAAGGAGAAGTGGGGTTTCTAACGCTGCGCTGTCGCCCCTTTGAAAGCTAGCGGCGATACTGATTCTTGAGTAGGTGCCATGCTTGCTGCTGCGCCCGCCCCAATGATAGACCCCTTCGTTCCAGCCCAGTATGTCGCCTGCTTTGGTTGGCAGGGCGCGGATATCTTGGTAATTGGTGACCCCGTAGGTGGTCAAGTTATTGGGGAAATTGGGGTCATACTGAACTGGCAAGATGTAGATACAGCCAGTGTCAGGGCTGGCATCTGTAAGCGATATCCAGATATTCATGGCTACTGTTTGCCCATCTGGCCTTAATAGTTTACGTCTTGAGCGATCGCGGTGGGGAAGGAAGCCGGCGCCCTGACCGCCAGGGGCCACGCAGAAGGTGTAGAGTGTCGGCATCATTTTGTACTCGGGGCCGAGAATGAGGCTGAGCACTGAGGATAACTCTTGGAATTTGAGCCAAAATTCGTCGTAGACAAACGAAAATGTCACTGGCCATTGCTCGTCGCGGATTTTTTCCACGGCTTGCACCATAGCTGCCAGGTCGCCCGGAGCAACGGCTTTTTCGATTTTGAAATAGCCTTCGTGTTGCAGGTTCTCGTTTGTTAGTCGTCCTAGCTCTGGGCTGAGCTTAAAGCGAGAATTGCTGGCGGCAGAGCCCTTATCGGTAATTTTCAGCTGTGGATTTAGATGCAGCCAGAACTGGCGATCTGTCGCTAGTTCGAAAAAGGTCTTGCCTTGCGTGTTATACATGGTTTTTGTTTGGCTTGGTTTAGATTTCTAGCTGTTAGTTCTGTTATTTCTTAGCTTGGATAGCTATCAGCCAGAACAGCCAGTATTTTACCCGTTATTTCTGCTGATTACCTTCTCTTATTGCTTGGTATATAAAGCTGATGCTAGCCAGCTTTCTTAGCTACCTGAACTGCCAGAGACAGTGAACGAACAATTACCAGACGATTCAGTTCTACAGCCACCCGCTCAGCCTCGACAGCTGCCGCCCGGCGCTGAGTTTAATATTGGTGATGTGGTTGGCAATAGTTATCAGATCGTCGATTATATCGGCCGCGGCGCCATGGGATATGTTTATCAGGCGCATCATGTCCGCTTGCCAAAAGAATATGCTCTGAAGACGTTGAGCACTGAGCAAATTACCGAAGTTGCCTGGGTGCGCTTTCAGATTGAAGCCCAGGCCATTGCCAAAATGTTTCACCCAAACATTGTCGGCTTGCATAATTTTGGCTTGCACAAAACCATCGATGGCCGCGAGCGCCCGTTTTATGTGATGGACCTTTTGCGCGGCTGCAACTTGATGGAGCGCTTGCGCGACTATGATCCGCCACCTGTAAATACGGTCTTGTACATATTTTTGCAGGCTGCTAGTGGCTTTGGTTACGCCCATAGCAAAGGCATTATTCACCGCGATGTTAAGCCAGCAAATATTGTTTTACTCGATCAGCCTGATGCCACAGGTTCAACAATCAAGATTGTTGATTTTGGCATTGTCAAACTTACTGCTGACGCTGAGATTGCAGCAAGGCGATTAGACAACGATGAAGAGAATTTAGGTAGCCCATATTACATGAGCCCTGAGCAATGCTTGGGTCGCAGTGTTGATGCTCGTAGCGATATTTATTCGTTAGGTGTGACTTTCTTTGAAACGCTAACAGGAGAGCCACCCTTTGTTGCGAAGAGTGCTGTGGAAATCAAGCATATGCATCAGTCTGCGCCTACGCCTATTTTGAACGAAGTAGTTGAGGGTGGCAATTTTCCGCCAGCGGTGCAGGCCGTTTTGGAAATGATGATGGCTAAAGATCCAGATATGCGCTATCAAACGATGGAGAATGTTTGCAGCGATCTAATTGCTATTTTGCAAGGTGATGAGCCTTTTTATTGTTTCAGCCCGCCTTGCATCGATGGTAGTGGCAATATTTACTTGCAGCATACCCGCAGCACCGTGGTGGCACCCGCTCTTCCACCTGTTTCGGCCAATAATGGCGGGGCTACAGGTATTAATCCCGCTGTTCAAAAAGCTCGCAGTACCTCTTTCAATTCGCCTATTCCACCGTCTCCTCCATCTCCTCCATCTCCTCCATCTCCTTCGTCTCCTACACCAAAGATCGATGTCAATTCGCAGTCACTTCAAGGGCCTCCTCTCGGCCGCGAGCACGTAGTTACTCCTTCGTTGGCTGAAGAAGGTAAGGCTTTGGTACGCGAAGCTCTTATGCGCAACGGTATATCGCTCAGCGAACAAGCCGCAAACATTGGAGCCGATGAACGAGTACGCAAAAACAGCCAAGCAAAAAATACAAGAGAGCAAGCAGAGAAGGTCAAGAAGCTCATCATTGGTCTCGCTTCAGTGGGTGTGCTTTTAGCAGTTGGTGCCATTGCTTTTATCGTATGGCAGAACTTTCAGTCAGCTAGTGCTAAACCTAAGGCACCGCCGCGGCAAGTTTTAGCTGTGACCAAGCCTAAAGCTGAGAAAGTCAAAATAGATGCTGATGAAGACATCGAGCCGAGCGAATCACTGACAGATACAGACGCTTATGCTGACACTAAGGCAAGTGCCGGGCATAAGCGCGTTTTCAATTTTCCAAAAGACTGCTTGATCGGCAATATTTATGCCTATGATTGGAAAACGAAAAAAGAAAGAACTGTCAAAGCCAGAGGCACTGTAGAATTTGCTGAAGGCGAATGGTTGATGTATTTACCATCGCGGCTTGTGGCACGTCATTCAGGTTATGTCTTGCGCTTTAATAAAGGTGACGTGGCTGCCGTGCGTCTTGTGAACGGCTCAGATAGCGACGCGGCACTTGAGGCTTGTACTGCCATTCCCGGTATTGATGAACTACAGATTTATGATACTCAGCACCTTACGGCACAATGCATTCCCTCGCTTAGTAAGTTTACTCAAATCTCTAAATTTGACGGAAATAACTGTAGCTTAGATGGCACCATGTTAGCTAAAGCCAATTGTTGGAGTAATATTCGAGATTTTCAACTCAGTCACAATGATAATTATGCTGCTATCCTAACCAAGCTTAAATCAGCTAAAAAACTAGAGTATTTGAATTTGCACCGGGGTCATTTAACTGTGCAAGATTACAAAGCATTGTCTGAATTATCTAGTCTGCAATATTTGAATCTCAGTTACACCAAGGTTACTCTCAACGAACTAAAACTCTTGAGCAAGCTCAATAAGCTGCATACTCTAAGTGTGATTGATTGTGGCTTAGACAGGCGTGCAATCGCTGTTCTCAAACAGTTTAAGAGCCTAAAAGTGCTGCAAGTGATGCCCAGTAGCAAGGCCATGTTTGCTGCTGGTCTGCCCAAGGTGGCTGTGAAGTGATAGTAGATAAATCTATTTCGAAATGCCCAATTTCTTTTTGATATAAGTCACGGTGTTAGGAAAATATGTGGTCAGTTCAGCCACTTGGCTGTGTTCGTTGCCGAGCAAAATAGAAGTTAGTTCAGCACAGCTTTCTATTTGCCCGGTGTCAGACTTTTGCAAATAATAGCTAAATTTTGGGGCCACGCTATCTGGCACGTGCGCGATGTCTAAATAGTAATTGTGGCGATACTCTTTGCTGCACGAAAATTGGTCAAGGCAAGCATCAAGTGCGTGGCCCGTTTCGTGTAAAAAAGTGTCCTCTAAATCGTCAGCACTGGAAGCCCTTTTTACGACGTCAGTATTTTCATCAACAGTACTTTGGGCCAAGACGATAGTGTCTCCATCAAAAAGCCCCGGGCAGCTTTTGCTTGTGCCGCCGTCGTAACCACGAACTGTCTGATAGGCTCCTTCTGGGTATTTATCAATCATGGTTGGGGTAATGACAAATTTGATGTTGTTCTTGTGCAAGATCGCCTGAACTTTGGCAGGAATCTTGTCAAAGCAGGCATTGACAGCAGCTATTGTTCTAGGACTAACTGGGTCATGCCCAATCACTGGTCTGACTATGGTTATGCGTGAGCGCAGATCTTTGAGCACCTTTGCTGGTGGTAGGACGGGTTCGAGAGTGACTTTAGGTGCTGCATCTGTGGCCCCTGTGGTGCCAGCTGCGGCGCCGCTAAATCTTTCTATGTACTGGGCCGCGGTTTGTCCTTGGGCTGTTCCCGGAAAACCCGTTTTAATGCGTTGATAGGTATCTAGAGCTTGTTGCTTGTTACCAGCAGCATATTGCGCGTTGCCCATGTAGAGCCAAGCGTTGGCTCCTGCTTTGTCTTTGACTATGGCATCGTACATGAAGCGGCTAGCGTCTTTGTAGCGGCCTTGCTGATAGGCTTGTATGCCGAGATTGTAATTGCTATCGGTGGATGCTGCCTTTATTGTAGGCTTGGTCTTGGCAGATTGTCCTACAGCCGGGGTGGCATTGTTAGCTAAGCTGTACAGAAGCGAGCTGAGAAGTATCAGTGAAAAGCTAGGCTTAGATATTTTTTTAGATAGAAACTTCAAGCGTGGTTCCTCAAGGGCCTAACAATTGTTTCTAAGTTTTTTCGTCATTATTGTCGGGCAATATTTTAAGGTGCTCTGGCTCTAGCTGAATTCTTTGGCGGCCATCTTCGCTAATAAATCCTTCTTTTGTCAGTTCCTTTAGACAATCATTCTCTAATTCTGCTAGACGGTGTCTAAGTTCTTCTACTTCGAGTTCTTTAATCGAGGCATCTTCAAGGTGCAAATTTTCTATCTGTTTTTTTAGTGATTCTTTTTGTTCTTGCAAGTCGGCGATCAGTAGTTCGTAACAAGCAGCTGAGACCGTACCGGTTTTGAATTGCTCAGTTAAATAATTTGCCGAGCGCTTTTTGGTAATGAGGCGGGCTTTCAATTCTTTGTATTGTTCTTTGGCCGGGTCTACTAAATTCATGCCCAATATTTTTACTAAAGGCTCAATTGTTAAACCGGGCACAAGCAAAGTGAAGAGAACAACGCCAAAGGTTGTTATGGTAATCATTTCTTTGGCTTCTAGTGATTCGGGCAAGCTCAGTGCTAAGGCCATACAAATCGAGCCACGCAGAGCACCCCAGAAGAGTAGGTGGCGCCACTGCCACGGAATTTTTTCGTTGTGCTGTCGGAGAAAAGGAGTCATGCCGTACACGACAATGAGGCGAGCGACTAGCACTACGGCAATGCCAACACCGATTTGAAGGGAGTATTTACAGAGCAAGTCATATTTTACTTGCAAACCAATCAGTAAAAATATCAGCGAATTGACAAGAAAGGCAGTGTATTCCCAGAACGAATTGACCGCCATACGAGTGCCGGCTGACATAGCACTGCGACTGCCGTAGTTGCCGATTACAACTCCGGCAGCCACCACGCTTAATACCGCTGATAGGTGCAGTTGCTCGGCCAAGATATACGATCCGTAAGCAACTATTGTGGTGAGGGTAATTTCTAGAAGATGATCATCAAATAGGCTGGTGACGCGCGAAGCCGCATAGCCGATAATGGCTCCTATCGCGGCCCCGCCGACCACGACTAAAAAGAAGCTGCCGATGGTGGCGCCGGCTGAAAAACTGGCGCCACTCAATACGATCGCTAAAACCAATTTGAAAAGTACTACAGCTGTGCCATCGTTGGCGAGGCTTTCACCTTCAAGTAACATCGTTAGACTGCCGTTAATGCCGAGCTTGCGAAAGAGCGCCAGCACCGAAATTGGGTCGGTGGCGGCAATCATTGCGCCAAAAAGAAAAGCTGGTCCCAGAGCCACTCCTGCAAAGTAATTCATGCCGTAGGCTACGACGATTGTATTGACCACTACGCCAAGTGTCGCTAAAACCGTTATGGGCAGCCAGCCTTCTTTCAGTTCGCGTAAGGGGATATTCCAGGAGGCTTCGAACAGGACAGCTGGCAAAAATATCAGTAAAATTAGATCTGGTGTCAATTCTACCGGTGGCAAAAGATGGCAAACGCCAATGAGTAGGCCGACAATTACCAAGGCAATCGAATAGGGTAGTTTAATCCACTTTACTGACATGGCAACCGTGGCGGTCACCATCAGCAAGACTACAAAGAGGTCGACGTGCAGCGGCTCATGGTTCAATTGTTAATTTCCAACGAAAATAGTTCGATAGTGTATTGGTCAGACAGTATAGGCCATGGCAGGTCATTGTTTCTTTCAGATAGGTTTATTTCCACTACGTTGTTGGCCTGAGGGCGGTCGATTGCTGTGGAATAAAGGGCTTTCATTTCTTCCGGTTGTAAGAAGAAAGGTGACAGAATAAAACCAGCCCGGAGGTTGTCTGTGGGGGCCGCATATGATTCACTTTTGCCGTCATTTAGTTTGACAGTGAGCGTGGGTGGATAAATGCGAAAGAAAAGTTTTTGCAGAGAGCCTAGTGCAGTTTGCTTTAAATCTATTTTGGCGAAAACAGTTTTGTTTGACGCCTCTAGCTTAATGGGTTCTGCCAGCTTCGCTTGGATGGTTTTCATTGGTATTAATTTGAAACTGCCAGGCACTGATCTCTTCTTCAAGATCAGCGCTGTGGGCTGACACCAATGTGGTTGGTAGCGGCTTAGTAATTCTGGCCAGGAAGGACCATCATGCAGGGCGGGGTAGAAGCCATAGGTGTCTGTCATTGGCTGTAAGACCACATAGGTGGCCGATTTCTCGTTGGCCCAGTAGTTTTTGTTGGTTTCTAGCAACGACTGTTTGTACGCTAGATAACTCTGTATAACCGGTCGAGGCCTATAATTATAGTTATTGGCAATAACCGCATTTATATTTGCCGGTAATAGATCTACCGAGCCGTCAAGGGCAGGCAAGTGATTGCTTTCTTTGATTTTCGCCAGACGCTGCTGAAAGTCTGCAGCATTGCTGGATTTGCTTAGCAAGATTGAGAGGCACTGGGGCAGGCGCACCGCACAGTCGTATATGTTGCTAAAGAGCATAGCGGGATAAATGAGAAGCGGCGGAATGCCTTTCATTGGCATGTTGGCAGGTATGGCTAGAAAGAGCATGCCGGTTAGAGAAATTAGTGCAAAAGCCTTGATTGCTTTCCTTTTCTCTTTAAGTACAAATGGTGCCAGAGTTAGTGCTGCAAAGCCAAAAACGGATGGAGCGATCACTTGGTGGTCTAAGGTCTGGCGCACATAGGCGGCCTTGAAGGTCAAAAAAAAAGCCCGCTTTCAGCTAAAACTGCTATTGGGAAGGTCTTTCCATTTTTCTTTAGGCTGAGATAGCCAAAGTTAATGAGCACCAGACCGGCGGTGAAAATGGTGGCTAAAATTGGTATTTGCCAACCGGCTTTAGACCATGTCATAGCTTCGCTGTGACCGGAAGCCACAGCCAGCGATGTGCTTATGTAGGTAGGCAGATTACCTAGGGGTTGACCGCTCAACAGCCAGCCGGCAAGAAACACTGCGCTAAATAGCGCCAGGCGCACTGGTGGTCGTTTCTTCACCAGCTCGTCGAGGGTAATGAAGGCAATTACCCAGGCAGCGGCAACAAAGAATGTGAATTTGACCAGGGCACTTAGTGCCAGGAGGCTAATTAATAAGATTGCTTCAGGCGAAGGGCGCAGGTGTTGTTGCACGTCGTCAAGCAGAAAGTGCTGATTGACTAGCAGCACTGGGATGGCAAGGAAGAAGACATCGCCGAAGAAACCGTAAAGTGCTACCAGGCAAAAGATCCAGAAGATTGATAAGGGCCAACTGCTAATTAAACGTCTACTCTGAAAAACCATAACGGCAGTAGTGACGGCGCAGAAGACGCCTTGTAGTAAGAGTTTGAGGTTGTAGGTGTCAGGAAAGTAAGTTTTGTTGTAAATGAAGCCTAGTGGGCCAAAGGTGAAGATATAGTCGACACCGCTTAAGGCCCCGCGTTTCGCCAGTAAATTGAGGACGAGATCCCAGGAGTCGTCTTCAGAAACTGGGATAACTCGCGGTATCCAGGGCAGAGTGCGCACTAGGGTACAGAGCACTATGGCGCACAGGATAAGCCAGAAGAGCCAACTGCTTCGTTTGCAGGGAGCTTGCTTGAGCGTATCTGTTCTATCTGAGGCCTGTGTCAATCGCCAGTCATCTCTAATATGTTTGTTCTTCAATTTTTATACCATGGTTTAACATGGGTATAGAACATAGTGAGCTTTAAGGTCTTGTTTAGGAGATTATGACTTCGTCTTCCCAAGTGGTGAAAACCGATAAGTTCAGCTTCCCTTGGATGGCAAGTCGAGAGTTCGACCTGCTCTGGTTTTTTGCACCACTGCTGGTTGCTATTGCCGCTAGTGTTTGCCTGCAGTTACCCGCAGCAGCTTCTCCTAGTTTGCTTTTCTTGTTCATTGTCAATGCTTTTGGCATTGGTCCAATGCACCAAGGGCCAACTTGGTTCTTCTATTTCGATAGAAAGAACAATCAGTATTGGGCGCAAGACCGCAAAAGGATGGCCCTTTATTATCTAGCTCCGCTGTTCGTTGGCGCAGTTTCAGTGTTGTTGGCCGTCACCACCCCTTGGCTCGGTTTGACTTTGACTACCCTGTGGGGGGTGCAGCACTTCGTGCAACAAAACCTAGGCATTGTTCTTCTCTACCACAATAAAAATGCCAATGAGGCTTTGCCAAACAGAGACCTTCTTTCTCGCAGCTTGTGGACGCCTGCTATATTTTTCGTCTCTGTCTTTTTCTATCGGCAGCTTTTTGCTGGAGCAAATAATTACTGGGCCTTGGGGGCTTTTGCCTTGCTAGCAATCGTGGCCCTCTTTGATGTCGGTCGCTATCTGAGCAATATATTCAAGCAAGTCAATGCCGGTGCCAGTCTCAATGTACCTGCTTTCATTTTTTGGCTTACCTCTGTGCTCTATTTCGTTCCTTTCGTCTGGCCTGGTCAGCGGGTTGAGACAGCCTTTCTCATCCCGGGAACCATGCACTGGTGCCAGTATATTGGACTCAATTTAATTCTTGTGCGCTACAAATATCAAGACGAACAGAGAAAGTTTGACATTCCCTTCAACGCTCAGGCGCTGATGGCTGTGCTTTGTTTTGGTTCCCTAGGCATTTATATGGCGACCCATGCGATTCGGTTAGATTTTACTCCGGGCAGCTTCGCCTTTAAGTTCATGCTCGGTCTCAGCGTGGGCATGTCTAATATCCATTACTTTCAAGACGCTTTCTTTTGGCGCTTTCGTGAGCAGTTTCAACGCGACAGCATCATGCCTTACTTATTGCAGGGCCGACAGGTTGATGGCTTAAGAGGCAAAGGCTAATATTCAAAATTCGGTCGACAGCAAATTATCTTGGATGCCTTCTGTGAATACAGTTTTCTTCGATCGAGATGGTGTCATAAACGAAATCGTTATGAGGGACGGTTTAGTCTCTAGCCCGCGCTCAATGGAGGAGTTTCGGCTGCGCCATGACTTTATTTCAGCTTTTCAGAAGTTCAGTAAGTTGGCTATCAATTTGTTTGTAGTGTCTAATCAGCCAGACGTAAGCAGAGGATTACTTCGTCCAGAAACGTTGACTGCTATGACCGAATTACTTCAAGAGAGATTTGAATTTAGAGAGGTTGTTTATTGTCTGCATGATAATAAAGACCAATGTCTTTGTCGCAAACCTAAGCCAGGAATGCTTGATTACTTGGTTGAGAAATACGCAGTAGAGCGTGACAAAGCTATTTTCATTGGTGACAATGTCAATGATATTCTCGCGGGCTCTGCGGCGGGCATTCGTACTATTTTTCTGCGCCAAAGTCACAATCGACTCTTTGATTGCCAGCCAGATTTCGCCGTGGACAGTCTGGACGAGATATTGCCCATAATTGATTTAGCATAAAGCTATAAGCTAGTTGTGGAGATTTCGAATCTTGCCACTACCGGTGAAGTCATGGTCACAACATTAATAGCTGTTCTTTGCTTTTGACAAGATTAGTGCTTCAGTCTCAGCGAGCCCTTCGGCCGTTCCGATCTCAAAAAAACGTTCTGCCACCTGATAGCCAGCTAGCTGGCTGCTGGTGATTAGATTTTGCCAGAGTATACTCAAATCAAACATGTCGCCATCAACCAGATCAAATGACTCTCGTCTCAAGAATGAAAATCCATAGTCGATATATTCGAGATTGCTGCCACCTTTCTCGTAATGGAGCACCTGACCCTGCTCGAATCTTACGTTGCTTGCGCCAAAGCGATTGCAATTATGAAACACTGTCATGAGGCCCTGTTTGCCAGAGTCGGCAAAAGCATTGCGAGCGGGATAAAAGTCTATGTCTAAATATGAATCTCCGTAGGTCAGCGCCAATGTAGCTAGCTCCGGAAACGATTTCAGGGCCGCTTTAATCGAGCCGCCGGTGCCGAGACGGATGCCTCCATCATGACTGTAGTCAACAGTCAGGCCAAAGGCGGCTCCCGATTGCACGTAATTTTCGATTTCCTCGCCAAGATGGCCGGTGCAAAGAACAACACGATTGAAGCCGCGACTTTTGAGTAAGCGCAATTGATGTGCAATAAAAGGTTCTCCAGCAACAACTACCATCGCCTTTGGAGTTTTCGCAGCCAATGAACCCAGTCGCGTACCTAAGCCGCCAGCTAAAATGAACACTGTAGGCATCAACGGGTTCATAGGCAGTTAAACAATCCTTTTCGTGCCTTCAAAATCAAATCTAAAACGCACTTCTTTCAAACCAACAGTTTTCATGGTAGAACGCAGCTTTTCTTTGTCTTGGCAGAGGAAGAGCAAGAATCCACCTCCACCGGCACCGATTAACTTGCCACCAATGGCACCATTCTTGATACCAAGCTCGTACCAATTGTCAATAACGCTGTTGCTCATAGAGCTAGAACGTTTGCGCTTAATTTGCCAGTGTTCATGCATAATGCATCCGAACTCATTGATATTCCCAGCTTCCAGTGCTGTGCGAACTCTGAAGCCAAGTTCCTTAATGGTATGAAGGTTTTCCATCATGGCCGAATCGGCTACTTTACTCTTGTCGTCTTGGTCTTTGAGAATCTCCGAAGCCGATCGCGAGTAGCCCGTGAAGAACAGACATAGATTATCTTCCAGGCTATGTAAGACTTCAGCATGAATTCCTAGTGCGCTGCTTTCTACAGTTTCATCGGCATTGAAAGTAAAACAGGTCAGACCACCATAGGCAGAGATAAACTGATCTTGTTTGCCAATGGGTTCACCCAGAATGTCGATCTCGATTTCGCAGGCTTGCTGCGCTAATTCTCTGGGATGGATTATGTGTTGTTTGTAGGCATGCAATCCCTTTAACAGAGCAGTTGTGAAGCTACCGGAAGAGCCAAGGCCGGTACCGGCCGGAATGTCGGCCATGCTTGTTATTTCGAGATTGACATCAGAAAAGTCGAGTAATCTTAGCGCTTCGCGAACAATAGGATGGCGCACTTCGCTGAATGATTTCACCCGTTCCATTTGCGAATATTTGACAATCAATTCTTGTGCAAATGTCTCGTGTAAGGTCACATAAACATACTTATCAATTGCAGCTGTTACGAGAAAGCCGCCATGCTTGCTGTAGTACGACCGCAAGTCTGTTCCGCCGCCTCCGAGAGGCAATCGTAATGGACTCCTTACTATAATCATGCTTTTTGCTCACTGACTGCTGGTTTGTTTTCGCTGCTGCCAAGAGCAACTTCTCGATTATTGTTCACATAGCGAACTGTCAGCTTAATTGCATCTTCAATCGACACAGTAGAAGACCAGCCCAGTGCCCTAATTTTTGCTGTGTCTAGAAAGATGACCGGATTGTCTCCGATCCAGCCACGATCTTCCGTACCAAATTTGATCGTAGGATTAAGTGCCAACTCTTCTGTTATCCAGCCGACGCAATCGCGCACAGTGCAGAAATTATCTATTCCTAGATTGAAGATATTTACCTTCGCTGCAGCAGAGTCTATCGCGCAGAAAATAGCGTCAATACAGTCTTGTACATAGATGTATGATTTTTGTTGGTGGCCATTTCCCAGAACATTTAGATTGTTAGAATCAATAAAAAGCTGGCGGCAGAAATCGACCACATGGCCATGGGTGTAACGCTCACCTAAAACTCCAACGAATCTAAATATCCACGATTGAAAGTCGAAGCCCGCTGCGTATGCTTGTATCAGCGATTCACCAGCAACTTTGGAAGCGCCATAAAGTGAAGTCTGCACCGGAAATGGTGCATCTTCTGGTGTCGGAACCACAGCAGTTTCACCATAAACAGAGCCTGTGGAGGAGAAAACAATCTTTCTAATGTTGCATGTGCGCATAGCTTCTAGCACGTTGAATGTGCCGATGGTATTTGTTTCTAGATCGCGTTTTGGGTGCTGCAAGCCAAATCTAACATCAGCGTTGGCGGCTAAATGAAAAACAAAATCGCACCCAAGCATCGATTGAGCCAATTGCTCCTGCGAGCTGATATCGCCCACTACCAGCGAGAAACGCTCAGACGAGATTGCTTCAGCCAAGAACGCGCGCCGCCCGGTGGATAAATTATCATATCCAACTACAGTGTGTCCCGCGGCCAGGAGGCGATCTACCAATGTGCTGCCGACAAAGCCTGCCGCACCAGTTACAAACGCTTTCAAAACGAACGGCTCCTTTCGTCGATTCCTGAAGGCAATTTTGTAATCAACTGCCAAGATGCGAAAAGTAGCACTAGTAGGCGAATCTTGAGACGTGCTACTAGGCAACCTTACTGATCACATGCTACCATTTCTACCACATTAAAATAAGTTTTGATTCTACGCGTTGCGCGCTGAAAACAATTTTGAGTTATAGCTTTGTTGCATCGTCTACTTGACATTTTTGCCGGTAGAACCAAAGAAGCAATCTGGTGTGGGTTGTTCTTAGTCCTGGTTCTAAATGTTCTGCTCTTCAGTTACATCTGGGGCGATAGAAGCATCCTCATGTCGTCCAGTTTGATACCGTGTATTCTTCCTAATCACGGTACAAATGCCCTGCATAGAAGCATCGAAATGCTGGCCACGTCTTGGTTTGTAGAACCAAATTACAAAGTGCTGAGCGATGCCTTTTGGCGCGGCGATGGCCTTCTCTGGTGCCCATTTCTTGCTATGGGTTGCCCTATCTGGGCTAATATTCAAACCCAAGCGATGAATCCTTTGGCTTGGATAGCGTGCCTGCCAGAACCGTCACCGCAGACAGGGCTTCGCTATGCGTTCACCTACATGCTGTGCGCGGGCACACTCACATTCATTTTTCTACGGCAGTTCTTGCCACCATTTTCCAGCTCATTTGGCGCCATTGCTTATATGCTCACTGGTTACTTCATGCTTTACCGGGGCATGTCGGAGATTTCTTCTTGTGCCCTAATTCCAGGGCTGTTCTACGCCATAGAGAAATTATTGAGAGATCCAGGCAGAAAGAGTGCCGCACTACTTACTCTCTTGACGACGGCGATGGTCACCATTTGCGGCATCCCTGAACTGAGCTTACTTGCTGTTACTGCCGCTGGTTTCTACTTTTTGTTCAGGCTTTTCGCTGGCAGTGTGGTCTCAAGAGATTCTCGTATCAGGGTTGTTTCGTGTTACATAGCTAGCAATTTATTGGCTGGACTGTTCGCCGCTCCGTTGCTGATTCCATTTGTTGAATTTTTGCGGGAGTCGTTCAGCTCTCATGTCAGAGGCGGCGATATAATTCCGGCTGGGCAAGAGGCTTTTCCTTTTATCTCTGCCAACGTTATTACTTATCTGTCGCCATACTTTTTCGCACCGATTTTGAGAGTTTCCACCGGGCAGAACTCTTATCATGGCTTCGTTGGCTTCTGGGGCATCATTGTCTTCTCGTTGGCTTTGTTGGCAACGGTGCAGGCAATCGTGAGTTTATTGAATAAATCCGGTGCTCCATCGCATCCCGCTGAGAGAACGAAAGAACTCCTAACGATATTTCTATCAACATCTATTTTTCTTCTGCTTGCGAAAAAATTTGGCTGCCCTGCTTTGCAGTGGATCGGGACATTGCCGCTCTTTAGTTTGGTTCTTTACTGGAAATATACTGAGCCGATCATAGCCTTTTTTATAGCTATCCTTGCAGCTATAGGCCTGACTTGGCTTGGCGACAAGACTCTAAATTTGAAGACGATCCGAGCAGCAGGGCTGTCGGTTTTTATCGGCTATTTATTGCTTTCCCTGACTTCCATTCCATTGCAGATGGAAGGAGCTCTATTCTATTCGTATTTAATAATGGGCATTTCGATACTAACAATAGGCTTCTTCTTTGCCCTAGCGATCATGGCCATCACTAAGGGAAGGAGTGCGAGACTGCCCTGTGTACTTATTTTTGCCGCTGCAACAGTGGAGCTATTGTTAAACTTTACGGCACCAAATTTGATGCGTGAATTGAGCCCCCGACGTGATGATAATCCTTATGTCGCCTTGCCGTTTATAACGTTCTTGCAACAGTATGAATCGAGCAAAAAATTTGAACGTTTATTTGCTCAAGATCAGATACTAACGGGCAATTGGGCTGGAGCTTTCGGCCTGTATGACTCGAGGGCTTACGACGCCCTCTACCCGAAAAGACTGATGCCATTTTACCGAGCTTTCGCTTATGGTGACAAACCTGTTTCGCTGACGCCGGGTTGCTGGATGCCAGCTGGCGCTATCCCTCCGGCTGACTTAGTCGAGGAAGTCTATGGTACTGAGCCTATTGTTGATCCCTTCATCAACAAGAAGAGAGCCCTTGAGATACTAAGACTTTGGCAGCTCACTTCGACAAGCGTAATACTTAGAGATCTTGAGCATTCCAGTGCCTTGCCCGCTGATTTATCAAAGAGAGCAGGCTGTGAAGCACCGCTCATCTACAACAAAGAAGTCAATATATTTTGCCTATCTAAAGTTGTTCCACGAGCAGCACTCTATTACCAAGTCGACAAAGAAGCTGAAGGAAGCGCCGTTTTGGCGAAGCTTTCAAATTCTCAATTTGATCCTTTCAAAAAGGGACTGCTTGAGCAGTCCGATCTCGGCGAGGACGAACTCAGTAAACTTGCACAGTTCTCACTCGTGCAGCAAGACTTAGAAGCACAGCGAATAATTAGATACAAAGGAGAACACGTTGACATAGAAGTTCAGGCAAAGCATCCTGGACTGCTAATTCTCAATGATATTTTCTATCCTGGTTGGCAAGCTTTCGTCGATGGCCAAGAGACAAAAATCTTACATGCCAACTATCTATTTCGTGGTGTTTTAGTTCCGGCTGGTAACCATCTCGTCACCTTTAAGTACAAGCCAATGTCGCTTTTAATAGGCATTTGCCTGGCCCTTCTGGGTGGTATCATCCTAAGCGCATGGTGGGTTTGCGGCACTATTGCTGAGCGCAAGAGGCGAACAAAACAATTTGAATAACGATTTCACCTGCCCAATTTGTGACTGGCCAGAAACTAGCTATCAGTATCACTTCAAAGACGCTGCAATACTGCGCTGTAATGGATGTGGGCTTTCGAGCCGACAGCCGCAAGTGCTCTCGACCAGTGAGGCCACGACAACAGAGGCACCGAGGCTGCAAAAGGCCAGAGTTTTGGAAGCCGCTCTCTGTGGGGATATCCTCAAGAAAGCGGCAGTAAAATCTGGTGTTCTGATTATCTCAAACCAGAATGAGCCGCAGCTGATCAAAGAATTTGCCAGCCTCAATATTGAGTTCACTCAACAGAACGAAACAGAATTCACGGCTGGTTCTGACGACTCAATTGTCGAGTGCGTTATTCTTTGCTCAATAGTAGACACAACAACATCGCCCAATATCGTAATGGAGAGAATCAGCACCATATTGAAACCAGGTGCCCCTCTGCTTATAGTCGGTACTCGTTTTCAAAGACACCTGCCGCAAACTGGTCTAACTAACAATCGTAACTGGCAAGCCGAGCTCAATTTCGCTTTTTCTAGACCAACACTGCAATTGCTCTTAGAAAAACACGGCTTCGGCGAGATTGCTCTAACCTCTGACGGTACTACCTCTCAATTTCGTCCCGTTATTCAAGCCAAGGCAATGGGTCGTAAGGCCAATGAGCGTAGGCTTTCGGTGATCATGCCTGTTTACAATGAAAAAGAGACTTTCTCTAAAGTGTTGTCGTTGGTCAAGAAGAAACAAGTTGAAGGCATAACTGACATTGAAATAATAATTGTTGAAAGCAATTCAACCGACGGAAGTCGTGAAGCCGTGCGTGAAGAGGTCGCTCAACAACCTAATATCAAAGCGATTTTTGAAGATCGCCCCCGAGGAAAGGGGCATGCCGTACGTGAAGGCTTTAAATACGCAACCGGCGAGATTATTCTCATTCAAGATGCTGATCTTGAATATGACATAGACGATTATGATGCCCTTGTGCAGCCATTATTGTCGTACAGGCAGTGCTTCGTATTGGGAACCAGGCACAGCGGAGACTGGAAGATTCGTAAGTTTGCCGGACAAGAAGCGCTCGCCGCCGTGCTTAATGTTGGGCATATATTTTTCAGAATGCTGATTAATTTGCTTTATGCGCAGTCTCTATCTGATCCCTTTACGATGTTTAAAGTTTTGCGGCGCGAATGTCTCTATAACCTTTATTTTGAGTGTAATCGCTTTGATTTCGATCATGAACTCCTGATCAAATTGATAAAGAAAGGATACAAACCGATAGAAATTCCTATCAACTATAATTCACGCTCTTTTGCCGAAGGAAAGAAAGTAACTTTTTGGAAGGACCCGCTCACTTGGCTGGTAGCAGATTTTAAATATTTGCACGCCAACCCGTTTAATACCACCAGTAGTAGCATTGCTTCTGTGACTGAACCTGAATAATGGGTACAATATTCTGCAAGAGCAATAGTTGAGGTTTACATTGAATCGCGTTCGCGGCACATATTCTTGGCCTAAAAGTTTCCCGGAACTGACAGCCGAACAGCAACATATCAGCGACGATTTCATGCAGTTTTGGCACGAACGGTTAGCTGAAAACTCATCATTCCGTATGATTGAGCAATTTAACCACGGCTATTCGGTTAGACACGCACCGAAGCAGTTTGTCCGTACTTTAGAAATTGGCGCTGGCTTGGGCGAGCACCTGCAGCAAGAAAAATTGAGCGCTGATCAGCGATGCAATTACACCGCTATAGAATTGCGAGACAATATGGCGGCTAAGCTGAAAGAGCGAAATCCTGATATTAATGTTGTCGTTGGTGATTGTCAGAAGCGCTTAGAATTTCCTGATGGTCACTTCGACCGTATTATTGCTATTCATGTGCTGGAGCATCTTCCAGACCTGCCAAAAGCCATCGCTGAGATACATCGTCTCTGCAATAAAGAGGGACAGTTCTCTGTTGTGATTCCTTGCGAAGGCGGATTGGCCTATCAGTTTGCCAGAATGATTTCCTCACAGCGCCTCTTTGAGAAGCGCTATAAACAGCCTTATAGCTGGTTCATTGAAAGAGAGCATATTAATTTGCCGGCAGAGATACTGCACGTGCTCAAACAGCACTTCGAGATAGAGAATCAAGAGTTCTTTCCGCTCTTAGTACCGATTGTTCATTGCAATCTGTGCATAGGTTTAACGATGAAACCCAAGGCCTTTAGCTAGAAACAGTCTCAACTTTGTTGATCTTGTAGCCAACTGCTTGAGCATCATTGAAGAACATCTTCACTGTATCTAGGGATACTTGATTAAGATCTCCCCCAAGCAAGGGCATCTTCTTCAGTAAGTCTTCCGTCATTGTGATTATGTGGCAACCAATTTCTTCCGCTTGAACCAGATTTAAAAGTTCGCGAGGACTGGCCCACAGAAGTTCTACGTGCGGATAGTCAGCCAAGTATGCAACGCACTTTTTCATAATTGGAACTGGCTCTCTACCTGAATCTGCGATTCTTCCGGCAAAAACAGAGACAATGGCGCTAGCTTTAGGTGACAAAAGTGGTGCCACTGTCTGCACTTGCTCCAAAGTCGTTATGGCCGTGATATTTAAACTCACCCCTTCGGCTGAGAGCTGTTGCACGATGGTGCTAGTTGATTGGCCTCGGGTGTTGGTGATGGGAATCTTCACAAATACATTGCTGCCCCAGGAGGCAATGGTTCTGGCCTGTTCGGCCATTTCGTCAAGCTCATCAGAAAAGACTTCGAAAGAAATGGGCTTGTCTTTGATAACAGTCAATACATCGCGAGCAAACTTCTCATAATCAGTGATGCCTGATTTTTTCATGAGTGTAGGATTGGTAGTAAAGCCGGACAACCAAGAATCACCAACGCGCGCAACCATGGCTGCTTTATCTGCGCCGTCAGCAAAAATTTTGATGCGGAGAAGCTTGGGGATCTGAAGAGGCAAAGTCTCTAAGTCAAATTTATTCATGGCACCACTTTAACGGAGTGAGTAAAAAAATGCCTAACTAAGAAGTCTCATACCCAAATCGGGCAAATAATATTGGTTGAAACTCAAAATTTCATTGTCGCCAGCTATTTTACGGTCAGTGATTCCCATTTCGCCTGATTTACTTGCAGTCGGGGATGGCTTACCAAAAGATGCCACAGCACAGCTTGGAAGCCCTCAGTGATTGGTGTAACCAAGTCGCCCTGTGGATTAGGCACGCGGATAAAGGCTCCGGCCTTTTCCCCCAAGAACCCGCCGTCTTTGCCAGCTATGCCAACGACAGTGGCGTTTGCGCTTTCGGCCAGCCGTATTGCATTGACAAGATTCATGCTCACTTCATTGACAACACTGCCTCCGCCCACTGAGAACACGAACAATCCGTCTTTCTCATTAAGGCGACTGGTCTTCATCCAGTTCGAAAGTGTGGTATCCCAGCCTTCGTCGTTCACTCGTGCAGTCAACTCTGACACATTGTCATACGGGGCATACGCTTCTAAGTTGCAAAGCTTTCTGAAGTCACATACGGCGTGGGAGGCATGCCCTGCACCTCCACCAGAACCGACCACGAATAATCGACCGCCTTTGTCTCTCACGCCGCGAATCAGTTCAGCTACGTTGTCAATCTGCTCTATGTCAAGCTGTTCGATCACTGTGCTACAGCATTTAAGAAATTCTTTTGTGAAGTTCATCTATTTTTTCCTACAACTATTTCGCTATCTTATCTTTTCAGTCACTACCCTGAAAGTCCTCTTTGCCAAGCAAACTATTCACGAATAAACTATTGTTCCCTTTACGACGCCCAACCGATGACAAATCAGGCAGGAACCACTGACAAGCTCAAAAATACAGAGAGGAATTGCAATCTGCCCCATTTGCCAAAGTAATACAGGCAAAGTCGGCGATAAAATTGGCCGTGTGATCAAGCGAGCCTTCTCGCTCTTTCATTGCCCGTCCTGCGGGTTCTATTATGTGGACAATCCAGAAACCGACTATTCGCTAATCTACGATATCAATTATTATCAAGGTGCTGGTGCTGATACTTCAATTGATTACATCTACGAATACGAGCATTTTCAGACAACTGTTCGCAATTATGAGTGGCAAGGCATCGCTGCCGTTGCCAGCAATTTTCTCAAAGATTTAGAAGGCAAAAAATGGCTCGACTACGGCTGCGGCACCGGGGGCTTGCTGCGCTTCTGTGAGCAGAATCACAAAGTAGAAATGTTTGGTTTCGATCAAGGCTGGGCTGTTGAACGGGCTCAGGCAGCGGGAATGCGAATCTTGGAAGAAGAAACTTTCGAGAGTCATCTTCATAGTTTTGATGTTATTACAGCAATTGAAGTTCTTGAGCACTGTTATGACCCCATTAATGAGCTGAGGCGTATCAGAAGTTTGCTCAAACCAGGCGGTCTATTCTTTTATACGACCGGTAATAGTCAACCGTTTGAAGACAAAATTCTTGATTGGACATATTTTGCTCCAGAAATTCATATCAGCCTCTTTCAACCTCGAACCATGGTCTATGCTTTGAAGTCATGCGGATTTAAAGTTGAAGAAGGCTATTTCATTCCGGGTCTGGAAAATCTTATTCGCTATAAAGTTTTGAAAGCTCTAAATCTAAAGGATGTGAACATGGCCGAGAGATGCTTGCCCTGGAAAGCTTTGGCTCACGTGGTCGACAAAAAATATCAAATTTCGGCATATCCGATTGCTCGTGGATAGAAGAGACTCAAGTAAGATAGGGTTGCTTGTCTTTTTCTCGTCTACTTTCAGCCAATAGGTACCGTTCTTGCTTCTTCATGAACGCAGCGCAATAATCACAGGAGCTAGTCGGGGTTTAGGCAAAGCGATTGCCCAAGCCTTTTTAGCCAACGGATGCAATATCACTATTTGTGGCCGCGACGAAGAAAAGCTTAGAGATTCAGCGCTTGAACTGCAAACCTCATGTCAGACCAGAGCCCAGGTTAAGGCAATTAAGGCAGATGTTGCCGTTGAAAGTGAAGTTAAGGTTCTAGTTGAGGGCACTGTTAAACACTTCGGTCGACTAGACATCATTGTCAATAATGCAGCCATTCTGGGTCCTATTGGCCAAAGTGAACAAGTAGATTGGCAGGAATGGTTAAAGACTGTGGAGGTTAATCTCGGCGGTCCGGTTTTGTTGTGCCGAGCGGCACTTCCGCATCTCAAAGCTAAGGGCTACGGCCGCATCATCAATATTTCGGGCGGAGGAGCGACCGCACCGAGGCCGCGTTTTAGCGCCTACGCTGCTAGCAAGGCGGCTCTGGTGCGCTTTACTGAAACACTGGCGGAGGAGCTGAGAGATTTTGACATTACTGTCAATGCTGTAGCCCCGGGTGCACTTAATACCGAAATGCTTGAACAGGTATTACAGGCTGGCAAGGTCGTGGCTGGAGCAAAGGCTTTCGAGGAGGCCTGTGCTCAGAAAAACCAGGGTGGTAGCTCTCCGGAGCAAGCAGCCGCCTTGTGCGCTTATCTGGCTTCAGAAGGGGCACATGCAATAACAGGAAAACTTATTAGCGCCGCCTGGGATCCCTGGCGGAATTTGGCGAAATTTTTGCCAGAGCTTTCTAGCAGCGACATTTACACACTGCGTCGCATCACTCCAGCAGATCGAGGTCAAGATTGGCAGTAGAATTGACAGTAACGTCGCCACAACAGAAGAATATTGGCATTATAGGTTGTGGCTTGCTCGGCAATAAACGAGCTGCAGTGCTGGGCGAGCACCGCCTCTGTATTGCAGCCGATACAGAGATAGCGAAGGCCAAGCAGTTAGCAGCTAACTATCCTGGCGCTGTTGCTACTAGCAGCTGGCAAGATGTGGTCAATCATGCCGATGTTGACGTGGTTTTTATATCTACCACCCCCGATCAATTGGCCGCAATAACTCTGGCTTGCGTAGCAAATGGCAAACATGTTCTCGTGGAAAAGCCAGCTGGCACTAGTTCTGCTCAATTACGCCAAGTCTTAGAACAAGCTGATGCAAAAAATGTTGTCGTTCGCGTCGGATTCAATCACCGCTTTCATCCCGCTATGCTTAAAGCTTTCGCTCTTATAAATGAGGGCGCTATTGGCGAAATAATGTTCATTCGTGCGCGCTACGGGCACGGCGGAAGAGTTGGTTATGACAAAGAATGGCGCATGAATGCGCAGATTTCTGGTGGTGGTGAGCTAATCGATCAGGGCTTTCACTTGATTGATCTTAGTCGCTGGTTTTTACAGAAAGACTTCACTTCGGTATCTGGAGCTGTGCAAACCTATTTTTGGCCGGTCTCTGTGGAAGACAACGCCTTTATGCTGCTGAAAACTGACGAGAATCAAGTTGCTTGGCTGCACACCAGTTGGACAGAATGGAAGAATTTATTCAATTTTGAAATCATGGGGCGCACTGGAAAATTGCAGATAGATGGCTTAGGTGGCTCGTATGGCCTAGAGCAGCTTGCGTTCTACAAAATGACTGAGGCGATGGGACCTCCACAATCAACAATCTGGCAATTTCCGCAGGCAGATCATTCTTTTGCTCTCGAGTTCGAATCGTTCTTAAAAGATATTGCTGCTGGCACACGAAATAACGCTTCATTACATGATGCCATTGCCGCTTTTGCCATTGCCGAAGAGATTTACAAACAGGCACAAAAAGAGTCACCGAAATTCTAAATGTCATGACGGAAGAATCGCAAGAATATGGTTCAAGCCTTTAATGATAAGTTCAGACCTGCTCTAGGCGCGAAAATCAAACGTAGTAGGGCTAGATTTTTACTGCGTTACTCTGCCATCGCCCTAGGCTTGCTACAGGCCTGGGCCTATCGTTATTTGGTCTATATGGAAGATACTTGGTCTTACTTAGATATTGCCGACAACTATTTGCGTGGTGATTTTGCTGCCGCGTTGAGTGCTTACTGGAGTCCTCTCTATAGCTGGCTTATTGCCCTATCACTGATGATTTTTCAACCACCAGTTTGTGAAAAATTTGTTGTTCTGAAACTCGTTAATTTTGCTTCTTTTATCCTGGTGGTTTTTGCCTTTGAGTTGCTTCTAGATCAAGTAATGGCCTGGTACAAAGAAGACTCGCTTGTCTCCGGTCATAAGTTATTGAAGGTTAGCGAACCAGTGCTCGAGCTGTCGTCGTATTTAGTTTTTATTTTTATGTCTTTGTCGGTCGGGGCCGTCTGGAAAGATACGCCGGATCTCCTCATGAGTGGTTTTCTCTACGCTGCCACGGCATTCACTTTGGCTTTCTGGCGCGGTCGCTTAAACAAAAGTGGTTCTCTGTTCATGGGCTTATCGCTGGGTGCTAGCTACCTTTGTAAGGCTGTGATGTTTCCGGTGACATTGGTTTATCTGTTGGTGCTGGCATTGGCGCCACAAGCGAGAGCGACCAAGTTAAAAGCGGTGCTGATTACATTAGCGTTTTTTGCAGTAATAGCCGGGCCTTATATCGCGGCTATCTCAATTAAGAATCAGAAACTCACCTTCAGCACCACAATGCCTTACAACTACGCTCTTTGGGTCTTACGCAGTGCGCCGTTTCGTCATGCCCTAGCTGAGCGTACGCCAGAGCAGTTGCCAATGAAGTTTACTCATCCTAGTCAAGTAATTTTCTCAGATCCCCAAGTGTTCTACTTCGCCGAGCCTATTCATGCCACTTTTGCTACCCATTACGATCCTGCTTACTGGTTCGATGGTGTCAAAATATACTTTGACTGGCTGTACCAATCATTCGCCACAGTAAACTCTATACAGGTTTTGTGGCGACTCTTTTTTGCTTGGCTCTTCTTTGGTTGGATTGTGCTTCTCGTTGGCTCGCGCAGTCTGGCTATTTCGCTTCAATCGATGGCACAGCGCTTGCCTCTCTTTCTGCCGTCGTTAGCGGGATTGGCTATCTACAGTATTGGCCTAAACTGCAATACCCTCTATTCGGAGCGCTATTTTCCTGGCTTTTTTGTGCTCTGGTTCTTAGGCTTAATGGGTTCTCTTCGACTTCCTGATACTAGCAAAATGAAAAAGGTTGTTCTCGTCTCAACAATTGTCTCATTGCTTGGTATGGGGTGGAGATTTACCACCGAGTTGGGAAGCACACTAGTCACCCTGACGACAAGTTCAGTCAATCAAGATTGTTTAATTTTGCAGCGCCTCAGTGAGCTGGGTATTGTTCCTGGCGATCAAATCGCCAACATAGACCCCTTGCGCAAGGTTGGCTGGGCACAGATGGGAGGGCTTCGAGTAGTGGCGGACATCCTCAATGAGTCTGCTTTTTGGCGCCTGCCCGAGAGTCGAAGAGCAAGTCTTTATGATGCTTTGCGCCGCTACCACATTAAGGCGTTGACTTATACCAGCGCTGATAAAGCTCCGCAACTGCCCAGTGGTTGGCAGCAAGTGGCTGGCACGCATTTCTGGTTCTATTTGCTTTGATTTGCTGGTCGATCGAAGAGACAGATTAGTGCCAAGGCCAAAAGGGTGCCATTCATAGAAATTGCTAACAGAGACTGCAAAGGGTCGTAGTAGGCGCCGTGTTCTGAACGCGACCAAAAGAGCGATAGCCAAGAAAGACCCGGATAGGTAATTAAAATAGCGCGATATATTGCAAAACTGATCTTTGCCATCGTTTGGTGAAACGGTTTAACTGGGGCTAGACTCACGGCTAGCAAGCCGAGCATGGTTAGATCATAGTGATAAGTGTGAGGGCTGGTGAAAAGGCAGAGCAGTACGGTGCAGCAAATCAACCAAGTTTGATTTAGTTGATGCGGTTTTTCGCGCCACCAAATGAGCAAATTTGCGGTTAGTCCCAATAGCATTACAACCAGCGAAATTTGCACAGCTTGGGCGTTTTCGTAGAACATGTTGGCGATATAACGCAATGAAACAATGCCGCGCCAGATGATCTCGCCGTCATTTTTTAAGATAACTTTGGGATAGTTAATGACATTGTCAAAGCCGACAATTAGTCCGCCAAGACTAAGTAATATGCAGGCAGTGACACCACAGTAGAGTACTGCGCGCCAACGGCGTGCCACCACCAGTGGAGTTAAGAAAAAGAGTCCGTAGTGTGGTTTGAAAAATAATAATCCTACGGATAGGCCCGATAGCCAGTCTCTTTTCTTGAGCCAGCTCCAGTAGAACAGGCATTCAAGAGCAAGAATGAGCCAAGATGGCTGCCCCATGCGAATAGCGATAACGGCTTGTGAATTACAGGTTACGGCAATGAAGACGGCCAATATCAAATACCAGGGTCGTCTACCTGAGGCATTTAGTGCTAAAGGAAGTGTCGTGACCACTGCAAATACGCTTGCAAGAAAAAAGACTTTGTAAGCTTCATTGAGTGGTAGAGCGGCCAGAGCTACGCAAAACGGAAAGACGATCGGCGTGTAATGGGTAAGTAGTTGTTCGTCGGTGCGAAAACCAATTTGTTGAAAGACAAGGTCTTGAAAGTAGCGGTTTTGCACAGCTGTATCATAAACTTGATGAGCGTCGGCAGAGGACGCTATATAACCTGAAAGGTAATAGCGCACAAAATCTTGTGCCTTGAAAGCGCCATTGTTTACAGACAGAAGCAGGCGATTTTCAGTTAATTCTTGGAAGGCGATGTTGAAGATGAAGAGCCCCACGATTAGAAGTGCAAGCAAATAAATGATGGTGCTGATCGGTAACAGCAACTTTTTTATTGTTTGCCATTTATTTCTGCCGCTGTCTGCTAATGCTAATTTATTCACCGGCACCACAGCCTCGCTGGTCTCCGGGGAGCAAATCAGGTACTTTCTTTTCTCTTGGTTGTAACAAGAGTAAAACAGACAACGAATAGATAGTTACTGCTATGACGAATACCAGATTGATCCAGGTGAGCTTATGCGCTAATTCGAGTGGAATGATTAGACAGCGAATGTCGACAAATAGCAAGAAAATGAGAGTCAGAACTTTGATACGAGTTAGGGTTTTTTTTTCACCAGTAGGTGATCCTAGAAATATTATCCATGCTGCAAGTACCACCAGACTTAAATCATAGATGCGAAAATAGGGTGAGACCACTGGCAAGCTTAGAAGGGCGGTAATCATTGTCGCATCTAGCTTGTTGCGTATTGAATTCGAACTGCTGGCTATGCGATAGAGTAAATATAATTCCCCAAGGGCCGCCACTAACAGAAAAATACTGCTGGCGCTTTTGACGATTGCTGTCGGTATTTGCTGACATTGAAAAGCAATGGCCATGGCCAGCGACGAAATTAGTTCATAGGGCTCTTTGTAGCCAGTGAAGCCGACATGAGCATAAACGAATTCGACGCTCGATTTAAGGCGCTGCATCCATAGTAGGTAGCCATCTAGACCAAACAGCGAGAGCCCAAGGATGGCAAAGGCAGCCGCCGTAATGGCAAAGCCCGTAGCAACTTTTAGCAGTTCATTGAAACCAATAAAAGTGTTTTCTTTCCTTCCATCGGTTCTGCCTTTTGTTAGTAGGCACGCGAGACCGACAAGGGCGAACGGTAGCAAAAATTGTGGCTTATTTACTATTACACCCAAGCTCATTCCAGCCAATAGGAAGCGGCCTCTAAGCAGCGCCGCATAGGCTGCTGTTATGGGTAGAAAACCGATGATGATGCCAGGTTGACAAAGCGATATAGTCAGGCTCATTGGAATAAATGTGACAGCCGTTAGAGTGGTGACCAGAAGTGGCCGAGCCATCTGACTAACAGTGTAGAGCGACGAAACAAAGAGCAGAGAAGCAAAGAGAAGTGCTGTGGTTTGCGCGGCCTTAAAGACGGCCATAGATGTCTTAAATGGCATCAGACCTAATGGCATACACGTGGCTGCAAAATGAGGTGGATACCAGAAAAATACCAAGCTTGGGTGCGCTTGTGAATTTTCGTCGGCCTGGGGCGCCTCAGCGTAAATTGGCGCGAGATCCCCTGTCACAATTTTGTGGCCGACCTGCCAGAAAATACCGAAATCGCCCTTGCCCTGACCAACTACATTGCTTACTGAGATATAAGCCATAGAGGCAATCAGGCTGACTGCTAAAACAACCCTAATGCAATTTATCCAAGCTCGACAGAGCAGCTTTAAAGATGGGGGCACTTGCATAAGGCCATTGCAAATTGCTTACAGAAGGGATGATTCACCATTAGATGAGGCTAAATAGTACAGGAAAAACAAGTTCAGAACAGCGGATTTAAGCAATTGTTCTCTCCCCTCAGTTATGATTCGTATGTGTGGATTGGTTAAGGTTGGTGATCAGCAATGGCTGGCAGTGAAGAGAGTGAAGCCGCGAAATTGAGCAGAATGCTCTACAGCGAGATGGAAAATAAGTTGCAAGATATGTTTGGGCCAGAGCATCGTACAGCAGCGCAGATTGCTTTCGGTGGCGCTTGGCAGTCGCTCAATAAGATTGCACATCAAGGCCGAACTGGCTTGCAATCAGCAGTTGATATGGTCAATGATTTAGCTGTAGATTTGAGCGAAGTTGAGTCTTTCAACATAACGCCGCGGCCGCCCGCTGAAATTGAAGTTGATATGCGTTTGAAGAAAGAGAAAGAACTTCCCTTCAAGCAGAATGTTGCCCCTTTTGTCGAGCTTGAGTCGGTTTGTATCGCCAATCGTGTGCATTTCCAGGCTCTGTTTGACAAAGAAAAGAATGGACTTCGTTGCAGCTTTAATGAGGGATTTTCGTTGCGCTTTAAGACTTTTATGGGCAAGCTTACCGTACCGATTAATGGAAATGCTGTGTTAATGCGTGATTCAAGGAAACAGATTGTCATGGAAGTATCGACCAAGTTGCCTGGTATCGATTTGCCCGTAGCATTCACAATACCCTTGGTAGAGCTTTTGCGTGAGGCACGTAAACGTTCCGGTTAGTGTTGGCTAGGATGAGCCACTGCCCATTGAAAGAATCTGTTATCTGGCAGCAGTGCTAGAGCTTTCTTCAGGTAGGCATGAGCTTTTGTCGGCTGGTTTTCAATTGACAGCGCTTGAGCAGCGCTGCGCATATGTCTTATTGCCTGCACATTCTTGGCGAAAAGTTCTTGGTTATATTGGTCATTGCTCAGTATATCGCCGGGCTTGCTGCCCGCCGCTTCTAGGTCTTTGGCGCACAAAGTCGGCCCGCTAAAAGGCAAGAAGAACTCTAAGTAAGGATGGTCGTCTGTGATTACAGCCGTATCTCTTAAGTATTGTGCCATGGGCTCGCCAGACATAAGGTAGGTTGCAGCTAAGGCGTATGCATCACCAAGTCCGACTTCATCTAGGCTGGCCTTAACTAATGGCGATCGATCGATTTTTTCCTGTACTTTGCTGATGTCAAATTTGATAGGCTCCATCGAGGCGATAACAATGGCCTCTCCTGAATCGGGATTCCAGACTGTAACATACGGAAAAACTACCATCATAGTTTTGATCATCATTTTCCATAGGGTAGCCGATTCAGTTTCCATCGGCATCCACTGGCAAATTAGTCCACCTTTGTTCAAACGGCTCTGGCAAAGTTCATAGAACTCTTTGGAATAAAGGCTGACCACACCGGCATCACATGGCGGTGGTGCCTCAAACGAAATGACATCATATTTGTTTTCTTTGCGCAGTAAATAGTTACGACCATCTTCTATATGAACGGTCTGTTTAGGATTGGAGAGAACATCGCCATTGGTTGCTGTGAAATATTTTCCGAATTTGATGACCGTTGGTGATAGCTCAACAATGTCGAGATGGTCGACGTCGGGATGCTTAACTATAGAACCACTGGTAGTGCCAATGCCAAAGCAAACGCTTAGTACTTTTTTGGGGTTGGCATGTAGAAGCACTGGCAACTCTCCAATGACCCGCATGTAGCGTTGGGCTGTGACTACTGTGCTTGAGTAAAAAGTACCATTGACGATTAGCCGCTTTACTCCGTTTTGGTCAAAGAGCAAAACCTTGGCACCAGCGTCGTCTTGGCATTTTTCAATTTTCCCGCTCATCAGTAGCGCGTATGAGTTTTCTAGGTAGTTTTGAGGTACTGCTATCAAAAATAGCATTAGCACCAAAAGTGGTGCGACCATTAGTTTTAATTCCGCCCTCTGCGACTGAGCACTGAGGAGGCAGACAAAGCCAGTACAAACTGACAAGGCCATGATTAGTTCAAAGGTTATTTGAGAGCCCATTAGAGGCAAGAACGCTAGGCCAGTTAGGGCTGAACCGAGGATGCAGCCTGAAGTATTAGCAGCATAGACTCGGCCGACTGCATTTCCGACCCTGTTTGTTTGACTGGCAGCGATGCCTCCGATCGCTGGGAAAGATATGCCGATTAGAGTGGCCGGAACAATCATGAAAGTAAATGATGAAACTATCTGGAAAAGCAGCCCTTGGATCTCGCGCATCATAAAGAGGGCTTTGAAGACTAAGACTGCGGGAAGGCAGAGAAAACCGAATGCTGCTGCTGCCGCAACAGAGAACTGAATTAGGCCTAGTAATCGCATTTGGTAACGGACGCCGTCAGGGCGCTCATTTGCTTTAGCGATAAATTTATTGTTTATCCAGCTGCCAATGGCGAGGCCAAAGAGAAATGAACTAACCATCAGGGCAAAGCTGTATGTACTTGAATCTGTATAAAATCGGATAAAGCGAATAAAGAGAACTTCATAGGCTAGAGCCGTAAAACCTGTTAACGCCGCAATGCAATAAATAGCTTTGGGGTTTACCCCGGAGGTACCAGCGCTTTCTTTCGTCGTCAAAGTCTCAACGCTGTCGACTGGCTTGTGCCCTCGTGTTTTTGCGAAAACCAAACAAGCTAAGAGGCCAACCGTACCATTCACCGCTGCGGCAAAATAGGTTGTGCCAGAAACACCAAGATAAGGAAGGGTGCCGAAGGTTGCAGCAAGGCTCCCAAGGACCGCCCCAAGAGTATTGAGACCGTATAGTAGCGTAAGAAAGTGCGCTGCGCGTGCGTGTACTCCAGCGAAATATTTGGTCAAGATCGGCAGGGTCGCGCCCATGAAAATAGTCGGAACTAAAATAAATGCTGTGGCCAGAAGTAGCCGAGCCACCGTAAGATAGGTAGCACCGTTAGGAAATAAGTCGACTGTTTTTAGAAACCAGAGACTAGCGGAGCTAAGTCCTGCGCTGACCAAAATGGCCGCGATGCCTATGCTAATTTCAAGTAGGCCGTAGGCGAGTAAATGGGGAAAGTTCTTTCTCTCTGCCAGCTTGCCGCCAATCAGCGCACCTAATGAAAGACCGCTGAGAAAAACAGCGAGCACACAGCTGGTGGCTTGAGTGCTGTTGCCTACCACCAAGCCCAGCGATCGCACCCAAACTACTTCGTAAATTAGGGCACTAAAGCCCGACAAGAACAAAAGAATACAAATAGTAACGAGGGAAAATCCGCCATGACTGTTGATCTCGGCTTTATTTACCATCTCAGACTTGTTTTTAATTGGCAAGCAAATGACATGTGACAATTTCCGCAGAACAAGCTTCTTGGGGAGGCATGTTAGCAAACTTTCAGATCGTTTTGGGGTTTAGACCTGATTAAATCTGGCTCTGTCTGTGATATCGCCGGTAGTGACAATATTGGTTTTGCTTAGAGCTTCGACATGCTTTAGCGGCAAAGTGTCAGAACTCGTGCTTTCAGGCCATTGGTAATAGTTTAAACTTAGCTAGCCGGGATTATTAAAGATGATACTTCAATCAAAGGTAGCCAAGGGGCTGTGGCAACTGCTTCAAATCGCCGCATAGACAATCTACTGCTGTGGCCAGTGGTTGCTGTTGTCTGTCTAGGTTTGCTCTTTCTCTACTACCAAGGTTGGTCGTTGGCGCTTCTGTCACCCTATGCGCTGACAGATGAAGGTGCTTCTATGTGGGCTTCGCTGGCCCTCTCTGAGAGCCGAAATGTCTATGAATTTGCCCGTCTAGTGCACCAACCGTGGCACTGCATAGCCTATCCGCCGGTTTATTTTGCTTTGCTCGGCTGGCTCTTCAAGATTGTTGGTCCTGTTTTTTATCCGATGCGCATGGTGAGCATGATCTGTTCGATCATCACTCTAGTAATCTCCTATCGCATATTTGCTCTTAGCGGCTGCTCGCTACTCGCTCGGGTTATTGGATTATTGACTCTTTCGTCTTTTTATACAGTGTGGACCTATTCGTGTCGGGGCCGAGTAGATATGCTTGGTCTGATGCTTATGGTCATGGCTATTCAGCAGTATCTAGTTTTGGCCCGTAAGCCAAAGAATGACAACATTTTTCGTTTTCCTCGTTTAATTGTGGTGGCCACGCTCTGCTTAATGGCCGCGTTTACCAAGCAGGCTTTTGTTTTAGTTGTTCCAGCTGTGGCCGCAGCGCTTATTATCGGTAGGCAGTGGCGGCTTTCCATTCTATTTATGGGCTTAAGTGCATTTCTTGCCTTGGCCGCAGCTTGGTTGATCAATAGTGCCACCGCCAGTGGTTTTCTTGCTCATATGGCTTTTGCCCAGGGCTCTCCGTTTCTCTGGAATTCCTTCTGCTCTCATGTGACTTGGCTAGGCTCAGACTGCCTCTTGTTGTTGCTTTCACCGCTGGCCTTGGCGGTGGCAATGATTGGTTATGTCAAAGAGCGTGAGCGACGCGAAGGACCTTATCGCCATCAACTTTCTGCACTGGTATTGGCCGGAACCCTATATTTTCTTGCCAGCCTTCTTGTCTTTTATGGCCTCGGAGCAGAGTTTGCTAAGGTTGATGAAATCATCATCTTGGCTTGGCCCACGGCGTGGTTAGTGGCTGTCTCCGTTGACCATTTAAAACGTCGCTACTTAGCAATTATTTTCATCGTATTGGCTATAGCCATTTACGTTATTGGCCATCTGGGCGGTCGGCTCAATCGGGCTGTAGAGCCCATGATCGCCGCCCGCGATATCATGCGAAATACTCGCTTTAGTAAAGACCTAATGCTTTGCGAAGATTGCTCTGTCGCTTTAGACCTTGAGGCCGTGCCAGAGTTTGTTGATCCTGCTGCTTTTTTGCAGAAGTGGAAAGCAGTTCCGGGCCAGTTTGAAAAACATATGGCTGAAATCACCGAACGCATTAAAGCGAAAAAGTACGGGGCCATTGTCATTAATTCAAGAGATGGTTGTTTGCTCAAGCCCTATTACTACTGGGATGAGTCAGTTATTCGCGCTGTCAAAGACAACTATCGAGTAGTGCTCGAATTTCCTGATGAAGGACGCATGCAAGACTTTTACGTGCCGCGCACAGCTGAGGCTGAATTGCCTAATTCCAAACCAAGTAAAGGATTTGAGCTAAATGGTAGTTCGCCCCTCGAGCCACCAAAGAATCAATAATTTTCGCCCAGTTAGCTTCCCTGACTGCCGGCCTCTTTTAGCAATTCTTTGTTACTGCCGAAAGTGATGGGCATGGCGTAACTCTGGGCGATTGTGGCAATTGGGGGCCCAACTATATCTATGTCTGCTTCTTCGATGTTGCCAACAACCTCGCCAGCCATGCGCAGATATTTGTAGTCATGGGGGTTGAGCTTCATCAATCGAGCGCAGGTGGCGTCAACTGCTGCTAGATCCTGTCCAAGAATTATGTAGCCCATGTGCTTAGAGTCACCATTGATAGGACCGTCACCTTCCATGGTGACTATTGCATCAACAAAGGCAAAAGCCGGTTTTATGAGATGTTGTAGGTCGATAATTGAATTGGGAATGCCACGCACGTGCAGGAGGTTTTTGGGCCAACCGTACTTGCGTCCGGGTACCGTGCCAAACAAGTTTTTCATTGAGCAGGTGAGGCCGACCCAGTGATGTGTTTTTAGTTTGGGCACACTGACTACGGCATCAGCTTCGGCGATGGTTTTGGGTAAGAAGAATTGGTCTAGTTTTGTGAAACCATGGCGGTTGTCGTACTCGACAATGTCGTCAAGATTGAGATCGACAAAAGAAACGTCCATGTCTTTACAAGCTTTGCCCAGACCAGTGATATCTAGCAGATACTCAGTATCTCGCATGTGTCCAGGCCCCTCTGCGACGGTAACGGTCTTGGCGCCTAGATGCCAGGCCAATTTGATTGCCGCTATTAGAACTGCTGGATTAGTGGTGACCGGTTTGCCTTCTCGATATTCGACCATGTTGGGTTTAAGCACTACGGCCTTGTTGCTGAAGTCAGGCAATTGCAAAGAAGACAGATGTGGTTCTATCGTTGCAAATACATCTTCGTCATAACTCTGACATTTAAGGATTCCTACCTGAGAGCGCCCCTGGCGACGCCAAGAGCGCTGTGTTTCAGTTATATGCAGTGGGCTTGGCTGATTTGGGTCTGACTGCGTGCAGCCACCTACCGAGCTGGCTATAACACCTGCAGCAGTAGCTCCAGCAGCTACTTTGAGAAAATCTCGGCGATTGAGATCATTGTTTTGGCTGTCGCTGCTCATTGGCTTCCTTCTCTGAATTTCAAAATGTGATGATTGCCATCGAGGTCTGCTTCTAGAGCCAGAGCGGCTAAAGCGGTGGCGACTATGGAGGCAGTAAAGCTACCGTCAGCTCGCTGCCTTTTGATTAAGAAGCTTATTTCTTGCGTTGTTGGCTGTTGATAAGCTCCTAGTGCTAAGGCTGATAAGGCAAGGGATAGGCTTGAACTATCCTCGTGCGAGAGACTTTTAAGATAATTTATGGCGCTCTTGACCGCTGCCGTGTCGGAGCGGTCTTGCAGAGCTAACAATGCTTCTGCAGTGGTCAACCGGTAAGGGGGGAGGTATTGACCAAGGGTGATATTGTTACCGTGATTCCAGCCCCCATCTTTGCAGGAATGTTCTAGTAAAAATTGATTCGCAAATGAAACAATGCGCTCATAGAGCCCATTGTGAGGCATGCCTGGAAACTTCAGTGCAAGCAGATTGTAGACAGTGGGTTCGACCCAGTGATAGCAGTCTGGGTCCCAGGGCCAGCCGCGACCGTATGCTAAAGCCTTGGGTCCTTGCGAAACTAATAGCAGTAGGCGTGCTATGGGCTGATAAAACTCAACGCGACTGTCTAATAAACGTGCAAGGCCCCGATTGATCGCATTCTTTACAGTGGTGCTATTGGCAATCTCCTTGTGTTGGCTAGCCAGTAAACGCAAGCAGAGCACTGCTGGACCAGAATTCCAATCTGACCGTCCGCTTTCTGGTTCTGTAGACCAGCCGCCATCTTTGTTCTGGTTCTTGGCAATGAATATAGCAGCGGCCTTGCTCACGCTAACATTCTCACGTAATGCGAGCGCTGCCCATGCTGTGGCTTCCATCGAGGGTTGACCCGATTCTTTATAAGGAAACCAGCCCGAGGGGTCTTGATGAAGACGCAAAAATTCTAGGGCTTTTGTTTTTGCCCCGCTGCTGTCTGGCGTCACTTGCTTGGAACCGGATACCAAAGGAAACCTCTTTGTAGACTCCTGCACATACTCCATTGTACGTCCGGATTAGACCGGCCCTCGCTTGTCTGCAGGGTGCGAATGGTCAAATGCGAAGAAAAACTTAACATCCCGAGTGCCACGGGGCTATACTTTCCGGCGATATTCTGAAAAAAGTATTGCAGCTAACAGAAATTTTGAACTGCAGCACTAGGCAGCTTGGTGATGTCAAGGTAAGATCGAAGAGCTGGGTTGTTCAAGTCTTCTTGCACCAGCACTGTACTAGGTCCGCCGTTTGCACCAATCAATTTTTCCTGGTCGGATGTTTGATTGCTCAAGCGCAAGGGAATGTTCTAAAGGCTAGGGTGTGTTTCTTGCGAGGTATAGTTATCGACTAAGTGTTTTCTTTTTTCTTCTTTTAGAGTTACTAAAGTCAATCAGTCTTACGTATTCGGTCTCTTTATTTTGCGCAACCAACCTTTAAAGGTTCCAATGTTGCGTGTAATATGGTTTACTCGAATCCGTCCCAGGAGGTACACATGAGCGAAACAATTAACAGATTTATTAGCGACGAGTCCGGACAAGGTATTACAGAATATGGCGCCATCTTGGCCTTCGTAGCCATTCTAGTAGCACTTGTGTTCTCGATTACCCAAGGTGCTTTGACTCAAGCGATTTCGAAGGCATTCAGTGCTGTCGTATCACAGTTGAACAACTTGTCTAGCGCAGCAGCCAACGCGTCGTAGAGACTCGGCTGCTTGAGCCAGCTTTTGATTCAGGCAGTTTGTTTGAGTAACTTGTAAACATGGTGGCAGCTCATTTATGCTCTGCCACCATGTTTTGTTTTTATCGAGTTAATGCTCGGCATGCTCAATTGCTGGGTCACTTAGTGATCCAGGTTGATTTCATGGGCGTCTTAGAGCATCAGCAAGAACTTACCAATGCGTTTAGCTATGTTTGGTTGTACAGTTCAGCCTACGCTTAAGAGGGCAAACTCGTGTTATTCCCATCTTTTAAAAGTCAGCGAGAAGCGGTCTGGGAGTACGTTTCGAATGAGGACGCTCAAGGTATTACTGAGTACGGAGCTGTACTCTGCTTCGTATCTTTATTGATTGCCCTTGCTTTCACCTTTACTAACGGCTCACTCGGAAATGCTGTGGTCACTGCCTTTAGTGCCATTACCAGCCAACTTAATAATATGTCGTCTTTCGCGGCTAATTCATCTTGACCGCTATTGTCGGGTGCTAATTACGCAGAGCATGCATTGAAAACTGGCTTTATTAGCTAGTTTCGTTTCCGTGCCATTGCTCGTATCTTTACAACGGCGCATTAATACTTTGTAAAATTCCTGCACAGATCCGCTGATTATCAGCAGTTGAGCTTATTCGCTGTATGATGCATGTTATGCGATGTCAGGATAATACAAAACTTGATACTTGCAGGGTCTGGCGCCCTATCCGGAAATCAAGCACTAGGACAGCGTGTAAACTTCCTAGGTTAAATAGCCGCTTCCAAGGGTACAAAATTTTTGGGTGCGGGCAAGGGCAGGCGTTGTCCTTGTTTGGCTGATGTGCGTTAATAGTAAGTGGTTAATCTTTCTCACCAGAAAGAATAGGGGGATCCGTAATGAACCCATTACGAAGTTTGTTTCTACAATTATCTCGAATGCCTCCAGCGTTGATGTTGGTTCTCATTATCGGTTTGGCCGTGCTTATTACTATGATGGTAACCAGCAACCAGACTGCTCATGAGGAAGCGCTGAAAGCAAAAGAGTCAGACCTGATCGCGAAAATGAGCGCGAAGGGCAAAGTGGTTTATGCCATCAAAGATATCTCTGAAGGTTCGACCATTCCTGTTGAAGCTCTAGAAGAAAAGGAAATCGAGCAGGCCAAAATCCCGCAAGACGCCCTTACCTCTGCTTCACTCGCTGCTGGCCGCGTTGCCAAATACGGCATCCAGCAAGGACAAATCGTTTCCCAGCATGACCTTGCACCACAAGGTATCTCGCTCGGTTTCGAAGCCAGACTAAAAGAAGGTATGAGAGCTGTCACCTTCGCTGTTGACAGTAACTCTGGTGTTGCCGGTTTCGTCACCCCAGAAAGCCACGTCGATGTAATCGCCATGGTTGGTGGTGGTGGAGATACTAAAGTAGCTCCAATCCTTTCAGACGTCGAAGTAATTGCAGTAGGTCAGATGTACCAGAAAGCTCCAGGCGGCACCGCCGCTGTACCAGCTAGCTCAGTCACTGTATCTCTGTCACCTGAAGATGCTAACAAGCTGATCAGATCGATCACCGCTTCCAAGCTCTATTTGACCTTGAGAAACGACAAAGATCACCAACCGGTTGCAACTGTTGATGTAACTTCTCTCTTCGTTAAGCCTGCTGCTCCGAAGAGCGATATTTCATCCTTGCCACCACCGTCCGCTTTGCCTCCACCCCCATTGCCAGGAGCTCCTGATGCAGGTCCTATGCCTATGGGTGGCCCAGGTGGCATGATGAATGCGGCTCCACCGCCTCCACCATTACATGAGATTGAGATTTGGTCTGGTAGCAAGAAAGATGTGCTGTCGGTACCTAAGTCCTAATTTCGGTGGATATACAGTAAACGTACAAAGTGAGTAAAGCTAAGCTATTGGGTAAAACCTAGTTAGGGCTGTCGGCATAAGGGGAGAAAGCTGAAGCTATGAAACTGACCACACTGCTCGTATGTGATGCAGGTTTGGACAAACGCCAGACCATTGAAGATCTGATTCACAGTCAACCATCGTTGGCTCTGGTCAGCACCGTCTCTGGAAGTATGGCGCGCGAACAAATCGGCAGTTTGCACCCAAAATTGGTGTGGATTGAGCTCAGTCCTGCCCCTGTGCGTGGACTATCGTTGTTGGCAGAGTTGCGGGAAACATTCCCGCAACTCTACTTCTTCGTAAGTTATGAAGTTCCAGACCCTGAGTTGATTCGTACTGCGTATCGACTCGGGGCCTCCGACTTCTTAGATGCTGAACGTTGGCGCACAGACTTGCCAGCTGCCGTTCAGTCAATTCAGTTGAAACACCAATCTGAATCTGTCTCTACTGCTGCCGGTAAAGTTATCGGTATCTTTAGTCCTACTGGTGGTATCGGTGCCACCACTATCTGTACCAACCTCGCTGGTTACCTCGGTAAGTACGGCGAAACTTGTATCGTCGACCTCGACCTTCAGTTTGGTATGGTCTCGCACTACCTCAACCTCGAACCATCGTTCAGCTTGAGCACTATCGACTTCTCACACACAAACTTCGACGCCACTTATCTGCGTAACCTTATGACAAGGTACGACGACAAGCTGAGCATCCTCGCAGCACCACCAGAACTTGAAGATATTGGTGACATTTATGCTGCGCAGGTGCAGGAAATTCTCTATACCTCGAAACAAGAATTCCGTTTCACAGTTGTAGACCTGCCCAAAAACTTGCTCGATGAACGCGCTATCGCGACTCTCGACTTGGCTGACCACGTGCTCGTTATCACTGAGTACAACTGGGCTGCCATCTTGAATGCTCGCAAGTGCCTCGATACGTTCAAGGCTCACTACAACCAAGAGAAACTACTCCTCACAGTTAACAGATCAGAATGGTTGCCCCAAGACGTTCTCAGCGAATGTCGTGCCAACCTTAACTATCCTGTTTTCCATGAAATTCCAAACGATTCCAAAACTGCTAAGTGGGTTAACAACCAAGGACAGATCGCTCCTGGTCACACTCCACTAGGTAAGGCCCTCGATTCACTTGCTAGAAGGCTAGCTGGTGGCGAGCAACTGTTGTTGACTCAGAAGAACGAAGGCGAGAAAGCAGGATTCAAGCTACCGGCGATCTTCGGCAAGAAAAAATAAATACTCGCAGGCTTTATAAGGTGGGCATCTAAATGGGTGACGAAAGAAAGGATCAAAATCTACCGGCACGACCCACATCTTCACTAATGGGACAGTTAGTCCGGCAGCGGCAGGCATCAGAAGTGGTGCCTGCTCAGCAGCAGAGTACTGGCATTCAGGGTGGAGCGCAGGGCACAGGTGTTGGTGCTAGACCAGGATCGGGACCAGCTCCCGGTCAGAGCGGTATGGCGAGACCTGCCGGTGCTGCTCCGAACACTGGTATGTCCCAGGCTAGACCTGGTGGTGGCAATCTTCCAGCGACTGAAGGCCCATCCCGTGGTGACATCGACAGAATTGATGCCAAAGACGAGTACGGCAGTGGCGGACACGGTGGCGGAGGCGGCGGTGACGCTGGCCCGACTGACATTGGTGGTAAGTTCTCCGCTAACCAGCAGTTAATCCGTGAACGTGAAAAGTTCATCATTGACCAATTGCGTAGAGAATTAGACACCTCGCGCTTGACCAACATCTCTGAAGATACGCAAGCTCAAGTTAGAGCTCGTATTAGAGAAATCGTAAACTCAGACCCTGCTCCACTGACCATGATGGAGAAGGGTATTCTGCTGCAGAACGTTCTCGATGAAGTATTCGGTTTCGGACCACTGGGACCACTTCTTCGTGACCCAAGCGTAGGTGACATCTGCGTCAACGGTATTTCTTCAATCTACGTAGAACGTCACGGCCGCCTTGAGAAGACCACAGTTGTTTTCGAGAACGACCGACATCTGCGTCAGACTATCGACAAAATCATTCAGCCTCTGGGCAGAAGACTCGACGAAAACTCACCAATGGTAGATGCCCGTCTTCCTAACGGTTCACGGGTGAACGCCACTATTCCACCAGTATCGATTGATGGTCCAACGATCACAATTCGATGCTTCGGTACATCCATCATGTCTCTCGGCCAATTGTGCGAGAAGGGCTCGATGAGCGTGCAGATGGCTGAAGTTCTTAAGGCCTGCGTTAAAGGTCGTATTAACTTGATCATCTCTGGTGGTACTGGTTCTGGTAAAACCACTCTGCTCAACGCTTTGTCAGCGCACATCAACCCCCGCGAACGCATCATTACGATTGAAGACGCGGCTGAATTGCGCTTGCAACACGAGCACTGGGTACGCATGGAAACTCGTCCGCCGAACACAGAAGGTCGAGGCCAGATCACACAACGCATGTTAGTTATTAACTGTCTGCGTATGAGACCTGACCGAATCATTCTGGGAGAATGTCGGGGAGAAGAAGCGTTCGACATGTTGCAGGCCATGAACACCGGTCACTCCGGCTCCATGACCACGATTCACTCGAACAATCCTAGAGACTGCACAAAGCGTCTAGAAAACATGATTCTGATGTGCGGTATGGAAATGCCTCAGAAAGCAGCCCGCGAACTAATCGCTTCTGCCATTCAGCTGATCGTACAGA
>JAKFVU010000036.1 GCA_021732025.1 Candidatus Obscuribacterales bacterium | reverse complement strand
AGTTCTTGCAGTGGACTGTTTGCTTTGGTGGTTGTTTGGGATTCCTGGGGTTTTGCGAGATAGAAAAGTAGAACTTCAGCTTAGTTATCTAACCTATTGCAATTCAATTGCAGCCTGATTCATTGATGACACTGAAACAGTGACTATTTGGGCAATTCTCAAAACCCTCGCATTTTTTGTCAATTAGCTTATTGCAACTTAGTCGCAATAAGCCCAGGCCTTACTCGCGCAGGTCGCACAGCCTGACAACCGACAACTCAACATGCGCTTTGCTTTTGGCAATGTCAAAGGTTAATGCGAACTATTTTCATAAGCTTGCGCCAGCTGGCGCAAGTTAAGAGCAAGCCAATACGGCAAACCGAAGTTAAATCAGCACTGTCAAGAATTGAAACCATTCGCATCTAAGTTATGATATCCCGGTCGCAATTGAGAATAACTCTTAGTAGCTGACACGGCACTACGATATATAAGGTTCCAATCGAACCGTGCCGTCCAAGGTAGTTCAAGCATTTTCGAACCACCGCCCTGGCAAAAGGAGCAGTCATGCAACTTGAAAATAATGACAACAACATTCCCGAAGCAGCCAATCCAATTGAGAATCAGTGGCGTACCAATCAAGGAAATGTGTTCCTTGGTTTTTTTATCCCTGGTCAATGTCTTCTATTAAGGTCAACCACAAATGAGCGCAACAATCAGCCACCACCAGTGGTTACATACAAAGTTTCCAATCTCTTCCAAAGAGAAGAAAGCTAGCGTTGACGCCTTAACCCCGGCCGGATTGCAAAATCTTAGAGGGCGTCGCCTTTGGTCGAAATTCAATAGTGCGACAGTGCCGGCCAACGTGGGCGGTACCATCGCTTTTCACGACCAAGACAACGACATGATTGTGCGCTGGGATAACGGCACGGTCAGCATGCATACCAAAGACGGCCTACTGCGCCTGGCATTCCTCATTGGTGGCCATCAGAGCCTGAAAGACCATATCGACTGCCTGAGTAACCGCTGTAGATGCAGCCGAAAAATTTGATTTAAGACGAAATGACCGAAGACGACAGAAATCTAAGAGTTCGATTGCGGGAGCTAATCACAACTAGTCCACGGGGGAGAGACATCACCCCTTCAGAACTGCTGGCCTTAGCTAAGCAAAAAGGCATTTCAGTCAGCGAACGTTCGATTTATCGTTTATTGGCCAGATTTCGTAAAGAAGGTGACCTTCCGCCGAGCGGAGTTGCTTCAAAGTTGAAAAAATTAATAGAAGCAAGTGACGAAGGCCTGCACTTGACAGCGGTCGAGCTGCACCAGCTTGCCAAGGGTGCTGGGGTCAAAGCCTCTCTATCGACCATATATCGGGCAATAGACAGGTTGAAGGCAGAGGGTTTTGTCAACTCTATTAAGCAACCGAAGGCCCAAGCTTTCGAAACTTCAACTAATAAAAGGGCTCATGATCACCTCATTTGCTTCAATTGCGGCAAAACTTTAGAGGCAGAATCGATATTTTCTGATTTAGGTTCGTTAATAGCAGAGCGAAATGGCTTTGATTTTTCGCACTCAGAGCTTATTTTAAAAGGGTACTGCGATGACTGCCGCGGCGCTTCAGTCTAGCAGACGCCTAAAAGGCACACCAGGTAAGTGTTTTGGCGATTTTCTGCCTTTTCCAGGGGATTGCCAAAAAACCAATCGGGTGACCAAAACTGCGACCAAACTATATTAAATCTCTATACATCAACCATATCCACCATCTTTAAGGAGTAATCGTGCGGTACACGAAATCAATATGTAAGCGCTGCAGGTCAGTAGGAGCAAGTCTTTGCGGAAAGCCAAAATGCGCTTTCATTCGCAAGCCCTTCGGCCCAGGCCAACACGGCCAGGACAGAAAGAAAACTTCTGAATACTCCTTGCAACTCAAAGCTAAACAGCAAATCCGCTGGACCTACGACGTCAGCGAAGCTCAATTCTATTCTGTCTACGAAGAAGCCACCCGCGCTAAAGACGTAACCGGTACTGTCATGTTGCAGATTCTCGAATCGCGTCTTGACAATATTCTCTATCGTTCAGGCCTCGTTGGCACAAGAAGACAAGCTAGACAAGTCGTCACCCATGGTCACGTACAAGTCAACGGCCGTCGCTTGAACATCGCCTCAGCCAGAATGCGTCCAGGCGACGTTATCGCTATCGATCCTAAGAGCGCAGCTTCTGTCAAACCAATGAATATCGGCTTGACAAGCGTAACTCCAACTTGGCTCAAGACCGATGCTGAGCAAATGAAAGTTGAAGTTATCTTGGTTCCAGATCGCGAATCACTAGACCAAACGTTCAAAGAGAACTTGGTAATTGAATACTATTCAAGATAAGTTCAATTTCTGAGCTTTCTGACATAAGAATGGCTTACGCAAATCAGAGTGATATTTCACAATAGTGAGGTATCACTCTTTTGTCAGAAAAGCTGGTGGTTTTTATGACACCCCCATACAAAACTATCTATCGAGCTGCCTTCAATGCAATTGCAGGCAGCTTTCTCATTTTAGTATTAGTAGTAGTAAGCGCCACTGCCGCAGCAGCCAAAGATAGTAGTGAAATAGGCTGGACCCTTAAGCAAGGGTCGCTTTTGCAAGGCGCCAAGTACAACGATATGAGCACAAAGAAGGCCCCTCCCGCATTGCCAAGAACGTCTATTACGTCGTCTCTAACAAATTCAATTTAGAACCAAGCATCTACCGCTTCGTAGCGGCCTTTTACGGCTTTCCTTATGCAGAAGCCATGCCCCTTTCGTTCGTTTCCTACGATATCGATCATGACCGCAAGACTCAGCTGGTGACCGGAAAGATAACTTCCAGCAAATTCAGCCCGCAGCAATTCATCATGCCCACTGGGCTGAAAGTAGTGGCAGACGAGCATAAGGTGGCCGAAACGGCTCAATATAACGAAGCAATAGAAATGATGTTGCCAGGAAAATCTAAGTAAGGTGGCAACAGAAGATTATTGCTCTAGCAAGAGTTTGCTCTCGTGCTCAGCTTCAGGGGTGCGGCCAAGGTCGTTCAAGATCTTGATATGGGCGCCATAATCGACAAGCAATTCGGCGCGAAAACGTTCAGCCGATTTTTGGTCTGCCAAGGCAAAACCTTGAGTAGCAACGTCGATACACTCTTTCAGAGCACGCTCCGCAATGAGATATTTACCATGACGCTGGTATAGCTCTGCCAGCTGGCGCAATGATTTGGCCAGAGCTTCCAGGCCTTCTGCCGCAGCCTGCTTGTCTGTATCTACCGACAGCAAGGCCGCTTTAGCTCTTGTGCGATACAAGCCAACGGCACAACGAATATAAGCTTCAGAAAGGTACGAGAGATGCCATTGATACTCGTAGAACTTTGCCCTGTCTGCAATTAGGGCAGTAGCCTCAGCAGTTGGTACGGCCTTCAATGGTAGCCTCTGCTGTGTGTGACCACCAGTCAACTCCAGAAAATAGTTCTGAAGCAGTGTAGCCGGACCGTCTTGATCGGGCCTTTGAGAGGCAACAAACGGCCTTTGCAAAGTAATATCGCTAGCAACCAATCGGCTGCATTCTGCCCAATTCTTTGAGCCACAAAAAACATCAAGGCGTCTTTCTAAATCACTCCACCAGGCGAAGGCGCACAATAAGAGCAAAGAAACGAAAACAAGACCAACTAGCAATGCCAGCGCGAGACGACCAGACGAACGTAAGCGAGTGGACATAAAGCGTGGCGCTACTTCTTATATTTTTTGATCAAGTCTTCAATCTGGCTCTGGTCAAGGCCACCAAGCCCAGCCGGAATTTTGTCTTTTAAGTTATCGGGAATTTGACCGCCGCTAAGTTTGTCCTTGAGATTGGGTGGAATTTGATCTCCATATTTTTCTTGCAGCTTGCGAATCAAGTCGCTTGTGCCGCCACTAGAAGAACTGGCACTACCTAAACCACCGGCAGGAAAACCAGATGCAGCCACCGGTGGAGCCGGTCTTTGCGTCTTCAATACGGCGCTGCGCTTCAATTGGTCGTCTAAACTGCTGTTGAGAGAATCAATTCGCTTATTCAAATTTGCCTCTGTCTCACCGGTTTTAACAGAGTTTTCGAGCATGGCAAAGGCGTTCAAATAGGCATCGATACCTATACCTTGTGCCTTTGCATTAAAAATTCTCAGAACCAGAGCTGTGCGCTTAGCCTCAGCCGGACCAGGTTCTACTAAGGGCCCGTCATTTGAAGCTGCGGCAGCAGGAGCGCCAGAAGAAGCTGAGGAATTAGAAGCAGGTGACGCGCCAGGAGCAGGCGTGGCCGAAGCAGCAGGTGAGCCTGCCGGACTGGCAGCAGAAGTAGCTGCAGGTGTGGGTGCGGGTGCCGGTGATATTGCTGCAGGGTCAGGTGCAGGTGTAACTGCAGGAGCAGAATCGACAGTCGAAGAAGTCGCAGGTACCGACGGATCAGCTTTGGCTGCTTGCACACTTAAGCCTAAGCCCAAATGAAGTGCCAACAATAGGCTTACCTGTTTAGTAATCTGGCGCCGCTTATCAGGGCTAGCTGCCCGTACCGTTGTCATTGAAGTAGTCCTCATCAGCTCTTACTATCCTACTACCCATCCTGTAGAACATATTATTACTAGTAAGCCCGATCGCCATTAATTTCGCCAATATCGACGATGCTAGACTAGTCAGAAGTGAAAGCGATGCTAACAAAAAGGCAGACGATGTCATCTAAGGTCTGTACAAAACTTCTGACTATCACCCGTGTGGCGTTGCTGTCGACCGCTCTACCTCTGCTTGTACAGCCTGAACATTCTGCCTATCTTGCAGTGTCGCCTGCATTGGCTCAGACTCAATATGAATGGGTGCCGGGCTCACGACAAGCACGGGCAGTGCCGAGCGGACAAGCCAGGCAGCTAACGCCCCAGCAGCTTTATCAGCAGCAGCGACAATATCAGTATCAACAACAGTTAAATCAACAACAACAAAATCAACAACAAGGTCGCCAGACACAAACTTCAGCAAGTCAAACACAGCAAGTATATCCTAGGCGTCAACCTCAAGCCGCCACAACGAATGTGACAGCGGGCCAAGCTCCGCAGAAAGGTAAGTCTTATCACTTTGTCGACTCAGTCATGGTAGACGGGGTGCAACGCCATTTTCAGGTACATGTACCGCCTGGATACGACCGTAATAGGCCTCTACCAGTCGTATTGATTTTTCACGGTCTGCAGATGAATAGTACGATGATGGTTGGAATGACAGGCTTCAACCCTGTATCAGACCACAACAATTTCATCGCTGTCTATGGAGAAGGTGTCAACAACCGCTGGAGTGATGGCCGCACTAGCTCTGGGGTTGATGATGTTGCTTACGTTACCAGTTTGCTCGACAAACTAGCAAAAGAAGTGAATATTGACCGCAGAAGAGTATACGCATGTGGTATCTCCAATGGTGGCTTCTTCGCTCAGGTCTTGGCTTGCACCATTCCTGACAAGATCGCGGCAGCTGGCGTTGTTGCTTCAACCATGATGGACCGCACCCAGGGCATGATGCAGGGCAGCAAAGCGGTTCCAATTGTATTTTTCCTCGGCACAGACGACCCTCTTTTGCCTTGGGCAGACGGACGCAATAAAGACATTGGCAAGTTAGGAGAAGCTCTGGGCTTGGGCGCTCTAGGCTCAATCGACAATGGCCTAGCTCGTATGGGCGGGCTGATCACGGTGCCTGAAACAATTGCATTTTGGACAGCTCACAACAATTGTTCCGGCAACCCGCAGGTCACGCAAGAAGCTGACCGCGACGCCAGAGACGGTACTACAGTGAGAAAAGAAAGCTACGGATCATCCTCAAATCAAGTGGTGCTATACACGATTGAAGGTGGCGGCCACACTTGGCCAGGATGCCCGAATCTCAGCGCCATTACCGGACTTACTGGCAAAATAAGTCAAGACATTGACGCCAGCAGTCTGATGTGGGAGTTTTTTAAAACTAGAAGCCGTTAAAACCTTGGGTGGCGGCTAATTTCTCAGCCTCTGCCACTTTAGCCGCTGTGACACTATTTTTATTGAGCTTAAGGGCAGCGCGATACTCAACCACAGCACCTCTGTAATCTTTTGCAGCTATGCGAAGCTGTGCTTGGGCAAGGCGACCGGTGGCGCTATTATCAATATGCAAGTTGAATAAACAGCTGGCAATATTTTTCTCGAAGATCTCTTGTTCGCCATCAAAATAGCTGGCCCAGCGAAAATACTTTAGCGCCTGCTCAGGTTCAGAACCTTTGCCCAGACCGATGTTGTTCAGTTCGCAAGCCATTAGAGATCGGCCATTTTTGTTACTGCTATCAATTTTCAATATCTGCTCAAAGCATTCTAAGGCTTTGGCTGAGTCATTTTCTTCTTTGGCCTTGCTGGCTTCGGCAAAGAGTAACTGAATTTTTCCTTTGTCAGTCAAATCAGATGATTGAATATCAATACTCGCGGCACCGCCGATTCCATAAAGCCTGTACAAAGTGGCAACGTCCCGCGAAGTGATACCACGTTGGTTCCCGAGTGCAGGAAACATAACGTCTTCTTCATAGGGACTATGTCCAGATAAGCCAAGCGCATGGCCAATTTCATGCACTGAAATCATACGCATAAAGTCTTTAGTCATTAGCTGATCGGCAAATGGAGAAATGGTCAACAGCAACACGTTGGCCTTGTCCACACCTTTCATGTTTCCTTTTAGCTGTGCCTTTCCGGCTTCAGCACGCAATGCCGGGGCGTGTAGATCATCGACAAAATTGACAGTTATATCGGCATCAGCAGCCGAGTCTACAATCTTCAAACCCACCTGTCCAAGAGTAGCTCTATCCCAATCGTCAATAGATTGGCGAACAGCTTCCTCATATTCTGGTTTATAAGACTGTAATGCTTCTCCGGTACTTATAAAAATCTTCAGAGGAAAACGCTTTACAGGCCAGCGAAAAAGGCCTTCAGCTACAGCATCTTTAAAGTAATCACCAGCACCGCCTACGGTGACCACATTTTGACTAGAACTAGTATTTGTTTTCGCTTTTGCTTGATTGACCTGTGAGCGAATAACTCCAGCCAAAGCCTCATATTGCTCGCGTTCATCGTTTTTGGGCGCGACCTTCAAATAGGCATCATAGCAATACAAGCACTTGTCTAGATGGTTCGTGCGATGGAAAATCTTAGCGCACAAAACCCAACCAGTCAGTGGCATTTTAGCAGTTGTTGCATTTGCCTCCACCCCTCCGGCTGGGTCATGGCCAAGCAGTAGAAACATCCGGTTAACTTGATCCAAAGCGGCATAGGCTTTGTTTTGACTAAGCAAACAAGCAGCCAAGCCAGATAAAGCAAGCAACGATTGTGGATAGGCTTTTACAGCTTCTCTATACTTAGCTTCGGCTGTTTTGTTCTGACCTTCAGCGAGCAACTGATCGCCTTGACGGCAGATTTCGCTGGCTGGATCGGCAGCATCAATTTTTTTTGGCACTGCCCAAGCAGGACCAGCAATCAAAGACAAAGCCACTATGGCAGTTACATAATCGACCTTGCTCCACCGCAAAGTCAGCTTTCGGCAGCGCTGAGGAAAAGCCATTGACCAAGAAAACCTAGGCCCGACCAAGTAAAACTTTGGCTCTGTTGTAGTGTTTCTCTGCTTCTTCAGGCTTGCCTAACTTCTTCAAAAGTTTTGCAAAATCACGCAAACTGTCAGCCAACTCAGGGTTGTCGGCACCAAGTTCTTTTTCACGAAGAACCAGTGCTTTAGCCAGAAGCGGCTCAGCTTTGTCAAAAATTCCTTGCTGGAACTGCAAGCCTGCCAGACTTGTGAGATTTTCTGCCAACTTCAGCGGATCTGGTTCTTCGCCAAATTCGAGAATGGTCACGGCTCTAGCAATGAGTGGCTCAGCCTCAGCGAACAGGCCTTGGACACACATCACACCCGCTAAGTTATTGAGGTCATCTACTACTTCAGGGTGTGAAGCACCAAGCTCTCCTTGACGCCAAGAAAGAATGCGCTCATAGGCGCGTTGCGCTTCCGGATAATTCTCTTGTTCGTAGTGCATCTCTGCCATTTTGGTTAAGGCAGACGACATCGTGGCGATTTGCGCAGCCTTGGCAGCGGCAACTTCGGCCTCGTTCATCTTAGTCAATCGTGAATTGGAAGCACTTGGTTTAGCCTCTGCAGCTGGTGCGGACGCGGGAGCCGGAGATGGTGTCGGAGCTGGCGTTGGAACCGGTGCCGGAGCTGGTGGTGGTGCTGGGGCTGGAGCTGGCGCTGGGGCCGGAGCTGGAGCTGGTGCTGGTGCTGGTGCTGGAGCCGGTGCTGGGACTTCCACTTGAGCTACGGCGACAGGGGCTTGCGGAGTCAATTGTGGAATAACCAGCGGAGTTGGAGCAGGTGGTGCAACAGCTGCTGGAGCGGGCGTATTCATCGGCTTGGTTGAATCGCCAGGCTTAGCCGGTTCAGACTTAAGACTAGAGAACAGCGAACGCAAATCAACTTCATCGTCTGGCTTAGCTTCTTCTGCTTTAACTACTTCAGCCTTAGGTGCTTCAACTTTAGGTGCTTCAACTTTAGGCGCCTCAGACTTAGGTTCCTCAACTTTAGGTTCTACCAATTTATCAAGGCCGAGACTTAGGTCCGGCGAGAGTAGCAAGCTATCCGAAGGGGCGAAAGAGGCACCAAGGGCGGCATCACTGGCAGTACCAAAGTCTGATTCAAAAGTAGACAAGCCATTGGCAGAGGCAAGAGCTGAATTTGAGCCAGCTGTATTATTTACGGCGCCCTCAAGTTTACTTAGCAGATTATCGAGCGAAGTATCATCAGAAAGGGCCTTGTCAGCTATTTTCTCGACTTCCGCTTCAGCAATTGAGCGAAATACAGCGGTCGTCTCGAAAGCATCAGGACGGGCTGCAGCGGCTTCTGCATCAGCACTCTCAATTGCTTCATCAGGAATTTGTGCTAGAGATGCCATTAGAGCTTCAGCCTGAGAAGCAATAAGAGCTGTCTGATTATCAACCTCGTTACTTTCGTCAATTTCGGATCCATCTTCTGCCAGCCCAAATAAGCTAAGTAGATTAGAACCTTTGTCTTCAGCTGTCGCAGCTTCAGCAGGTGGGGTATCTGGAGTAGTGTCTAGACTGTTTAATAATGCCGAAAGAGCTGGAGCTTCCGAAGGTGCCGGTGCAGACACTGGAGTAGCAGGAGGTGCAGGCTCAGGTGAAGGTGCAGGTGCTGGTGGCGCTGGCACAGGAGCAGCAACAGGTGTCGGCGCAGGAGTAGACAAAGGTTGCCCACCATTACTTTCCACTAGAGCTTGCGCAGCTTCTGACTCTAACGATTCGGCAACGGCAAAGAGTTTAGACTCTAAGCTAAATGGTTCAGCCTCAGGCTCGACACTCGCTTTTACTTCTGGCTTAACGTCAACATTTACATCTACTGAAGCTTCAGCCGCCCCTACTTCTCGAGTCCAACCCAATTCAACTAATGACTGCTCAAAAGTGAGATTGCGTAAACGACCTTGGTTAATACAGTGGTCAAGCACTTGAGCGGCATTGGCCAAGGCCAGGTCGCCTTTCTCCATCAACAAATTACAATCGAGAGATGCTTGCCGACCGACTTCAGTCAAAAATCCAGTGACTTTCAACACATCAGCTAAGGCCAGAGGATTCTGCCGAGCCATAAGCAAGGCGCGGTCGATGTCTTCACTTGTTACGACTTTAGCGGCAATCAATAAATCTTCAAAAGTCTGTTCGGTATTTGAGCTTCCATCGCCGCCATACTCTTTTGAACTATCACTGACAGCATTGTTTGAAGAACTGCTGTCAGAGCCAACATTACTGTCACCATTAGCTTCGGCAGTGAGAGCCTCATCTTTCAAATAGTGAGCTTCTAAGGCAGCCAATCGTGACAAAGTATTGCCAGGGTTACCAAGGCCGCTAGGTTTTTTCTCAGTATTTCCCACCACCGAAGCCATCAACGACTCGAGTGATGGACCATCTTCAGAGGTAGCTGGCGCATTAGCAATAGCGGCCGCCTGTGAAAATTCGCTTTCAAGATTGCCAGTACTGTCAGCAACATCGTCCCTGTTCGGTTGATGGAGGCCTTTCTTTAAACGTTCTTGTACTTCGGGCAGTATGCTGCCAGTCTCTTGCATCTGCTTGAGAGCAGCACCAGCCGATTCACGATCAAACAGACCTTCTTCAATCATCTGTTGAACAGTGAGAGCTACGTGAAGCATTTGTTCAGAGACATAGCCCTGCTCAACCATCACTTCGCCGATAGGGCGCTCTCCCAACAAACCAAGCTCCAGGCAGCTCATTACGTCTGTCTCGTTTAGGAAATTGGCCATTACCAACAGTTCACCAATACGCACAGTCTTCTGCAAAGTGGGCTTGAGCGACAGGTCGGCATACAAACCTTGATTGCCAGTAAGTGACGCTCCAGCTTTTGTAGCTTCATTTCTAAGAGCGTCGAGAGCCTCATGGCGAGCCATCATATCGTCACGCACACGCACTTGAAGTTCTAGAGCAACACGCAAAAGCGAATCGGGCATCGAACCATTGAGCACGAGAATACGACCAAGAGGAAGACCAGTAGCCAAAGAGCGTTGCATTGCCGCGCCGAAAACAGCTTTGTTTATGATGCCAGAATCCATCAGCAATTCGCCTAAACGATTGGTTTGAGTAGAGGCTTGCTGCTCGATAGCCAGCTCCTCTTTGACCAGGTCTTGGAAATTAGCACCACTTTTAACTGAAATCTTCAAGCAGCGAGCTGCCAGATTCATATCAATAACTTTGTCTCTCAACATCGACTGGGCATCAACTGCCGACTGCAAATCGCGATGGTTGATAAATCCTGACATCGTCAGCATCTGACCGATGTGTAAATGCTTTGTTCCGGCCGAACGAGCAGTGTCATCCAGTTGCTTTTGGGTAATCACCCCGGCCTTTACAAAGAGCTCACCGATTAAAATATCGGTCGGATAACTTCTCGTAGTAGCGTTTTTCTTCAAAAAATCGAATGGCGGCACAGCTTCCCTCGGTCTACCTCTAGCTCCAATTACATATACGAACTATAGCAATACGTTCCCCCACAGGAGCCCTCTCTAACCCTTAGCGCCCAATGCTGTTGCAATGGTTTGCACAATTTGCAAAATCTGGACAAAAAAGGGCGGGCCTTCCAGATTAAACGCTGACACTATATTAAACGATTAGAGAGGGTAGATAGGAGAAGTTAGAAGCGGTAGCGAATAATTATCAGCAATGCCCAATTCTCAAAACCCTGACCAGCCAATGACAGCACTGGCGAAAGTGCTTATCGTTGAAGACCATCACGCCACTCTAGATGGTCTTTTTCTTGGTCTTTCGAACGTTCCGGGTCTCACCGTTATCGGCACAGCCAGCACAAGCGATGACGGCTTACGCTTGCTGAAAGAGCATCGCCCAGATGTCACAGTGTTAGATTTACACCTGCCCGGCTCAATGGGCCCCAAAGCAACGATAGAAGCCTTTAGAGCAGCAGCTGGGGAAGAAACCAAGCTTATTATCTTTTCGGCCGAGAGCCGCATGGCCTTCATTCAGTCGGTCTTAGCAATGGGCGTTTCAGCCTATCTACTGAAATCGGAGCGCGTGGCTAAAGTTGCTGAAACAATTCAAGCTGTGCTAGCGGGAAAAAGCGGACTAATCTCAGATGAAGTAACCAAGACCTACAAGAAGATTACGAGAGCCGAAATGGAAGTCTTGACTATGCTCGGCCGCGGTATGAAATATCAAGACATCGCTGACCACCGCTTTACCTCAGTGGCTACAGCTCGCAAACAATGCGAAACACTACTGCTCAAACTTGGTCTCGAAACCCGTGAACAACTCATTGCCTGGGCTGTACAAAACGGCTTTGGCAGTGTCGAAATGGAAAACTAGAGTCGAGTATCTGATTTGCTATGAATGACTTTCTCAAACAATTCTTTCGTGCACAATCTGGTCAGGATAGCCCTGAAGATGAAACCTTGCCGAGCGGCAAATCACTGCAAAATTCAGACAACCAGAAACGATTTGCCAAGCATCAGGCAGCAAATGAAGTGGTCACGAACGAACAGTTGCAACAACAAGCCGAAGAATTATCGAGAGCTCTTAACAACCACGCACGTCAGTACATTGAGAAGTTAACTGAGTCACTCCCTCACATGAAATTGCTTGTCAGTGAACCACAGCGAGTGCCTGAACCAGTTAACTGGCTCCCTCGCTCAGAGCAAAAAGCGTTGCAGAATAAAAACGGCCCCTCTTTCTACAGCCGCTGGAGAGTGTCTGGCGGCGGCAACATTCTCTCAGTTAGAGCCAGCAAAGGCTTAGTAGAATTTTTCGTTGTTCCCGACAAAGAAGTACCGCACATTACTATGAGTGAATTTGGATCGCGTTATCGAGGCAAATTTGCTTATGTCGAAACGCGCGGAGGCAACAGCAGCGGAAGTGGCAGTAGCATGACCTGGAAGCATGAAGGAGTGAAACTAAATGCCGAACAAACCTGTCGCTTTGTTGAACACTTGCTCGATGAACTGGCGCTGGGCAAAGAGCGTCCACGCAGTAAACCATTTCCCGAAAAGATACAGCCAAGCCTGGAAAAACAGCTAGAGATTGAGAAGAACAATCTTCTATTTAAACTGCTCAATCAACAAGAAGAACTCAAAAATCAATTGGCCCGTGACTTACACGACAGTGTCATCGCCGACTTGATGATGCTAAAGCGCTATCTAGCGGGTGACAAAAAACTCTCGCCTGAAGAGACAATTGAGATAGTCGACGAAGTAGTGGTACAGCTCAGAGACATTGTCAACGAGTACTCACCAAGACAGTTGCAAGAATGGGGGCTGCAGGTCGGCATTGAAGATTTGCTTGAGCGCATATCGCGCCGCACCGGACTGACCGTTGATTTGACATTCAGCGGCGAATTACCAAAATATCCAGACTTAGTCAGCCTTCACATTTTTAGAGTCATACAAGAAAGCCTCAACAACATTGAAAAGCACGCCGGTGCCTCAGAAATTTCAGTCGACATCAAAGCCACATCACACGGCATTAGTATCTTCAAAGTAAGTGACAACGGCTCTGGTTTTGACTCTGGTCAAGTACGCATGGAAGCAGACGGCTCACATAGCATGGGTCTTGAAGGCATGAAAGAACGAGTTGAGCTGATTCGATGTTTCTATCAATGCCAAATTTCAATTGATTCGCAAATAGGTCAAGGGACAACTGTTACACTCTCTATCTCGCAACCGAAGTAAGGTGTCTGTGCAAAAATCGAAAAACTCGAAAACCATTAAAAATGCAAAACACAAATGGCTGAAATTCTTGGCCGCCGTCCTGGGTTTAGCTATAGCTAATGGCAGTTTTATGCAGACAACTATTGCGGCAAACGCAGGGCCTGCGAAAAAAGATTTTGCCCCTTACATGAAATTGGTGCAAAGTAAAATCAAATGGACTCCACCGGGCAAAACTACGGCTACCAGTGTTTCAATCACATTTACGGTAGGAAAAACCGGGTCAATTAGCGACGTAAAAGTGAAAGAACCGAGCGGCGATAAAATAGTTGATCAATTGGCCCTTGATACTATTAAGAAATCAGCACCATTCCCTCCACTTCCGCCAGGTGAAAACACCCTAGAAATAACATTTACCCTGCCATGCCAGAGCGGTGTGACAGCTAGCGGCGTAGATTTAAACCCATACACTGATGAGATCTTCAAGCGCATTCACAGCTGTTGGTGGGTGCCTAAACGACTCTTATTTATGCAAGTAGGGTTGAGTTTTGAAATCAACAAAGACGGCAGTCTGGCAAAAGTATCGGTAGATAAATCATCTGGTGACAAAAATGCTGATCGTTTAGCGATCATAGGTGTCAAACGCGCCGGACCATTCAAGCCACTTCCTGAAGGTGTAGAAGCGCCATTCAGGCTCACATACAATGCCGGCTTCAGAAACGACCACGACAAAGATTTTTACATTTGGAACGGCGAACGCTTTAACTCAGGACAGTCATACACGACAGCGGGCGGAAGCAAAGTCGGTCACAAAGATAACACCACAGAAAAAGACAAGGCCTTTAACTTACGAAAAGAAGAGGCCCTAATCAAAATGTCTGAACTTGACGAGCAGATACAAAAGGAAAGCAAAATCAACCCAGACAGTCTCAAGTTAGTGCCACTTCTAGTTCAATACGCCGGTCAAGACCGCTTAATTGAAGAGCACACAGAAGCACTAGCCAAGCTAAGAGAAGCTTTGGCGATTGCCAGGAAAACGCCGCAAGGCAACGAAAAAGAACTAGCTCAAAGCCTCTGCGCCCTAGGAGCCGCTGAATACAACTTAGGCCATGCCCAGGAGGCTGAACCACTTCTGAAAGAGGCAATTAACCTCAAAGAGAATATCCTAAAAAGCCAAGACAAAGAATTAAAGGAATTACTTGAAACCTATGCTCGGCTACTCTATAAGCAAGGCAGAGTCAAAGAATACGAAGAGATAAGCAAGAAAGCACGCGAGATAACGGCAACCTAATACAGGGTGCGAATAGCGAGTGCGACTATCGATTCAAGATCGCAGAACTCAGAGTCGGCGCTGGAAGAACTCTTCAATATCAGCATCTTTCATATTGCCGTCACCTGATAAATAAAGCGACGTTTTGTCTTTTGCAGGCTTGTAGCCAACCGGCTTAGCATAAATCTTGCTATCCAAAGGCTGATTGGCAAATGCTTTCAACTCAAGTATCTGCAACCACTTTTCACGAACAGTAGTAAACCTTTTAATACCCATCCACTTTTTCTTAATTCGACGACCCAAACCTACAGGCAGGCCGTTTGTGCGCGGCGACAACTCATTGCCAGTCAAGCCAACTAAGGCGCACCAGTGTTTCTTCACTTCATCAGGAATCGGCTGATCGTCAATGTATACGACTTCAGCTTTGCGGCGAGTACGTTTCAATTTAGCGAAGTTAGGCGCATGTTTATCAGTTCCTTCTAAATAATTCGTATAGCGACGCAGGCGCACTTTAAACTCAGAGCCAGTCAGTACTTCAATCTCAGGCGAATCTTTGAATATATAGTTATTCGGACCGTACTCTGACTGCTCATCTTTGGCGTACTTCTCGAAAGACTCAATCAAATATGTTTTGTTGTCTGGATTGACCAACCAGACATTCTTAGGCTCAGCAGTGAACCAAAGGGCATAGCCCTGCTTGCACGTAATCCGCATACCAAGCTTGCTTAAGTAGACCCTAGATTGGCTAAACATGTCACCACTGAGCGACAAGACAATCATCGGCGCCCCGCCAATAGCAGCGTCAGCTTGGGGCTGCTTAAAAGAAGCACTGAAGAACAGCACCACCACACCGAGCAAAAAAGGAAAGGGGTGCCTGTTCATAGCTGTCACCAGATTTCAGACGACAACAGATTCCTAATTACTACAGTACACGATAACGAAAGAGGCACACTGGATTAGCGAATCGCAATATCGATAGCGGTTTAAAAATGTGCAAACCTTATGTAGGCTTGCCGCGCAAGCTGAAAGAGAACCGAAAGGTTAATCGTCTTTAATGGATTTACGGGGAATCTTAAAACTCGAATGTGCGCTTTTTTGCCGGTTCGGAGAAGCACAGCCACTGCTATGGAGACCACTACTGCATGCAATCAAACACAGCTACAAATTCGCAAACAAAACTTTCAAAAGAATTGTCTGCCGCAGTCTTGCTGCTATTAGTTGCACTGCCGCTCAATATTGGTGTAGCAATCGCCGCAGGTGTACCGGCAGAGATTGGGCTATTCTCGGGATTTATAGGAGCTGTTGTCACAGGAGGCCTATCGCGTTGTGCCAGCTTGGTATCAGGACCAGACGCTGGCATTGGCGCACTAGTTGCCGAAATGCTACACAAGCACGGCATAGAAGCTCTTGGACCAATCGTTTTAATAGCTGGATTGCTGCAATTAGTGATTGGTTTCAGCAAGCAGGCACGCTGGTTCAGAGCCGTCTCACCGGCAGTGGTGAGCGGCATGCTTTTAGGCATGGGCTTGCTGATAATTTTTTCTCAGTTCCACATTATGTTGGACGATTCACCCAAAGACTGTGGCTTTGCCAACTTAATAATGATTCCCCAAGCTTGCATTGACGGCATGAACCACACTGCCGCGTTTCTCGGGGTCGCTTCCATACTAATTGCCTATGGCTGGTCAAAGCTTAAACTTCCCATCGCCAAAGTGCTGCCACCGGCATTGGTGGCTATAGTAACGGCATCAGTTCTAGCAGAGCTGATGCATCTTGGTGTGCAAAAGGTGCAGCTACCTGCAGACCTCGGCATAACTTGGTTGCACAGCACACCAACTTACCTCAAGCAGTTTTTAGACCCTGCCGTTTGGATTTCAGCTATAACCTTAACTTTCGTCGTCAGCGCTCAAACAACGATAACAGTCAAAGCGATGGAAACAGCCAGCGACGGGCAAGAGCGCTTCAACTATGACCGCGAGCTGATTTCTCAAGGGGCTGGTAACTTTCTCAGCGGTATGATTTGCGGACTACCCATAGCCGGGGTGTTGCTGAGAAGTTCGGCCAATAGACAAAGCGGGGCGAAAACAAAAATACCGAATCTTGTACACGGATGGCTCATGCTTATCGCAGCCATTCTCTTCCCCCGTTTACTAGAGTACATTCCAACCTGCGCCTTGGCGGCCATACTAGTTTTCATTGGCGTCCGCATGGTCTCTGAAATCAGAAAATCAATTGTCGACTATCCAATTGAAGAAAAAGCCATTCTCGCCTTAACCGTGATTGCGGTGCTAGCCACGAATCTATTTACCGGTGTTCTGATCGGATTAGTCACAGCGATAGGAAAAGAGCTCTATCGCCTTATGCATCTAAAGACAACCATAGAAGAACTTCCTGGCCGCCGAGCAACCGTATTAAAGCTGGCTGGTGCTGCCACATTTGCCCATATTCCTCACCTCCTCAACCTATTAGAAAGCATGGAAGAGGGCTCTGAGCTTCATGTTCACCTAGAAGACGTCACATACCTAGATCACGCTGTTCTGCAGATGTTCATGGAGTGGGAAATGGAACACAGGGAGAAGCTAATTATCGACTGGAGCACTGTTGGTAGTGGCACCGCACAACAGAATAATCTCAAGAAGGGCGTCAATATGCCGTATATATTCGGCAGAAAGCCACATATCGTTGACTAGATTAAGCCTCTAGGAAGACAACAGAAAGAACAACTCACTACTTTAGAGGTAATTGGATGAAAGAAGAAAAAAAGAGAGACGACACCAACAACAATGCAAAGAACAACGGTGCAAACAATCCCATCCGATTATTAGTGCCAATTAAAAGCTTTGACTATGGCGAAACCGTTCAAGACATTCTGTTTACCAACAAAGACTTGCCCTTTGAGAGCATCTCACTCTTGCATGTAATTGAAGATAGCGCCCTGGACACACCTTCATATACACACATGGAGGCTATAAGTCGGTTAAGCCAACAAGACCGAAAGACCATCGAAGCGCGCGCCTTCTTAGACGAAATTGCAGCAAGAGTTAGTAGTTTTCTGCACGTCGAAGTGCGCAGCGAAATCATAGTCGCTGAAAACATCGCCGAATGCATAATCAAACAAGCCGAGCGCTGGCAGTGTAACGTAGCAATTCTCTTGGCCGATACCTCATCGTTCAACCAAGGTTGGTTCAGCACGAGTGTTCTCAAAACAGTACTCAAGAAAGCCCCCCTCGACCTGCGTGTTCATGTTATACGCCCAGCCGCTGGCGAAGGGCTGTCATTTGGCCTAAAATTGCGCTAGTAGCAGAAATTATGTGCTATAGATACTCCTGACAAAAGCGAAAGTGTCGGGGGCGCAGTAGTGTCAGCAGTTAACGAAGTGGCCAATAAATGGTACGAAGAGTTTTTTCAAGGAATGTCACTTGAACTGTGGCGCCGTGCCATTCCAATCGAACAGACAGAACAAGAAGTAGCTTTTTTACTAGAAACATTATCAGCACCAAGAGGCAGCAAATTACTGGATGTTCCATGTGGCAACGGCAGGCTAAGTTTGCCACTCTCGTTAATGGAATACAAAGTAACAGCAATAGATTTTTCAAAAACTTTCATTGAGCAAGGCAAAGAGTCTGCCCGGGCACATAAGACCAAAATTGATTATATTCAAGGCGATATGCGCAAGTTGACCTTGGCGCAAGAATTTGACGGGGCCTTTTGTATGGGCAACAGCTTTGGTTATTTTGATCGCTCAGGCACGAACGAATTTTTACATGCAATTGGCCAATGTCTTAAGAGCAAAGCACGCCTCGTGATTGACTCAGCCATGATCGCCGAATGTTTTCTCGTCAATGGTGGTGAAAAAGAATGGCTACAGGTCGGCGACATGTACATGCTTATAGAAAACCAATACAACTGCAAATCTAGCACTGTGACTACGACTTATACTTATATCCAAGACAATAAAAAGGAAGTGCGCACAGCAACACATTGGATTTATACAGCTGGTGAGCTGTGTGACATGCTTGCAGCCGCTGGCTTCTCTGTACTTGAAATGCTGTCATCTACTGATTTAGAAGCACCTGAGCCGTTTACTTTGGGTGCAGAGAAATTGATTCTGGTGGCGGAGCGCTCGTGATGCTTAAGCTAGTCACTACGGTAATCGGATTAGTCTTGTGCCTTGCGAACGTACCTCCTTTGCTGGCCGCCAATTCAAAAGGCATTGCCGTTGAGAGCGTCAAGGGCGCAAGCGGAGTTGTCTATCAGCTCTTTCCTCAAGAAAAATTTGCCCTAGAATTTCGCATTACGCGCCCTCTATCAACCGATAACGACATCGTATTGTGTATCCCAGCAGCGTTTACCAGACACGATAACAAAATTGATGGAGTTTTCATCAGCAATGGAATAATCGGCAATGAAACGGCCATTAACCATGAACTTGGCGGCGCCATGGAAATTGAAAACGGTCAATGCAAATTGCTCTCTACCAACAAAGGCGCAACGCTGAACCGGCCATTTTTAAACTCAATACAACAATCAAAAGGTTCGCTGTTTCAGCAGTTTCTGCTTGTGCACAACGGCACACCGGCAGTATTTCGGGATCAGAGCAAGTTTCAGCGGCGGGCAATAGCTCTAACTAAAGAAGGTAATTTCAAAATCTTTGAAAGCGATAAGGCCATAACTTTCAGCACCTTCAACAATGATCTAGCGGCTTTAGGAGTCACCGAAGCACTTTACTTTGATATGGGCGCTTGGGATGAAGGCTGGTATCGTCATGACACCACGGGTAAAGCTATCACAATCGGCCTGGACCGATCCCTTACCCGCCGCCAAAGCAATTGGCTGATACTGAAGAAGCTGAAGGTGAAGGAGAAAGTGAAAAACTCATGACGGCTCCGGAACCTAGCTCACAAGAAAAAGACCCAGCGGAAAAACCATCAATAGAGAAGGTACGTCGCTATAGGTGCCCTGGCTGCGGTGCAGATTTGCTATTCGAGCCTAAAGACGGCGCCCTCACCTGCCACTACTGTCAGCACAAAGAGCTAATTGCCGAGAGCAAAGAAGCAATTGTAGAGTGCGATTACGAACGATTCCTCAAGGTTCTGCCAGAGCAATTAACGGACCTGGCTCCCAATACTCTCGAAATTGACTGCAAGAGCTGTGGTGCCAAAGTAACATTCGCGCCACCAGTAACAGCGGGTCAATGTAGTTTTTGTGGCGCCGCTCTTGTAGCCCAGCCAAAATCGCCCGATCCGATACTCGCCCCGGCCGCAGTTCTGCCCTTTCGTGTAGAAAAGAGTGCCGCCACAGAGGCCATTAAGAAGTGGATAGCTAGCCGCTGGTTCGCGCCTGATGCCTTGAAACGCTTTGCTGTACCAGGCGGTATTTCTGGTGTATTCATTCCCTTTTGGACCTACGACTGTTACACCGTTAGCCACTACACCGGCGAACGCGGTCAGTACTATTACGAGACCGAGTATTACACAGAGACTGACGCCAATGGCAATCGGGTACAAGCCAGCCGCCAAGTGCAAAGAACAGCCTGGTATCCAGCGGCTGGAACAGTAACGCGCTGGTTTGATGACGTCTTAATTTCTGGCACTCGCTCGCTACCAGCTGGCGCACTAGCAGAGCTTGAGCCATGGGATTTGCCTGAGCTAAAGCCATATGACCCAGCTTTTCTTGCCGGATATAAAGCAGAGCGCTATCAGGTAACTTTGCCTGAGGGCTTTGAAAAGGCTCAGGCTGTCATGTCTGTGGCAATAGAAAACAATATTCGCTATCAAATTGGCGGCGACACCCAGCGTATTTATTCAGTGCAAACGCAGCATTCTGCTATCACTTTCAAACACATTTTGCTGCCCGTGTATGTTGGTGCCTATCACCTGCAAAACAAACTTTATCAGGTCGTTGTTAACGCTCGCACTGGAGAAGTGCAAGGTGAGCGGCCCTACAGCTGGATCAAAATTACACTTTTTGCCATTGTTGTAATTTCAATACTCTATTATCTTTGGTGGGCAGTACAAAGGCCTTGAGTTAAATGACCATTTCAAATAACTCGCGCGAAATTCCTTTAAACGGCTCCAAATTGTGAATAGCTTCAAAACTATCAGGCAGGGGCTCACTCTGACCGAATCTGACGAGCATATCTTGCGCGGTTTTCAAATTATAGACATAACTGAGCCTAGTCTCCTTCGGCGAAATATAGAAGCTTAACCACGCACCGAATTTAGGCGGCTCATCAAGCTTGACCCGTATGCGAAAGTTCACCTTCTCCCGATTTTCATCAATGGCCATGCAACTTTAGCTCCGTTTGATAGTCTTTTTCTGCTAGCTTTTTTTCGCCTTTTTTGTCGTATTCGTGAGCCCGCAGGTTATATCGCGCAAAAGCTGAGCTTTCTTCAATAAATTGGCGACCGGGGCCGCTATTGCATAATTCGCCTGGGACAGCGTAAAAGATACGGCTGCAGCAAGAAGCATTATTTTGGTCGGAATGTGATTTTCGATCCCGCGCATGCGACGATATCCACTTTCTTTGCTGCCCTGATAACGATTGTCTCACAGGCAAGAGAGTAGAATGACAATATGCCAACAGAATCGACTGAGTCTGAAAAAGTGCCAAAATTATTTGGCTTGCGCTATCACCAGCTGATTGCTGTATTGCTTAGCTTGGTCACTTCCACTCAGCTGTATTCATGGATGGCTCCATTCCAAGTTGGTGAACAGGACATTAGACTGTTTCTTTGCCTATTCGTTGCCGTTCTCGGCCCAATGTACTGCGTCGCTTACAGAAAAGAAGCTATAGACTTCAAATCCATCTGGCCAGGGCGCCGCAACTAACTTAGGTTAAATAATGTACCAGCAGCCAGTTAACTACGATGATATAGACGATCCAATACCGCCAACGCCTAGTCGTATTGCCAATAGAGCTCTTGCCCTAACGGCTGTAACAGCTCGAGCACTCCTTGAGCGAGACGAAAGCCCTATCAACGAGAAAGAGAAGCAACGTCAAGCAGTGGTCAATTGGGCTAAAAAAGTAGGCGCTGACAAAGAGCTCGAAGCTGAAGAGTTGGAGATTCTACTAACCCCGGTCGAGACATTGGACCGCCACACCGCTATCAATTCAACCTGGCGACTTGAAGGATTAGGTGTATTAGCATGGGCTCTCAATTTGATGGAGCAAGCACCCTACGATGAACAGGTAGATACAGGCCGTCTGCTAGATACACTGTACCAATCAGCAAACTCAATTCTGGACTTACCATTGGTGCGCAACGAAGCAAAAATTGATGAGTATGGAGAGCAAATATTTGCCCTTCACTGGCGCCTAGTCGAATTCACCGTCAATCCAAAAGTCATAGACTTTGTCAATATTGGGCAGCAGCCATGGATCGGTTCAATCGACATGGCAGTCTTTCATACAATTGACGGAGATTTAGCAATCGGCGGACAGAGAATTGACAAGGCATCAGCTGAAATCTTTAGTCAAACCATGAGCATAGCCATGGAGAGGCACCACGCGATCAATTGGCTTCTAGGGCACCATCCAACCTACTCGGAGATTGATATCTCAACATAACGGACCAGCAAAATCCAGGGTATGATGGCCTCATGGCTAATCCAAAAGAGCGGTATAGCGACAATGTAGAAGGTCGATTCTTTGTCGACCGCACTTGCATTAATTGCGACACTTGCAGGCAGCTGGCCCCACAAATCTTCGGAGAGCAAGGCGACCACTCCTTCGTTTATAACCAACCACAGTCAAGCGAAGACGAAGGCGCAGCAACTCGCGCCTTGCTCTGCTGTCCCACTGGCTCAATTGGCACCATTGGGCCTAATCATGCCAAAGAAACCATGAGTGAGCTGCCCCTTGAACTAGCAGACGGCGTTTATTACTGCGGATTCAATTCACCCAAGTCATATGGCGGCAACAGCTATTTTATTGCTCACAAAGATGGCAATTGGCTGATTGACTCACCGAAGTTTCTGCCGCATCTTGTTAGCCGCTTTAAAGAGCTGGGTGGAATTAAATACATATTTCTCACCCACCGCGATGACATTGCCGATGCAGAAAACTATGCCACCGTATTTGATGCCAAACGAATAATCCACAGAGACGACGCGGATAGCGCACCTGGCTCGGAGGTCGTTCTCGATATCGTGGCTGGACATTTTGTTGGAAGTAACCTTCACAATGAATTTGCAGATTCGTTGCGCGACCAATTCACGATAATTCCCACACCCGGCCACACTAAAGGCCACATGGTTTTACTCTACAAAAATCAGTTTCTATTTACTGGCGACCATTTAGCTTTCGACCGGGAGACGAACCAACTAGAGGCATTTGACGACTTCTGCTGGTATTCGTGGGAAGAACAAATCAAGTCTATGGCCACCCTTAGCGACTATAGTTTCACTTGGGTCTTGCCCGGCCACGGCCAACGAGTGCAGTTGAGTAAAGACAACATGCACTCGCAATTGGTCGATTTGGTGAAAAGAATGTCTGCTTAAATAACAGAGGTTTCTTTCGCTTATGCAGACTTATCCAACTCTACGTGTTCAGCTGGCTCGGCTGGCTTCTCAGGCGAGTTAGAAGTGACTTTGCTATCAGGTCGACCGATCTGGGCGCCGATTTCTTGCACATCTTTGGCTTCTTCTATTTCAGCCTCATTAGTTTCATCTGCAGGACTCTCGGCCTTAGGCTCTTCTTCAGAGCCATCCTTCGGCTTCTCGTCAGCTTTCTCTTCGTCACCAGGAGCTGGAGCAGTTGCTTCATCTGGCTTAGACTCCTTCGGCTTACCGCTTACTGGCTTGTTTTCAGCAGGCTTATCTGCGCCAGGCTTATCTTCCGCAGTCTTTGCTTCAACAGGAGCGTCAGCTTTCTTAGACTCTGCGGTCTCGCCTTCTTTAGGTGGAGCAGTGCCATCTAACTCATCGTCTGAGCCTTTATCCATTGGTGAAACTTCAGTGGTCTTATCGACCTTGCCTTGAGCGGCTGGTTCACCGGGGGCTTTAGCAGCCGATTCTTGTACTGATGTTGCTTTGGCAAATTCAGCTACCGAATTATTTTCAGAGCTGTTTGCTTTCTCGCCGTTCTTACATTCTTTGTCTTTGGCATTAGCCATATCTGCGTCTCTCCCGTGTACCTCGGCTGGTGGCGATGTCGACTCTACCGCCGAGAATGTCTCTAATATCTTGTAGCGGTGACTGGAGCCCTTAGGCACGCTCCAACAGTCGCCCGGATTGAGCAATACCATCTGCCCTTCAATATGAAGCTCAGCCTTCCCTTTTAAGACGAAACCAATGGTCTCGTAGTCTCGCTTTGACTCAGGTTTGTCGCAGCTTTCTGGTTCACATTCCCACAAGCGCATCGACATAGACTTTCCAGAAGCAAGGTATTTTTGACCGGCCTCACCCTGGGGCGAATGTGCAGAGTCAATCTTTGTAATTGTCGTGTCAGTCATGGCGTGTCCCTCGTTCGTCAAATCGGCATTTCTGCGGGTGGCGACGGCCCATGACCTAATTAGTTCCAAGGGTAACTCGCTGTGCTTAGCGAATTACCCTTAGAGTGCGTATTATGCCGACCAGTTGGTATTTAAGAGACTACTTAGCTTCTTCTTTTGCTGGTTCTTTTGCTGGTTCTGATTTTGCGTCAGCATCAGTTTTGGTTTCAGTATCACCTTTAGATTCGGTTTTGGAATCTGGTTTGACGTCGGTACTGTCAGGCTTGGCCTCTGTGTCGCCTTTAGCCGGTGTGGCGGGGGTTTCAGCAGGAGCGGAGTCCGGTGTAGTCTTAGTAGGAGGAGCAGGAGGAGTAGTTTGACCAGCGGCATCCGGAGATACCGGCTGATTGATAGGCGGCAATGTCTCGCCAGGCGCTACATCGGTCGGCATATCTTCTGGTTTAGTTACTTCAGGCTTAACAGCAGGCTTTTCTGCTAATCCTTTTTTCACAACCTCCCACGAGCCTCTGGCCTTGCCAGAGCTGCGACGAAGGCCCAAAGACTGCATTACTTGGCGATAGTTTTTGCTACTTATAGTGTAGTGATCAGCTAAGTAATCACAGATGGCAGGAGTTAAATCATGCAGTGCAAAGAAATTAGCAAACTCAACCTGAGAATTTTTGCGCAATTCTTTGAACGCTAATTCCATGAAATCAGCCTGATTCTTATCAGAAGAACCGAGCCTAGGAGAGCTTGGATAGCCAATTTCTTGAAATACAATTGATTTGCCATCAGCAATCTTAGTCAGAGTTTCCATATCTTTTTCAATTTGCTGAGGTTTCTTTGGCTTGTAATTTTCCATCGGATAATAGTTCAGCATTACTACATCGCTCTCAGCCAAAAGCTGCTTAGCGAGAGCTGAAGGCTCTTTACCATTCAACAAATTCTCAGCGCGAAGAGTGATACCAACCTTGCAACCGGGGAATGTTTTCACTACTTCTTTCTTGGCCAAGGCAAAGAATTTCATGAAACTATCAACTTCTTTTGGGTGCTTAGCTAGGTAAACATCAGCCTCATTGCCAATGGAGAAGTAAGCAATATTTCCACCTGTAGTCTTTTTCAAACGGGCCATCAGTTGACCGAAACGACTAACAACTTTTGGGCTATCTAATTTTGACTTAGTTAAATCGCTGGGCATGTTTTTGGTAGTGATATCAAAAACTTGCACGCCCAAGAAACGTGTCAACTTGGGTGCATACTTGAGGGTTTTGCCCAGCTGGGTGAGCTGATAGCTTCCTTTTGAAGGTTCTAAATCTGCCCAAGTTCCCCCGTAAAAAATGCCGGTAACACCCGCATCGACGCACATCTTCATGGCGTTAGTTTGATCTTTAGGAGTTGCGTTCTCGCCACCTTTAGGAAATGGTGTAATACCAAAGCTAACGGCTTGCACTGGCAAAGAGCAAAATCCGAGCGAGATTGCCATGAGGAAAGAAGCCAGGCTGACAAGGGGCTTGCGTTTCACGGTTACATCTTTGTTCGCGCTCAATGCACTCATGGCGCTGGATTTGGACTGCATTCCGTACCTCCTAACAACTAATACATAACAATTAATCAAAATGTGAAATGGGCGAAGGATACCGCCTCCATTCTGACAGTAGCGCATCAATAATTCTAGCCGTCTCTATTGAGAAGGCACAATCGTAGCCTGCACGGCTTTATCACCATTGCGAAAAAGCCATGGCGGTATCGGATGCGGTGCGGCCCAAAGCCCTGTATTTCCGCCCTTTGCCTCAGCCTGAAGAGTCTGCAAAACAGTGTCAGAGGGCGCGAACTTGTCGCTCCACCAGGCTAAACCGCGCTTTACCAGCTCGTGATTAAGGTCTGCCCCGTCGCTTAAGTAAATCTCGGCCACGACCCGATTGAACTTGTCACGCCCCTTTGTGTCCACCGTTACATCTTTGTGAGCACAACAGACCTCAGTAAACTGCTTGGCTTGAGGGCCGGAGTCTTGAGCTGATTCTGGACAATCGATACCATACAAAATGATTTTCTCGCGCTTACCGTCATGGTCTACCAACAGGGTATCGCCGTCGTACACAGTGAGTACCCGCACCTTATAGCGCTCAGCCTGGGCCTCTTGCTCGACCAACAAACTAGAGACTAGGGCCAGCGCCAGAACGAACCAAATCTTCTTCACTTGCAATCACACCTGTAGCGCCCACGCCTATAGCATTCATATAGTTTAGGTTATTATGCTTGATACTCTATTCATAGATTATATTTACGGCCAATAAGTTTGCCCCTAAAGGGGAATCTAGTACTAGGAACCTAGTGGGCAGAAGATGAAACGACAACTTGTCAATCAACTAGCCGTAGCTCTAAGCATGAGCTTTCTCGGCGGCTTCTTTTGCCAACAACCAAGCGGCGCCGTCGATCGCAAGAAACCGAGCAGCTCTGAACATGAATGGGTCATCACCCAAACCCATAAAGACCTTGGCCGTTCGAAAATCTATATTTCAAAAAATGCCATCAAAATTTTCAACGAGTCGTGGGGTTATTACCTCCTCTCCAAAGCGCCGGACTGGTCAGTGGTCACTTATCGCGACGACGACAAAATAGAGTGGAAGACCACTCGCACTCAATTTTACAAGTCATATCCGGTTGACCTCAAAGGAATGCCAACCAATCATATTGGCTTGCCTCGCTCGCGAGCAATTGATATCACCGGCGCTAAAAGCTGGGCCTATCAAATGGGAACCCAAACCTTTTGGTTTGCCGAACAGTGTAATGCTGCACCAGAAGTTGATGCCACCATCTCTGCCTACTACGGCATACGTGCACAAAAGGGCATCCTGACAAAATATGCTTTAGACTTTGGTAAGCCCAAAACTCAAGATACTAGCTGGCTTAGCGGCTTTCAGCGCAGCGGATATGTCGAATACTTAACTACACAGTCGTTCAAAGAGCTGCCCTATAATCCCAAAGATTTCGCGGCACCAGTTGGCTACAAAATAGCAAAAGACCCATACACCATCACTACTTCGAAAGCACAAAAAGAAAATGGCGATTCAGCCATGATGGAACTTGGCCTTGGCGAAAAGCTTGGACACTAAAAAATAAGGCAATTTCAAAAGTTTAATAGATGGGCCAATAGTAGCCCTGACGGCCATACACGACTTAAAAACGTTCGTGAAAGTTTCCTGCATGACTAGAAAGGAACCTCCACACCCTTCACGCCGTCCATTACTAGCGTGAATCGAGGAGGAAATTGAGATGAATGTACGAAAACTGCTAGCAACTGCCGCCGCAGTAGTGGCCGTGATTGGGTGTTCAGTAGCCGCAGCACCAGCAGAGGCTAACGATTTTGAAAGACGGCTAAATTTCGAAGCGATGAGAAATTATATGAATCAGAATGGTGCATACACCAATCAATATTACGGCAACGTCAACAATAATCGTCGCAACTACCGCTATAACAATGGCTGGAACAACGGCTGGAACAACGGCTGGAACAACAACGGTAGAAACTGGAACAACGGTCGCCACAACGGCTGGAACAAAAGACGGCACCACGGACGGAACCATCACCATCATCACTAGTGCCAAAGCATGACCGATAAATCAGACTAAAGCCGAGACGTAGCAATACTCTCGGCTTTAGAACTTCTTCGAAGTATTCAATCGATTTGTTGTCAAGGCCAGGAACAAGATTTAGTCAATAGCGTCAAATTAACCATACAGTTAGGAGGACGTGTTATGAGATTCAGTTTGACAAACCTTAAGGGTATAGTTGCGGCCGTAGCGATTACAGGCTTAAGTTTTGCCGCCACTCCCGCCCAGGCTACTGAGCAAGAAAAAATGCTCAATATGATTGCAATGCAGAACTTTATGAATCAGCAAGCTCAAGCACAGCAAGCTCAAATCAACATGGCAGCGGTGCAACAAGCAGCCTATAACCAATCACTCAATCAACAAAACTACAATAACGGTTACTGGAATCGCGGTCGCTACCTAAATAACAACAACTGTTATAACGGCGCCTTCAACGGCAACTACAATGGTTTCAACAACTATCAAAACAGCGGCCTCGGCAACTTTGGCAGAAGTATTATCAATCGCTTCAGAGGTTGGTAATTAATAGCAAAGAGAGCGGCACCACCAACGGTGCCGCTCTCTTTTGTCGATGCACTGACCATACGACCCTCTTGAGGCGAGGTTATACGCCCATTCACATGGCAATTGAAACCATTTTCATTCCCACAAATACAACAAAAACACAGCGGCAATGGAAACGATTTTCATACCCTTCAAAATTCTTTGAAAAGCCCAATAGGGCCTGAAACCCAGACTATTACAGGCTCGCAGCAAGCACCGACTATGCCACCACATAGCCACCAGTTTCACAGGCGTTGACAGCGCGAGGACAACGAGTTAAAACGATAAGTACCGATTGATTCAATCGCTTAGTTACCTATTTGAGCTATTACTAGTTCACACTTGGAGCCGAAATATGTCTTGCGAAACACACAACAGCCATGACCATAAGCACGGTAGCAACTGTGGTCACGTAGCTGTCAAACACGAAGATCACGTTGACTATGTTCATGATGGCCATCTTCATCACATGCACAGCGATCATGTAGATGAGTGCAAATTGTCAGAGTCAGCTACCAATCCTGCCGCTTGTACCCCAGAGCACAAGTGCGATGGCCACGACAGCGCCCACAAACACGGTGCTGATTGTGGACACGATGCTGTGCCTCACGGCGACCATGTAGATTATTTGGTCAATGGTCACCTACACAGCCCATGCGAAACACATTGCGATAACCACGGCGTCTTAGTCGCCGCCTAATCAAGCGTGTTGCAACCAGTATCTATCTGATGCTGGAGGCATAAAAAATTCAAAAGCGCAGAGAAGCTCAGAAATCTCTGCGCTTTTGCACGTTGCGCAAAGCTGTGGTATACCAATCTAACTATGCTTTCAGTAACTGACAAAATTCAAATTCCCTTGAGCGAGTTTTCGTTCACTTTTGCGCGCAGTGGCGGCCCAGGCGGTCAGAACGTCAACAAAGTTAACAGCAAAGCCGTTATGCGCTGGGCAATTTCTACGAGCCCAAGCATTAGTGATGAAGTGCGAGCACGCTTTATTAGCAAATACGCCAGTCGCTTAACCCTCGAAGGCGACTTGGTTTTGACCTCACAAAGATATCGAGATCAAAGTGGCAATATTGACGATTGCTTCGCCAAAATAACTGAAATGCTCATCTCCGTGGCCACTAGGCCAGTCGTGAGAAAGGCTACCAGGCCAACTTTGGGTTCAAAAATCAGACGTGTCGAAACCAAATCGCAAAACTCAATGAAAAAGCAGCAACGTCGCCGACCATCTTCTGATGACTAAAAGTTATTTGAGTGCCGCTTCAATATCAGCAGACAAGCTCTCTGGGCTCGCCATTGAGCCGTAGCGCTTAATTACTTTGCCCTGCTTATCTACGAGAAACTTAGTGAAATTCCAGCGAATATCACCTTTGTCTTTGGTACCTTTCTTTAAGAAGGTATAGAGCGGATTGGCATTCTTGCCATTGACGTCAATTTTGTCGAACATCTGGAAATCTACGCCATAGTTCTTGGTACAAAATGACGATATAGCGGCTGCATCGCCCGGCTCTTGGTGGCCAAATTGATCACAAGGAAAGCCGAGAACCTTGAGACCTTGAGACTCATACTTCTTGCTCAAAGCCTGCAAGCCAGCGTACTGCGGCGTATAACCACAGTGACTAGCAGTATTAACAATCAGCAAGACCTTACCTTTATAGTCGGCCAGACTAATCTCGTGGCCATCGAGTGAGTTGGCTTTAAATTGGTAGACAGTGGCAGTCGAATCTTCATTGGCGCCACTCTCGGCAGAAGAAACGAGCTCCTCACCTTCGGTGGCAGATTTACCGGCCTGACTCATTGCACCACCAATAGTGCCAACAGAGGCAATTGCTAAAGCCACGAGCAACAGCGCAGAGGTCAAACTAGATTTCTTTGTAGCCATATCGCTTCACAGACTCCCTTGCCAAAAAAATTGCTGTGCCACCCACCCTAAGTAAGGCGTAGCAACACAGCAAAGTTTAGTAGAAAAGACTAAGTCTTTCCCCAATTATTCGAGATAACGTAACAGTATCTAGTCTTCGAGCTTAAATCCGACTTTGATAGTGACTTGAAACTCCTCAACTTGACCATCTTTGATAGAACCGCGTTGGTCTACAACTTCGAACCAGCTCAAATGTCTTAAGCTCTTGGAAGCACGCTTGATGCCTTCTTTGACAGCATCAGCGAAACTTTCAGTTGAGGTTCCAACAATCTCAGTCATCTTATAAACGCCTGGCATAATATCTCCTTAAAAATGGATCACCATTTAATGCCTTTGGCAACTGACCGCAGTCAGTTAATCTATAAGCTGTGACAAACAGTTACCGCCAGAAAAAGAACTTACCAAGAACATGCCTGACAAATATTGCATCCGCTTGGCTCGCAAGGGCGACATGAAAGCCATAAAAGAGATCGAGCTGCGAGCAGCCACACGCTTTAAGGGAACGGGTCTGATCGATGACTTACTCGATCATCATTTTGATCAGGAAATATTGAAACAGTTGATAGCCGAAAGCCTGGTTTGGGTGGCTGAGGAAGTACCAAGCAACCAACTTCAAGGTGAAGCTAAACCCGCCCTGACCGGACCGGTTGGCTTTGCTATTGCTAGCGTGCTAGGACCGATTGCCTACTTAGAAGAACTGGCAGTATTGAGTAATCACGGCCGTCAGGGCTTAGGCCGACGGCTTGTGGAGACTGTGGCCGAGTGGGCGCGGGCGAGCAATTTTCCCCACTTATCGCTTTCAACCTTTGTCAACATACCTTGGAATGCGCCGTTCTATACAACGCTTGGTTTTGAGAAATTGCCGCAAAACCGGTTGGAGAAAGAACTTCAAGAAGTTCACATACTGGAGCAGAAGCTTGGCCTGCCCGTCGATCAACGCACTTTTATGCGCTTGAATCTCAGACAGTAATTCATCTGCACTAATTGTTAAGCACCCGGGTGTGATTTTGGTTAACGACCGATTGCCCACGGGTATATCGATTCGTTCAGGCTTTTTTAAACGGGGCAAAAGATGGCAGAGTTTCAGCTCGTTGTTCCCTACAAACCACTGCAAACAAAATTGCAATTAGTTGGTGTCTGCGCCATTCTACCGGTCTGGTCGCTCTTTGCACCAATGGCCCTGACAGCCTTTATCGTCATCTTGGTCAAATTTCCCAATGATTCAAGTCTCTTTTCCAACATTCTGATTCTACTCACACTCGCAAGCGTCATGATTTTTGGTCTCTTGGCCTCAGCTCTGAGTGAAGACAACAAGATACATATCAACAAAAATGGCTTGAGTTTTCCGCCATTTCTCTTGCCCCAGTTAGGCCTGAAGCGCAATTGGCAGTGGAGTGAGCTGAGAACTGCATCAATTATTGATGGCGCCAACGGGCAGCAACTGGTACTTGGATTTCAACCGAACATATTGCTGCCACTGAATATTGCAGATCTGCCGAAGGGCCAACTTGAAGAATTTCTATTAGCCGTAGAACTCTGGGGTACCAATTGCCAACGCTCTGATGAGTTAATTGAATATCAGCGCACCATACAAGGTGGAAACGATCAACTCAGTCTCGGTCATACAAAAATGTGGCAAGACGAATTGGGAAGACGATTTACAGTAACCACATTTGTGCCACTTGAACCGGGCAAAACCCTGCAAAACGGAAAGCTAAAAGTTGTGCGTCAGCTAGCTTTTGGTGGCCTCTCGGCGATTTATCTGGTCCAGAAGAACGAAACAGAAATGTTCGTATTAAAGGAAGCAGTTGTGCCACCAAGTGCAGAGCCAGAAGTACGAAAAATGGCTGAGCAACATTTAGTTAGAGAAGCCAAAATGTTGTTTGGGCTACGCCACCCGAACATTGCTAGAGTACTTGATCACTTTGTTGAAGATGACCGCCACTACTTGCTTATGGAGTATATTCACGGTCAAGATTTACGCCAATTTGTCAAACAAAATGGTGCCTGTAGCGAAAAACCCGTATTAAATTGGGCCATGAGAATTGCCGAGATATTGCAATTTCTTCATAGCCAAAACCCACCAGTGGTGCACCGTGATCTCACACCAGATAACTTAGTTCTGAAGAATGACGGCACAGTAGTCTTAATTGATTTTGGCGCCTCTAACGAATTTGTCGGCACCGCCACCGGCACATTAGTGGGTAAGCAAGCCTATATCGCACCTGAGCAATTGCGCGGCAAAACTGTGCCTCAGAGTGATTTGTATGCACTTGGTGGCACTTTGCACTATCTACTCACAGGAAGAGACCCTGTGCCCCTTTGCCAGGCAGACATTCGAGCAATCCTTCCCGATATTTCAGAAGACATGGAAAATCTTGTAATGCTTTTAATGGCCTTCGAGAAACAAGATAGACTGGCTAGTGCTGAGCATCTTATCGAGCACCTGCGCGCCTTAGAAGCGAAAGACAACATTCCCGCACTAGCTGCGGCGGTATCCGGCGAATCAAGCAAATCCGCACCAGCAGCAAGTGACGAGGCAGGGCATGAGCATTAAAGATGACAATAATAATTTCGATAGCAAAAATAAAAGTAATAAACCAATCCCACAAGTAAAACTTGCAGAAGCACCAGAACGCGAAAAAATTGAGCTGCGATCCGACGCAAACAGTGACGAGGGGCCGACCACAGAGCCACTAGCAAAAATCGTCGAAACTGAAGCAGAGCCAGCAGCCGATCATGCAGGGCGCGAACAAAAAAAGAGTTCGGAACTTCCAGAGCTAGCAGATTCTGAAGCTGAAACTGAAGATGTAATTAAAGCCGAACTTAAAGTCGAGTCAAAAGCTGAAATTAACGCTGACCAAGCGGCGAAACATCAGTCGAAAGCAGAAGAGGCAGAGCCGCTGCCACCAATGCCAAAAATGATGCTTGGTGTACTCACTGCATCTATTTCAATTTTGGCCTTTCTTATCATTCCCGCAGAGATAAGCTCCACCCATGGAGTAGGCAATCCCCTTACATCAGCTAGCGTGATCGTTGCTGCAGTCTTTTTTATACTGCATCTAGTTTGGTTCTTCATCAGCCAGAAACAACTAGTAAAACACACAGTGCCTCTATTGCCAGAATCAGCCAAGGCAGCTGAAAGCAGAACGGCCCTACTGACTCTATTGCCGATAGCGTGGGTCTCAATTGTTGTCTATTTCTTTAGCCAGATGCTCTATTTAAGTGCATATCCGATTTTGCCAATGCTGCCTTCGCTTATGGTCATTTCATTGATCTATTTCATAGCGGCCTTGGGCTACTGGCCATCCAAACTAAAAAGACTTTGCACGCAGCAACAGAAGAAAAGCTTCCCCAACCCATTGACTGGTGTATTTCTTAGTTGTTTTATGACAGTTCCATACATCTGGTACTGGCGCAAAGCGCTGGTGGCAGTTAATAAACCAGACACACAAGTGCCCTTTAAGTTGCAGAGCAAAGTTATCGACCGCGACAAAATGGTCATTCGCTACCGGCCTTTTATAGCCATTGAGCGCTGGTTCAAACACCGACATAAAACCACCAGCAAGAAAGAACGTTATATCAATGCGGCGATTGCAATCACCATCAACGCGGTTTTGTTGCAGTTATTTTGCTTCTTCTTTCCAACCATGGCAGCCGATATAGTCAAGATTCTTGATCCTAATAATTTTCAACTAATTCAGGGCAAAGGCAATGTCATTGGCAGCTTGTTTACGATCACCAATCATATGTTTTTGCTCCTGATGGGTGCTATGACAGCGACAATTGCTGCCATGGGTGCTATTTTCGTCTTCAAACAGCCTACCAACTATGAATTTACACCGTTGGGTTTTAGATCTTTTCGTTGGCTTGGCGAAAAGAAACTAGAAAGTGAGCTCGTGCCCTGGAATTCGCTTACCTCAATCGAACTCAATACCAAGACCCAAAGGGGTCAAATTAGCGCCTCAGAACTCCAATTCAATCTCAGCAGTGGCAATCCAGTGAAGCTCAATATGGGAGCTGTTGAGTCAGTTGAAGATCGTGAAATAATTCTCGACGCCATTGAGCGCTGGGCACCGGGCGTGAGCAGGTCAGCGGCTCTAGTGCAAGCATTGCAACCTCCAGTTGACCATAGCTATACGGAGATGTGGCTGCAAGCACTGTCTGCGCCACCACAAAGAGATAGACTAAAACCACTGACAGAAGACATTGTACTCAATGACGGCCGCTACAGAGTCAAACGCGCCCTTGGTGTGGGCGGGCAAGGGGCTGCATATGCGGCCTATGATCAAGCCAGCGGAGACACTGTAGTTCTCAAAGAATTTCTCTTGCCCATATATGTTGATATAAGTATTCGCAAAGATGTGCTGGAGAGTTTTGAGAGTGAAGCGCGAATTCTTAAGCATCTCAATCACGATCAAGTTGTCAAACTGCAAGATTTCTTCGTCGAAGATCACAGGGCCTACTTGGTCTTAGAACACATCGATGGCAAGTCGCTACGGGAGATTGTCGCGAAAGAAGGCCCCCTTTCGGAAGAGAGGGTGCGCGAGTTAAGTCGTCAAATGTGCGCAATCTTGAGCTATCTACACAGCCAAGAGCCAAAAGTAGTGCACCGTGATTTCACTCCTGAAAATTTGATTTTGCGCAATGACGGCATACTCAAACTGATAGATTTTAACGTTGCTAGACAGGTAGAGTCGAACGCAACAGGCTCGGTAGTGGGCAAACCAGCCTACCTTCCACCCGAACAGTTTCGTGGTCAACCAGTGAGTCAAAGTGATATTTATGGAATGGGCGCAACGCTCTCATATCTACTTACAGGCAAAGAGCCTGAACCAATTAGTGTTTCCCATCCACGCGAGCTGAATAAAAGCGTGTCGCGCTCCCTCGATCAAATTGTTGCCAAAGCCACTGCTATCAATCTGAAGGACCGATACCCCGACTGCGATCAAATTTTAAAAGACTTAGATGCACCAACAGATGCCACTGCTAATGATGATGATCAAAATGATAGCAACGATAATGACGACAAAAGCGGAGGAAGCGGAAGCAGTAATGACGCTGACAGTCATTCCAAAGCACCAGAACTAGCACCAGATCTAGAACAAGAACTAAAGCAAGATCCAGCACCTGAGCAAAGACAAGAACCACCCCAAGCTACATATTCTGCAGCAGCTCCTATCAAGTTGAAAGAAACGCCTGCCGACAATGTCACCCTCAAAGTAGTAGATAGTGCCCACCTTGTCCGCAACGGACAGGTAGCTTTAACGGACGGCGATGATGATGAACAGGTTTCAACGAACCAGCAGCCACTTACCTACGCAAGCCAGCAAAGCAAAAACCACAATAATTCACAGAGTGCACAAGCCAATGCCAATCAACTTTCGAAGCAATTAAATAAAACTAGCAAGACTATTTCGATCGCAAGTATTGTAGCTACGATTGGCGCCTTTGTCTCTTGGCTCACTATCACAATCGCTATCGCCTGGCTGCTTATACCTGGCTCCCCAGCCTGGTTTGATAGTAAGGCATCCTTGCATACTCACGGCCATGATGCAGTAGTGGCATATTGCAAAAATGATATGGCCAAAGCCTTGGCCGAGTGTAACAAGTGCATCGCCATTGATCCAAACTGTGCTCTCGCTTATCTCGGCAGGGCCTATTGCAGCACTACGACTTCCAAGTCCGGCGAAGTAGTAGGCCAAGAAGCATATGAGCGTGCTCTACCAGATTTAGCAAAAGCAGCTGAACTTGCACCTCACGACTATGCAGTACAAGCAGCCTATGGCAGCGCCCTTTCTCAAACTGGCCGATATGCCCAAGCTGAAGCAGCATTCCAAAAAGCACAACTAATTGAGCACTCTGCCATTGTTCCAGCATTTGTTGAATATCTATTTCACGCCAAAGACGTTAGTTTACGCAGCGGAAAATATGAAATTGCCAAAGCCCAGCTCTATCAGATGCGCTATCAAGATGCACTAAAATTCTATGACACTCTCAAAGACAACCGCTACTATAGCTACGGCTGCCAAGTCACAGATCAAATAACAGCATATGAATTGGCGCATCAGCCGGCCGTGGCACTCGCACGCAGCCAAGATCCGATGAAGTATTACGATGAGAAGCAGAAGGTCGGACAATCACTATTTCCTATAATGATGCACAGAGGGGCCCTAGAAAGAGCTATAGCCGCGACGAAGAAAGACAGCGTCTCTCTGCCAGCCATGAACCTTTTCTACGATGGTCTAGGTCTCCACGGCATGGGCAGATACGATCAAGCTGTGCAGAAGCTCAGTGAGGCTATTAAGTTAAAGCCTGACTATGTCGACTTTTACCTCTTCAGAGGTTCATGCAATCGCTACCTACACAAATATGACTTGGCTCTCGCCGATTTTCAAACCGCCCTTAAGATGCAACCTAAGAACGAATACGCCCTATACATGCAACAGCAGGTGCTAGACAATCTCAGTGGCAAAAGTACACCGAAGAAAATGAATTGGAGAAAACCAGAGTAGACCTGACTGAATCTGCGCCTGAACAATTAGTGTATTCGCACACCAGAAAGAGCTCTACGAAGTGCGGCAACAGTGACAGGTGATGATGTCTCACCCACTATCTCCAAATCTCTCAAAGACTTGAATTCTTTCAAGATCGGTATTGCATCTTTGCCAATTTGACATTCGCGAAGATTGAGACTTGTTAGCTTTTCTAAGGAGCTAAGTGCCAATAAGTCTACTGCCGCGATCTTAGTCGTTGAAAGATCAATGCGGCGTAAGTTTGCCATTTTTGAAATGAGAAGATAGTCCTCGTGACTCAAGCTAGCACCAGAAAGCTTGAGATACGCCAAGTCTGGAGACGCCTGCAGCTTTTTCAGAAAGGGGCTTGGATCTTTTGGACTGCTCCAATAAAGCTGAACTAACTTCGACCAGCAATTGGCGCTGGCCAACATGGTTCCACTGAGATAACTACTTGAAGCGTCAAAAGTACGAAGGTTCTTAAACTTATTGAAACTGGCAACAGAAGTTGGCGTAAGTTCGGTGTTAGCTATCACTGAAAGGAAATCTATATTGGGAAGGTTGGTGACAGCCTGCAATACTTTGTCGTCACCAGCGTTGGGATAAATGAGCACACCGTGTAAATCCTCTGGCCCAAAGCGCTTCATATACTGAGGGTATTTTCCTACCAATCGCGATGGCATAAAAGTCAGCGGGGTACCGTACCGACATTCTATTACGCCCCTAGCGTCGACTCCCGGGTCACCATGCTCAATGTAGAGTTTGCCAATCACAACATCTGTAGGAAAATTGAAAGAAATCATGCGTTGGCCTTTTACAACTTTAACGGTTGCATATTTTGCCGTCTCAAACTGCGACCCCTTAGGATCTGATTGATCACCAGAGAATGTTCCAATATTCTGACTAGCATCTCCGACAATGGCTACAAAATTGTCATAGCCACTATCAGACTGCTGTTTTGCATGATCGCTGCCAGCTCCCTTGGCAGACGGATCATTCGTTGCGGCTAGATTGCTCAGATTGTCGGTCACGGTAATGGTATTGCCATAGCTGGGCGTTGCATTACTTGTTTCACTCGCACGTTTCGTTGACTGAGAAACCGAGGCCGACTCTGCTTCTGGTGTCGATTTGGCCTGCAGCAAAAAATATGCCGCCAGCATGCCGCCACCTAACAGCAGCGCCACTGTAACTAACAATCGCAGTGGTAATCCACCGGATTCGCTCTGTTCGGATGATTGAGGGTTGGTTGCGGATGAAAAAGAGCGAGTGTAAACAAGAACATCTTTTCCTTCAACAATACGCTCTAGGTCTAAAGACAACTCTTTAGCCGACTGATAGCGATCTTGAGGCAATTTAGCCAAACATTTAGCCAGTACAAGCTCAAGCGAAGGAGGGAAATCGCAGTCAGATGAAACATCTGAAAGGCGGGGAGGATCGCGATCTTGATGCATTGTCACTGTTTCTACAGAACTGCGCCCCTCAAACGGAACATAACCAGTTAAGACTTCGAACAATGAGCAACCAATAGAATAAATATCAGAACGGGCATCAACTACATCGCCTTCGCACTGTTCTGGGCTCATATAATACGGACTGCCGAAGACCTCACCAGTAGAAGTCAAAGATTGAGCTATGCCGGACCTTGTTGTCACCAGTTTAGAAATACCAAAATCTAGTATCTTCACTTGCTCAGCACTACCTGTAGTGCAAATCATGATATTGCCGGGCTTAAGATCGCGGTGAATAATACCGTTGCGGTGGGCGTAGGCTAAGCCACTCAGCACTTCGACAAAAATAGGCAATGCTTGCTCGAACGAAAGCGGCCCGTCCTCAATTAAGATTTCCTCTAAATTTCGACCGACCAAATAGTCCATCGAATAGAAAGGCAGTGAGCGATCGTGAATACCAAGATCATATACTTTTACCAATGTAGCGTGGTTAAGCACAGCCAAAGTCTTGGCCTCAGCCTGAAATCGTAACCAACTTTGCTCATTCACAAATTCAGGTGCAAGTATCTTTAAAGCAACTTGCTTACGCAAAGAAGTTTGCTCTGCAAGGTAGACCACTCCCATACCGCCCATGCCAATCATTTTAATGATTCTAAAGGAGCCTCCGATAATGCTATCGGCCGGCAGCACCTTCTGCGCGCCAGCTTGACCAGACTGACCAGCACTCGTTAGTGCCAACTGGGTAAACTGCTTTCTTTGCGTCAAGCGTTGAGCCGTGGCAGTACGCTGAGAGGAGCCACCCGGGGCTTTTTTGGACGCAGCTGGCCCAGCACACTGACAGCGTAGTTCTTTAAAAAGAAAGGAAGTAAACGAGCCAACCCGACGACTGGCGGGGCGCGATTTGCCGCAGTTCGAACAGACTTGGTTATCGCTCACAACAGCTGGTCGGGTACGATTGCACTGACAATAATTATGTTGAAAGAAATACGAAGTGACAGAACCAGCACGATTAGCTAGTGGAGCTTTGCCACAGGTTTTACAGAGCTTGTCACTCATCTCTCGAACTGCCTTTTGCCAATCATTTAAGGTCCGCCCAGCCATAAACTCTAACGTGAGGTAGGCCTTTTATCAACTTCATTTTGAACTCAAGAGAAGAATTAGAGCGCAGCATTTTCAATTCACGCAAGTTTGGCATCTTCTTCAAAATTGGAATTGCGCGCGGGCCCAAACCACAGGCATGAATATCGAGGTAGGTCACATTCGGCAGTGAGGCGACGGCCTGCAAATCTTCTAAAGTCATTGTGTTTGCTGGAATAATCAGGGTCTTTAAACTAGTCAACTTGCCGATAAGCCGAAAATCAATGCCTTTCAGATCTGCGGAAGACAATGTTAGTGCAGTCAATTGCCTGCAAGATTGCAACTTTTGCAAAAAGGCTTCAGGCCGCACTGCGCCGAACCAAGCTATTTTTTCAATATGCTGCCAACAATCTGCGGTTGCAAGAGCCTCACCGGGCAACTGGCTATTAACAAGAGAGAACGTAACTAAGTTTTTGAATCTTCTGACAGACTGGAAACCACTCGCAGTCAAGTCGCCTGAGCCGCTCATATTTAAATGTTTGATGCCCGGGATATTGGCTGTAGCAGCGACAACTTGGTTTGCTCTGGTCGGAACAAATATGAATAACGAAGCAATATCTCCAACGCGAAACCGTTTCGCGTATTGGGGATAAGCAGCAACGATCGGAACCGGCATAAATGCCACCGCAGTATCAGCAGGTATATCAATCACGCCAATGGCATTCAATGGCTTAGGATCGGAACCAACTTGTATTTTGCCAATTAAGAGATCTGTAGGGAATTTAAAACGGCGAAGCTTCACACCATTCTCGACCACAGAAGTTGAATACATAAAGGTTTCTTTCTCAGAGCCCTTTGGCGTTTGAGGAAGTCGGTAACGTTCTGCAATTGTTTCCAACGACTGCTCATCGGCTGCGCTGTCGTTGACTTGTTTCAATTCGCCAGGAACAGACTCATCAAAGACTGTCAAAGCTGTGCTAGAAGTGGTAGAAGTGCTAGAAGTGGCGGACACACGGCCAGAACTGACAATAGGTGGCACGCTAGCAGAGCGCGCTACTGGCCTCGCAGCGAAAAATGCGAATGCACCTACGATGACAATAACAAGAGTCGCACCAACTATGATTGGTACAAGTAATCTAGACGAAGTTTTTCTAGCGTTCTCGCGCCCCTCAGAAGCCTCACGAGTTGAAAAAGCTGTAGCCGAAGTTTTAGCAGAAGCTTTACCGTAAATATCAGTGGAAGTATTAGCCAGAACAGGCTTGCCTTCTAGAACACGGGTGAGATCGAGGGCCATCTCTTTTGCCGATTGATAACGGTCACTAGGTCGCTTGGCTAAGCATTTAGCCAGCACGCTATCTAGCGATGACGGATACTTCAAGTCAGGATTCAATTCGCTTAACTTCGGCGGCTCCTCCTCTTGGTGCATCATGACAGTTTCTATAAATTCATCGCCTTCAAAAGGTACAAATCCTGTTAACGCCTCAATAAGAGTGCAGCCCACTGAGTAAATATCAGATCTCGCATCTACCGCACCGCCAGCGCACTGCTCAGGGCTCATATAAAACGGACTGCCGAATATCTCGCCGACAGCAGTCAAACTCTGCGAACTAGCAGCATGGGGTCCAACTAATTTAGAAATACCAAAATCCAAAATCTTGACTGCCTCGACACCATCAATGGTGCAAAGCATGATATTACCGGGTTTAATATCGCGGTGAATAATGCCATTGCGATGGGCGTAGGCGAGACCATCAAGTACTTCAATAAATACATGCAACGCTTGCCTCAGCTCAAGCGGGCCAGTTGTTGCCAATACTTCTTCGAGACTCTCTCCTGCTAGAAAGTCCATCGAATAGTAAGGAATCGAGTTGTCGTGAATTCCTAGGTCATATACTTTTACCAGAGAGCTGTGATTGAGGCCGGCCAAAGTTTTCGCCTCAGCCCGAAAACGCTGCCAGCTCTGCTCGTTAACTAGCTCAGGAGCAAGTATTTTCAAAGCTACCTGTTTCTTTAGCGACAACTGCTCAGCCAAATAGACGACACCCATACCGCCTAGACCGATCATGGAATCAATGCGAAACGCGCCACCAATAACGGCACCATGATCGAAAAGAACAGTTGTATTAGAATTTGCATTTGCACTTACTTCGCGGGTAACTTTCGACTTTCTAAAGCTCTCAGTAAACTGCTTACGCTGAGCCGCCCGAATGGCAGTGTGTGAGCGCGTCCTAGTGCGACGACGACTACCGGCGGACCCAGAGCTATCATCAAAGTTGCTATTAGATCTACCTGCTGGTTTAGAAGATGAACCAGCGCAGGTGCAACGTAACTCCTGAAACAGAAAAGCAGTTAAAGACCCTGCTCTCCTTGTAGTAGGTCGGCTTTTTCCACAATTAGAACAAACCTGTTCTGCACCATCGGCAATGCGTGCCCTCGAGTCAACCACGCCATTAGTAGACGAATTCTTGTTATGACATTGACAATAGTTGTGCTGAAAAAAGTAAGAAGTAACTGACCCAGCCCGAGTGGCGAGGGGTGGTTTGCCGCAGGTTTTACAAACTGTTTCCATAGTCAAACCAGCTCAATTTAATGCACTAAAATCCCAGTAAATTCCTTACTAAAAGTGCTACGTTCCTGCTTTGAATTAGGTCCACCTGTTACAACTTGTACCTCTCGCAGGCTCTTAAATCTCTTTAGCTCCTTCAGCGCGTTTTTGTCGGCACCGCATCCCTGAAGGTTTAGGTACTGCAGCTGGGGCAGTTTCGAGAGTTCAATCAAATCATTTGCACTGACTTTGTTACCGCTAATATTGAGACCACGCAAATTTGTCAGACGAGAAATCAACGTATAGTCATGACTTGTCAATTTTGTTTTTGCCAGTGTCATTCCTTTCAAATCTGGCGAACTCTGCAGCTCTTTCAAAAATGGCCCTAAACCATAGATCTCACTGAGGTCTAACTTCTCAAGATTGTGCCAGCATTTAGCATCAGCCAAATCGGCGCCACTGACTCCTATACCTTTGGCCTTAAAGCTAGTCAATGACTTAAGGCGACGTAGAGAGCTAACTACACGAGCGGGCTTAAAATCATCATTACCGCAAAGATTCAGATATCTCAAATCTGGAATATACGAGACGGCTTCAACTAATTTGTTGCGGCAAAGATACGGCCACAAAGCCACCCGAGTGACATCGCCGGGGCGAAAACGCTTCATATACTGCGGATAATTTTCGATCGATCGATAGGGCACGAAGGTGTACTTAGGCACCAGACTAAGATCGATGATGCCGGTGGCCTCTACGGCCAATTCGCTGCCGGCCTCAAAGCGACCAATTATGATGTCATTCGGAAACTTGAATCGTCTAACTTTGACTCCATTAACTACTTCCAGACTCGAATACTTGAAAGTTTCGTTCTGTGAGCCTTTAGGTGGCTTCAACTCTCCTCCGAACGAACCCAAGTGATTGGCACTCATGTTAATTACACTGTTGAATTCTTTTCGATCATTCGACTCAAGGGCACTAAAATCAGTTCCCCCGCTTTTGAAGACAGACATACCGGCATCAGCATCCATAGTGCCTAGATTGGTATCATCGTTATCTGTGTTTTCTTCTGGGGCTGTAGTACCGTTCGTAGATGCAGACCCTTGGCTGGTTTTGTTCGCTAGCGAATTGGCAACAGAATTAGTACTAGAAGCAACAGCTTTGTTAGCGTTCGCTCCTCGAAAGCTATTTTTGACCATCCACTCTGGCGGTCGAGAGACAAAGAAAAGTACTGCGGGAACAATAATCGCCACAGCAACGAGAACAATTGACAGTGACTTCAACGTGCGCGCAGACTTCTCTTCTGGCTCTTCTTCACTCTCATCAGAATCATTGCCAGATTGATTGTTAGCACCGACTGAAGATGAGGTGTTAAACAACGGGCCACTGAGAGTCGTTTCGCCCACGCGCCCGCTGCGACCCGCAGCCATGGTATCACCACCAGTAGAACGCGGGTCAAACCGTCCAGTATTCGAAACGCTCTGGGCACCAAACGTTGGTTCCTGACCTCTCGCTACAGCCGCTAAATCTGCCACCACATCTTCCATCGTTTGATAGCGATCATCAGGCATCTTCGCCAGCATCTTCTCTACAATCTGTTGAATCTCAGGTGGGTAGCCAACTTCAGATGTATCATTAACAATGGGAACTGGTGCACTCTGGTGCATCATCATAACTTCAACGGCCGAACCAGCAATAAATGGCGGCTCATTAGCAAGGGCCTCAAACAAAGTAACCCCTAAAGAATAAATATCAGTACGTGGGTCCAAAGGCTGCGCCATACTTTGCTCGGGGCTCATATACAAGGGGCTGCCGAAAACCTCACCAGCAGTGGTTAACTTCTGAGCCCCGTATTGTGAATCAGTCAACTTAGCAATACCAAAGTCAACGATTTTTACTGTTGCACCCACAGAATCAGGAGTATTCAACAAGACAATATTGCCCGGCTTGACGTCGCGGTGAATCATCCCTTTAGAGTGCGCATAGCCAAGGCCTGCGGCCGCTTGCTGAAAGATATTGAGCAAAACTGACAGCGGTGGTGAACCATGATCTTGCAACTTTTCACCAAGATTGGTGCCGACCAATAAGTCCATCACATAAAACGGAATTGGTGCCACTCCATCGCTCTGATGCAAAGCAAAATTATGAATACCGACAACATTTGGATGCGACATCTTTGCAATCGCTTGAGCCTCAATCTGAAAGCGACGCCAAGATGTTTCAGAAACCTGATCGGCGCCGAGAGTTTTCAGAGCATATTCGCGCCCCAAAATATTATGCTTGGCGCGATAAACAAAGCCCATGGCTCCTCGACCGAGATAATCGATAATCTCATACGAACCACCCACCAGAGTACCGGCCGAAAACTCAGCCCCCTGGGGTATTGGTCGGCCATAAGCTCCATCTGGAGCTAGCGGCGGTTGGTCGTCTTCACCGGCTGAAATAGCTGAACTCTCTCATAATTGACAAGCGCACGGCTACTATCATAGCCGAAAGCTAAAACTCTCAATCATTATTGGGCTACAATTACGGGGTTCCCAGAATTGAGCCAATCATGCAATTAAAAGTCTCTCCTACTGCCTTTCGTTCCCTCTTTCTCAGTTTTTCAATTCTCATCAGTGCAAGCTCGGTCTTCGCTGCTACCGACGCCAACAGCGACAAAAATGAGACCAAATCAGAAGCAAAAACAGAAACAAAGCCAGAATCTCAGGTAGACAGTCAAGCTGACCAAGCCTTGAAGAAGATGTCAGATTTCTATGCTGCTCTCAAATCTTTTAAAACGGTGCTTGAGTACAAAATGACTGCGCGCATGGCCGCAGAAAAAGAGGAGCGCAAAACTAGTTTTAAGATATCTGCTCTGCGACCGAACAAACTTGCGATAACTATTTCTGGCAGTGACAAAGACAAATACAACGGCAGCGAAGTGCGCATGGACGGTGACAAGCGCTATCTTTACAATCCTCGCGCCGGCTACATTAGCGGCAAAGCCACCAGTGATTTCTTTGAATCTTTTCGTGACCGAGAATTCTTCTTCGCTACAGGCTTTAACTTTGGCGGTCTCAACGCTCTTGAGTGCCTACTTGCAGATGATCCCTACAAGTTTATGCAAAAAGTCTATGGCATTACCGGCAGCAGTTTCGTAGGAAAAGAAACTATAGACGGAGTTGAGTGTGACCACATCAAATTAAAAGCCCCAAAAATGGCTTGGGACATGTGGATTGAGAATGGCAAAACCCCATGGCTCAGACGTATAGCACCAGATCTAGGCAAAATGACAGGCGACCAGAATGTTTCTATCGTCTTTGACTACACACAGCTATCAGATGGCAAAATTGCGAGCAGCGAATTTAAATTTACTCCGCCCGCTGCATCCAAAGAAATCAAAACCTTCTTTGCAGAAAAGCTAGAAGAGCACAGCCGCTCATCGGCAGCCGAAGTAGAAGAGCATGAGCTGCTGAAAAAAGAAGCACCGGCAATCGAGTTGAGCACCTTAGATGGTGGCAAATTCGACTTGTCTTCATTCAAGGGTAAGAACGTCGTTGTCTTAGACTTCTGGGCCACCTGGTGCCCACCATGTCGGCAAGCACTGCCAATTCTAGCCGAAGTAACAAAAGCCTACGAGGCAAAAGGTGTCAAGTTCTACGCTGTTGACTTAAAAGAAGAGCCAGGCAAAATCGAAGCATTTCTACGTTCACAGGGCTTGCAGATTAATGTCGCACTCGATAAAGACGGGAAGGCAGCCGCCGCGTACAAGGTGGAAGGAATTCCGCAATCAGTCATTATCGGCAAAGACGGCCTTGTCAAGGTAGTCCATGTAGGCTTCGGTGGCGACCTAAAGACCCGCCTAGCGAGTGAACTAGACAGCATCTTGAACGAAAAATAGGCGTTTTCGCTATAGGCACAGAGCTAACGGCCCACAGGCCGGGGCTTAGCCTTGGGGCTCCTTGGGTATAAGGAGAAAGACCGAGGAAACTATATGCCGATTAACGCATCGACCGACAAGCAAAGTTCACGAGATCAGGCGCCCAGCCCGAGTGACGCATCGATAATGTCAGGAGTGGGCGACGCTTTGCATGCAGCGGCATATTCGGCCGTCGAGCAACCTTTAGCTGGTGTTGCCCAAGTAATCAGACACACCACCCCATTTAAGCCAGACGCCCCTGATCTGATCAGCAAGCCCACCCACGACAACACCTGGACCAAAGCTGGTTCAATTGCTGGTAGTGTTGTCGAATTTGCGATCCTGGCCAAGGGTGTTGGTGTCTCGCGAGCGGCTGCTTTTGGCAGAGCAAGCACAGTACCGATTGTTGAATCAGCTGCCACCGGCGCGCTCTATGAGCTAACAGTGCCAATTGCCGACAAAGACTTTGGTGTAAACAAACTGCGCAACATGGCAATCGGGGTAGGCACGTTCGCCACCATGGACGGTGCAGCCATGGGCCTCAAGACAATCCCACTTTTTGCTAGAACCGGCTATTTGAGTACAGTTGGCACATCAACTATATCTGGCGCTATTGGTGGCGTCGGCCACTCGACTTTGACCGCCGCTTTGAACGGCCGCCCACTTAACTATCATGAAATTGGCAAAGACGCAGCCTCTTACGCCACTTTTGGTGCAATGTTCGGCACTCTTGGCTATGGTACAGCTGCTGGCAAAGAAGCAATTTCCAGTCGTATGCAAGCTCGCGTCAATGAAGGCAAGCCCTATTTCTCGATTGGCCCAATAGAAATTCACCCTAAAGGCTATTCAGAAAAGGCTAAAGAATTCGCTCTAGTTGACGGCCTGACAGGACTTAAGAACAAGAGTGGTGGCCAGGAAGCATTGCGAACAGAAGTTGCCCGCAGCAGTCGCGAACAAGAGCCTCTATCAATGACCTATCTTGACCTTGATAATTTCAAGGCGGCCAATGATAACTTTGGCCACAACGTTGGTGATGCTGTCTTGAAGAAAGCCTCGGACATGATCAAAGGCCACTTCAAGCGAGGCACCGACATTCACGTACGAGAAGGCGGCGATGAATTTATGATCGTCATGCCTAAAACAGACCTCACCCATGCCACTGAACTGGCCCAGAATTTCGAACAAAAAATGCGGATTGCTGTGGCTAAAGAGGCACCTACTCCCAAGCAGCTTGCTGAGAACTATCCCGCTGAAGTGCTCAAACTAAAAATGCTACCTCGCACAGCCATCGCTAAAGAAGGACGCACAGTAGAAGATTTGGCAGAAAACTTGCTCAAGGCGCGCTCTAATATCACCGGCGAAAAAATCGACGCTGCCAACATTAATGCCGAAGTGGCACGCTTACAAGAGCGCACCGGCCTCAAGCCCGGCGAAGTGACAAAGGGTCAAAAACTAGAGGTCTACAACGACCACGATCTAGCTGCCCTTGGCGACAAAGCAGGCTATCGCTTCTTGCCACAAATTGGGCAATTACTCAAAGTACATGGTGGCGTCAAAGAAGAGCAAATACAAGAAGCCTTGCGCATTCAATCACAACAGCCAGCCGACAAACGGCAACTAATTGGTGAAATTTTAGTCGAGAAAAAATTTGCTAGCCAAGCGCAAATAGATCAAGTGTTCGAAGTGCAGCGCACGGCCAAACAATGGCTGAGAGAGCTGTTCCATTCTACTCCTGGTCTTACAGCTGCCAACGACAACGTTGCTCCTAAAGCACAATTGAACCTAGTCGTAGATGCCCAAGGCATGCTGACAAACGTTCCTGCTGTACCTAGACCCCTGTTAGAAAAATCAGGCATCAGACCACTGCAACCAACTGAGGCCCCCGTGCCAGGTGAGCTAGTGGTGGGTGTTAGCGCCGGTGTTGTACAGCTTAATCCGAATGAAGGCCTTGCCGCTTTCAAAGGTCGCGGCGATGCAAAAATGTTTGAGCAAAAGCAAGTACGCAAACAAATGGGTCTGCGCTACGATAGGGTTCACTAACCAAGTTTGAAGAAAGCTAAGCTTCTATCTCACTTTGAAGCAATTCAAATAGCACCAAACTGCGCGAATTAAGCACAAATTTAGAGCCAAAATCAAAGCGCTGATCGTCTCTCGTTTGATCAAAAGTATCAAGCAATAGACTCCAGCGGCCTTCTTTGCACTCTTTACTCTGAGCCGTTCTAGCAGGTGTACAGAAAGAATCATAGTGAGCTGGCATGATATAGGTTATGTCAGCATCAGAGGCGTTCAACAGCATAAACAAAGTATTGCCAACGATTGGATCGCCTAGCTCATCAATCTCGGTGATACCAAAACCGTCAATGACCATGCCAAAACTTTGCAGATTCGAGTTCGTCCACTCTTTAGCAGTCAGTTCTTGTGCCTTAGCGTTAAACCAAGCTACATCACGGTTTCCATCAAGACTTTCTAGGCGGCCACTCAAAAACTTACGACGCAACAAAACCGGTTGAGTCTTGCGAATATGAGTAACTTTGCGCACAAAATCTAGAAATTCTACTTCGTCTTCTGTCAGCTGCCAGTTGTACCAACTGATATCACTGTCTTGACAATAGGCGTTGTTATTGCCCTTCTGTGTGCGACTAAGTTCATCGCCACCACTAATCATGGGCACACCCAACGAGAGCAGAAGAGTAGCCATCAAATTGCGCTTCTGTCGGGCCCGCAGAACTTTGACGTCGAGGTCTGTGGTAAAGCCTTCGACACCGCAATTCCAACTACTATTGTGGTTTTCACCATCGTTGTTGTTTTCTAAATTGTCTTTATTGTGCTTATTGTTATAAGTGACAAGGTCATTGAGAGTGAAGCCATCGTGGCAAGTGACAAAATTGATACTGGCATGGGGTGCGCGGCCACTGTGTTCATAGAGGTCGCTACTACCAGACAATCTTGTTGCCATTTCACCAGCTAAGCCTCGGTCGCCTTTCCAGAAACTGCGAACAATGTCTCTAAACTTGCCGTTCCATTCAGTCCACAATACAGGGAAGTTACCAACCTGGTAGCCTCCCTCACCCAAATCCCAAGGTTCAGCAATGAGCTTAACTTGCGAAATAACTGGGTCTTGAGCAATGACATCGAAGAACGACGATAGTTTGTCTACAGCGTAAAGTTCACGCGCTAGAGCGCTAGCTAAATCAAAACGGAAGCCATCAATGTGCATGTCTTCGATCCAGTAGCGCAGGCTATCCATAATCAGTTGAATAACGCGAGGATGCGTGACATTGAGCGTATTGCCACAGCCAGTATAGTCAACATAATAGCGTTGATCTTCTGCATTAGTGCGGTAGTAAGCACTATTATCGATACCACGGAAATTCAGCGTCGGGCCCATCTCGCTGCCTTCACCTGTGTGGTTGTAAACAACATCAAGTATCACTTCTAAGCCAGCGGCGTGCAAGGCGCGAACCATTGTCTTAAACTCACGCACGTGGTCAACTGCACCTTGCTGCCAAGCCAAGCGCCACTCAGGGGCAAAGAAACCGAGGGTGTTATAGCCCCAGTAATTAGTAAGGCCTTTCTCAAACAAAAAGCGATCGTTGATTTTGACGTGCACAGGCATCAGCTCAACAGCTGTGACCCCGAGGCTCTTTAGATGCTTAATTACAGGCTCACAAGCAAGAGCAGCATAGGTGCCGCGTAAGTGCTCAGGTATATCGAGATTCTGGAAAGTCAGACCTTTGACATGAGCCTCATAAATAATTGTCTTGTGCCATGGCGTTTTTGGGGGGCGGTCATTACCCCAAGTGAAAGCTGGATCCACAACAGCACATAGTGGCGCATATGGTGCCGAATCACGAGTATCAAAACTAAGGTCTTTACTGGGGTCGCCAGTTTTATAGCCAAAGAGGCTATCATCCCATTTGACCGGGCGCACAATGGCCCGAGCATAAGGGTCTAGGAGAAGCTTATTGGCATTGAAACGCAAGCCTTTCTCGGGATTGTACGGACCATAAACTCGGTAACCATAAAGCTGTCCCGGAAGCACATGCGGCAGATAGACATGCCAGACATTATTGTTGTACTCAGGCAAGAGTATGCGCTCTGACTCTCTCTCGGCATCAATAGAATCGAAAAGACAGAGTTCAATTTTGGTGGCATTCTCAGAGAAAATGGCAAAATTAACTCCTAAACCATCCCACGTAGCCCCCAGTGGATAGGGCTCACCCGGCAACAAGCGCATGTACAATCCTCAAGAACGGCCGCCAAAAGAACAACTAGAAGCAATTGCGCGCGATTTAGCTTTCAACTAGCTCATTAACTTTGCCAATGAACTTAGCTATTCCACAACTGCCCGAGGTAATTATACTAGGGTCAGCGACAAGAGACCTTTACGGCACCGCCGCTCACCTTGGCAAGCTCACCATCGGTGAGCAATCGAGCAGCCTCAGGTAAGCCTTTAACATAGCGATCAAAAAATGCCAGAGTCGACAGCTGCACCCATTCTACATGGCTGTCATTAGCCGGTCCGGAACCAAAAAACCTAGTACCTGTAATGCCACCAAAGCCATGGTAGCCGCCCTCTATTACCATCAAATACTTGTCGTCAGGGGCACCGTACTTAAACGCTTCAGAGCGCCAATGATAATCTTGCTTTCTTCTGCCGTTGTCTTCAGTGCCAGTAACTATCATCATAGGTCTCTCAAAATCGTCCCAGGCCGATTGGTTGAAGTCAGCAGTTTCGGTAAGGGCTCGGCCACTGCCTTGCGGAGAAAGCAGAAGAAAAGCCAAAGGGCGTTCATCGCGAAATTGCATGCCGGCACGTTTAGGAGCACGACTAGAAGCACGACTAGAAGCACTACTAGAAGCACTACTGGTAGCACCACTTACGCTTCCGACATTGCCGCAATTGCCAAAGCTATTGGCCGACAGCTGGGCACCACCAATTAGCATAGATGTATGCGAACCAAATGAATGACCACCCATACCAATGCGGGAATGATCGAACTTACCGGCAAAATTTGGCAATAGACTCTCGATCAAATTGAGCTCATCCAGAATCAGAATAATGTCATCTGGGCGGCTTTCCCAGCCCACGAAAAGAGGTGTTAAATCGCGTAGTTCAGTCAACGTTGGTTTGCGAAAAGATGCAGAATCGTAATGAGTCGGCTGAATAACGACATAACCATGCTCTGCCCAATAACGCACCAGAGGCTGATAGCCGTCTTTGCTGCCGAGCAAACCATGAGAGAAAACTATAACCGGATAAGTCTCTGCACCATCAGGATAGGTAACTTTGATTTCTAGGTCTTTTTCTCTGACTTGGTCGCGTAGAGAGAGATCTGTTGCCTTTATGTTCAAGGGGCCCCACCAAACTGTCTGATTGATTGCGCAATGATAGCAGGGCTCAATCGCGGGGTAAATTCGCTTACTTCTTAGAATAGGTCCAAAGCGCATAGATGATGATAGGCGCTATCTGAAACCGCAGGCGACAAACTAGGGTAACGCGCACTCATAGCCGACCATGCACCGATAAGCAGACTGGAAGCGTTGCGACCTTCGCTAAAAGCCATAACTTCCTGAAAGCTCTTTCCGTTTGCCCTCGCGCGAGCCGCTTTACCGAAGAACAAAATCTGCTGATCTAAGGCGTTGATGACGCCGTCGCGAAACCCTTGCAAGCCAGCTGGTAACGGCTCTGCCAAAATCTTCTGGCGGGCTTGGGTAGTCTTGGCATAATACGACGAATAGACCTGATTAAAGCCAGCGCTATCAGTTCGCAAACTATCGACCATTAGAGTCTTAGCTTGAACACACTGCAACAACATGGCATAAACATGATTGATAAAGGCTCTATCAGCAGCCGGAACGCCCTCAAGATTGGCAGGCATAGCAGTAAGAGCGCAGGGATAATTATGGCCGGCAGGCAGGGAGATATCTCGTGGATACCAATTTTGGTAATTGCCCTGCGCGTGTGCTTCGTCTGTCAATGGCCCTAGAACAAGCAGTGAAGCGAGACAACAGTAGAAAATTCGCAATTTAAACACAGCGATAAATCTCATAGAAGTTGCAGAATAAACTGCGATCAATCATTTCTGCTCTATCGCTAAGAGTGCCGTCAAAAACCAAACCGCAAGGTTCAACAGTAGTATCAAACACAGCATTACGCCTCTTAAATATAGAGCGAACACACACAATAGCGCCCGGTACCCCACAACGACCTATTTGGTCTTGCAGTTTAGCTGCGTATTCTGGCGGAAGCAACTCCAATATATTAGATAAGCCAAAATAATCTATAGAACGAGCAGGCTGTTTTTCTAACCAAGCAATTGTGTCTTCGCAGACCAAATTAAGGTTAGCAATATTGGCCTCAATCAACGGCCCGTATTCATCTTGCAAGTACGGTGGTAAGGCAGCATTGCTAGCGTTGTACTGGGCAAAGAAGGCCTGCCACAAATAAGGGTTAGTGGCATTAGAAAAATCGGTAAAGACGCGCACTAATCTCGCTTCCATAATCTTAGAGAAATCATCTGGCACGAGTTTTTCTGCCGCACGGCCATGTGCCAAAGTAAGAAATAGCTTGCTGAATGCAATCTTCATAGCGAGCTTCCACTGCCAATTACACCACTTTTCTCTAAAATAGCTACGCTGTTCGGCGACATCATCAAGACCCAAGAAAAGCTTAGTCTCTTCGATGCTATGCACAAACAAATAAAATAGTTTGGTCAACTGGTGCATTCGACTATCGACCCAGCCACAGTTATTCAAACCATTCTTAATCGAACCGCTGTGAGCCGAAAAGTATTGCGCGGCCTGAGGAGAGAGATGCGCATCTACCTGAGCACAATAGTTGCGAGCATCACTAATGCACGCCTGCTTAGCAGTAGCATAACCAAGATACCTGAACAGTTTTGCTTTTAACTCCACCAAAGCAATCTGCGCCTGACTGATGTCGAGAGCATCAATACTGCATGAGCCGACAGACAAGAGCGAAAGCGCCGTGCAACCCCCAGAAGCAACGACAAAAAGACGTGACGGCGATTGCAGTTGATTCACTAAGAAAAGATCAACAGCGGCATCTTCGCGCACTTGGCCAAACATTAGGCGTCCTTGCTTGTGAAATAGCTCTTGCTTTGTGTCGCTCATATCCAAACACCGGGCGCAGGTTTAGCTTTGCCCTTCAAACTCAGAGAGTAAGCACCCGGGCCATTGCTGGCCACAACAAGAGCACACATAATTGTAGGCAAATTGGAAATTATCAAGCCAACTGGATGGGCAATCGCACCTCCGCCGCCCACCGAGCCGATTAAGTTCATAAGTAAGATAATGAAAATTTGAAAATAAGAGACGAATCGGTAAAACAAACCAGAGAGAATGCCTATACCAAGGAGTGTTTCTGCACTTCCAATCAGACGTAAAAGAAGAGCCGGCTCAAGGCCACTACTAGTCGAAACAGAACGTACAATCTCTAGATGATGAGCGTCAACAGCTATCACTTTAAGCCATAGTCCGTTGTAAAACCACACAGCAGCGAGAGCGAGGCGAATGGCAAAGATAAGTTTCTGGTTCATTGATTACCCACTGCTCCTATCTGATAAGCGAACAAGAGACCAAATAAAACTGTGTAGAAGAACCAAAGAAGCGAACCAGCGATACGCAACGATTTTTCTAAACGTGTATCTTCTGTAAATGGTGAGGTGAAAACAAAAAACTGAAAAATCAAGCGGGAGAGCCAGCAGAGAGCAAAACACAGCGCTGATATAGCGCCAAGAGTTGATTTGTTGGTTAGCTCGTTTGAATAAAATATACAGACCAACCCAAGCATGGCCATACCAATTGTGAGAAACATAGTATGGGCAAAGAAAACCTGCTGATTAATCGGTTGCAAGGTCTTAAGATCATTCTTCCAATCAAGCAATCGCGCCAGGTAGAAATGCGCTAGACAGAGACAAACAATTGATACACCGGCGACCGGTAAAAGAATATTGAGAATGGCAACTACAGACATAATTCAAGCACCGCTACCAGTGGCGTAATTCTATACTGTTTTGCAACTTTCAGATTAGCCTGCTTAGCGCAGCGAATCCACTCAGACAAAGGCAAAAAATGCATAAAACCTGGACCAAATGCCACAAAATTAGCAAAATCTCGCACATGCTCAACTAGTAGAATGCGTCCATGCGGTTTTAAAACTTTGCTCGCCTGACTAAAGAGCAATTCTCTCTTCTCATGGTTTCTAACTTCATGAGCGGCAAACGCAATTAATATCAAATCAATCGATGCGTCAGAAAGCGGCCAACCATCAACTGTTTCACACAAACAGTCAACAGTTGGTGGATAAAGCTTTCTCGCCTTCACAATCGAAGGTTCTTTCTGATCTAGAGTGGAGAACAAATCGATTACATCGATATTGGCATCAGGAAAGACTCTACGCAACACACCGCTGGTTTCATCATAGCCAGAATGAACATTGACAATACGCAGTCGGTCGTCGCCTTCTGGTTGGACGGAAACCAGCTGAGAGAGAAATTGCCAGTCTCTTAGCGCCGAGCGATCATAAACCCAGTGCGAGGCAAGCAGAGATAGGGCAGTTTGCAACAGTACAAGTGCTGCCAACAAATGCAAAAATAGTTGAGGCAGACCAGCGCATGCCGGCAAAGCCGCCAACAAAATCAGGGAAATCACCACGCCCACGGCGGCAGCGTAGAGCGGCCAATTAAACCACACTACCCGCAACATGCCCTCAAATTGCGAGCGCCTTGGCACTGAACATTTCATTGTGTGCCTTCAGGTGGAAGCGTCTCCACGATACCGGGCTTCCAATAGTAAGGGATATTCTGTAAAAAGAAGGCACTGCAAAGAATCGGATTAGCTGACGAGTAAGGCACCTGATTAAAGAAAGTTGCCTTACCGACATCGACAGAGACCGGCTTAGGTTGCCAGTTCTGACGAACACCCTCAACTCGAACAATTGAATTAGTCTCACGTTCATAATCAAAAGTAAATGGCATTGGGCCAGCAAACTTCAAAGCCTCTCGCACTGAAGAGAATGGCGAATTCTCAGGCAGATACTCATCATTAGCATCGAGTCCGACTGTCACTATCAATTCACTTTTACCATCAGATGCCCGACTAGAGAGTGTTAACTTCTGCTCTCCATAGGCATACTTCATCGCTGCACTATGAAAATGATAGTGGGTAAGTAGGTTGCCGACTGCCTCCATCGAACCCTTGTCGGTATCTGAACGCAAGATTTGCAAACCGCGCAAGTGTCGACCTTCAAGAGTTTTGTATCGGACAAAAATACGGTAACCAATTAGCAAATAGTCTTGACCAAGAAAATCAGGACTACCCTTTGGCCTCATTCGACGAGTTTGCACAACAGCTAGAGCGACGAAAGCCAAGTCGCCATAGGTGTCTAACTCTAAACCGGGCGACAAAAGTGGCTCTAATAACTCTTTAGGAAAAGCATATGTGAGAACCAATACGAAATCAAAATGTGCTTCAACAGCTATCGGATGTCGCTTTAAGAGATAGGTGGGGAAGAGGTTGTTCAAGAGAGACTCTTAGCGTTTAATGGTAACACTGGACGCCACCCGACTCCAGATTTGGTGCGCTTCGTTAGAGTTGACTCCGGCAGTGCTTAGGCAAATTGCGTAGAGGTTTTTATCAACCATAATGTAGCCAGAGAGATGATGGAATTTGACACCATTTGTTTCAAAGGTCGATTCGCGCACGACACCAGGTACGCTGCCACCAGAGCCCATAGAAAGCGGCTCTTCACCAATCTTCTTGTAGTTTTTCAAGGGCAAGAAATATTTCTCTTCGAGCAAAGAAGAGAGTTCGCTCAGAGCCATACTAGGATCAACATCGCCGCGGTACACATCCAAACCAATGACTCTCTCGGGTTGCTCGCAAGCGGCCCTAAACAAATGATCATCACCGTCAACAACAGTTTCTTTGAGCGAAGAAGGAAAAACAAGTGATAGCGTGCCATCCTTAGTGCGCCAAGCATGGCCAGCACTTGCAGCATCAGCATTACCAGAAGAAGAAACAGAAGAAGCAGGAGGTTTGCCAGCGCTTACCTTCGAACTCCCAGTAGATACTGCCCCAGTGGACAAAGAACTAGAATGAGCAGAAATCGAGCCTGCCGCCGGGGTGATGGCGGCAATGCTGTTTACAGCTGTATTCCAGATGGTACCGGCCGCATGATACTCACTAAGCGGACAAGTCATGACCAGACTGTACGCCTTAGAACCCATTTGAAAAACGAGACAACGCTGACTAAACATCAAACCGGCCTGGCGAAAGCTTATCTCTTTTTCTACGGCAGCCTGAGTGCCAGGCATTCGCATCGGTTTTTCAAGCAAACCTTTGTATTCGGGAAGCTTACTCCAATAGGTTTCTTCCATCACTTTAATGATCAAACCGGGGCTCATTCCTGCTTGCGAGTTTAACAATGAAAGCTCTGCCCAACTTTCAGGCGCACCAGTTAATTGGCCACTTACCTTTAAAATATTGTCTTTCTCAGCCGGCTGACTGCCAATCATGGTTTTCTTCCATGCTGCCGGATACGTAAATTTCAACCCAGCATCTTCCAGATTTGAATAGATCCAGCCGTTTGCCTCCCGTTCCGACGACAAGGCGGCAAGGGAAGTCGCCTGCAAAAGAACCATGCTAAACACTGCAGACAATAATGATTTGTTGAGATTCAAGTTTAAGTCCACCTGCACAAGCCTAGGCGGTCATTATGCCACGACCAAAACCGATAAAAACTAACAATACGGTCAACTATGTAATAACCCAATGTCAATGCAAAGAGAGAGCACAGTGTAGTCTGTACTCTCTTTAAGACAATAGAGGCAATTGAGCCATCAACTAAATATTGATGAACAGCTCATCTTTAGGGAAGCGCACTTTTGTTAATGTCGCATATTTATCATCAGCGGCTCTATAACCTAGAGCGCAAGCGACAACGCTAGTGCATCCTTTCTCATTCAATTTCAAAATGCGATCAATTTCTGGCACAACAATGCCTTCCATTGGGCAGTTGTCGATCTCGAGAGTAGCCGCTACTGTCATCAAATTGCCCAAAGCAATATAGGTTTGGCGTGCGGTCCATTCTGCTAATTTCTCAGGCGTGGCGCCAGTAACAAAGCCATTCACCATGTCGTGCACTGGCTTGAGCGCATCTACTGGAACATCTCTGGTCTTAGCGATCAAGTCAATGTACTGATCGACTGTCTCAGCATTGACTTCATTCTTTCTAGCAAAGATGACAAAGTGTGAGCACTGCGCAACCTGAGCTTGATTCCAGCAGGCTGCGACCAATTCATCTTTGACTTTCTGATCTGTCACAACAATGAACTTGTATGGTTGTAGGCCGTAGCTTGAAGGCGAGAGCTGCAAGGCATCTTCTAGCACCTGCCAGTCGCTAGCAGAGATTTTCTTGCTGGGGTCAAATTTCTTGGTGGCATAGCGCCAATTTAATGCGTCTACAATGCTGTTGGTTGCGGTTTTAGTATCGGTTGGCACGGTTTCTCCATTCAGCATATTGCTGAGAATTCTTAATGGCGCTCACGCGCAGCTAAAGTGATTGGATAAATGCTAGCAAAAATCACCAAGAATTAGACCGGTCGTCTTGAAAAGTTAACAAAGCGAACAAAGAGGTCCACCACTTACCTACCCCAAGGGCTGGAAGAGAAACTCCAAATCACTCTCGCTGAAGCTAATGGAGGCAGCAGACTCGGCATCAAAGATAGCTTCGCACAAAGCACGCTTGCGCACTTGCAGCTCCAACATGCGCTCTTCAATAGTGCCCCTAGCTATGAACTTGTAGACAAATACTTTTTCGGTCTGACCAATGCGATGAGCGCGGTCGGTGGCCTGATCTTCTACGGCTGGATTCCACCAAGGGTCATAGTGCACAACCGTATCGGCAGCGGTCAAGTTGAGACCAGTGCCGCCGGCTTTGAGACTGATCAGAAAGACACTGACTTCACCAGCCTGAAAACGAGCAACAGGAGTGGCCCTATCAGTGGTATCACCACGTAGTTGAACAAACTTGATTTCACGAGCCTCTAGCTCTGGCGCAATTAAATCGAGCATGCTGGTGAACTGGGAGAATACTAGTACTTTCCGTCCATTTTCAATCAGTGGCTCAAGCAAATCAATCAAAGCTTCTAGCTTGGCAGAATCAGTCAGAGAAGGCGCCTCAGACACGGCTAGCTTGACTAAGCGAGGGTCACAGCAGACTTGCCTGAGCTTGAGCATGGCATCGAGAATAGCTAGCTGTGCGCGGTTTAAGCCCTTCTTGTTGATCTCTTCTAAGACTTTCTGGGCACTTACAGTTCGCACAGTTTCATACAAATCGCGCTGCATGCTGCTCAAATCAAGCTCGTGCACAATCACAGTTTTATCAGGTAGGTCTTTAGCTACTTGCTCTTTAATGCGTCGCAGAATAAATGGGCTGAGGCGTTTGGCCAAGAGTTGTCTAATATCAGCACGCTTGTGCTTTTCTATAGGTGTGCGGAAGTGCTTACTAAATGCTTTTACATCTCCAAGCATTCCCGGCGTGAGAAATTCAAATAGCGACCACAATTCACCTAGATGATTTTCTACCGGCGTGCCGCTGACACAAAGGCGATAGTCAGACTTGAGAGAGCGAGCTGCTTTTGCTGCTTTCGTGCCAGCATTCTTGATGGCCTGAGCCTCGTCCAAAATCACGGCTTGCCAGTCAACACGTGCTAATTCTTTAGCGTCGCGAATCAGTAGTGCATAGGTGGTGACAATCAAGCTTGGCTCTGCCTGCTTGCCTTCGAGTACGCTTTGCCGCTCTCCACCATGGTAAGCAACAGCATTGAGCTGGGGAGCGAAGCGTTTTGTTTCTGCTAACCAGTTATGCAAAACTGAGGTCGGACAGACAACCAAGACTGGCTTTTTCAGCAGACCAAGCTCATGATCTAAAGCAAGGTGAGCCAATATTTGAACGGTTTTACCTAAGCCCATGTCATCGGCAAGTATGCCAGACAAATGTGCCCGTGCAAGACCTTGCAGCCAAGATAGCCCTTCTAGCTGATAAGGACGAAGCTCAGCATTAAAATTCTTTGGCGGTGCCACCACTGGCAGACTAGCGAGCTTCTTTATCTGCTCTAAGCGGTCTGTCAAAGAGGGCGAGCCTGTGACCACGAGCCCGGTGTCTTTTTCGTCTTGAGTAACAGCACTAATTTGCGCCAACGAAAGTTTTAACTCAGTCACTTCGGTTACTTCACGACTAAGCAACTCAACCAAATTAGTAAGAATGGCTTTCACTCTTTTGAATGGCAAAATCAAAATGCGTCCATCTTCGAGTCGTCCGAAGAATTTGCCATCGCGACCAAGTGTTTCAATGTGCTTGGCAGAGTACCCAGTAAGTTTCGACAAAGCGCGCTGTAACACCGGCAAAAGGGCAATTGTCTCGCCTTCCACTTCAATGCCAAGGCTGACTCCAAACCAAAATTCTTTGCTTTCGTGAACGTCAATCTTCCAAACAGCATTGCTGTCAGAACAGCTAGCACTGCTGGGATCACTTAGATCAATCACACCACCACGAAATGGCTTGGGCGACCATTCTTTGGTCTCATGCTCAGATTGCATCAAACGAGGAGAAGATTGGGCCGGTGGCGAAGAATTTGAAGAAGAGGAAGAAGAAGAGCTGGCTAGGCCAGAGTTAAGCGCTCCAAAACTTATAGGCCTTGAAGTTGACGGCAATACATCAGCTTGAGATGGTATCAGATGCGCTTTGCCAGCCTGATCTATTTTGAGGTAACCACTGTCACCACCGACTAGAGCTTCTTTCACTTTATCCATTGGGGTACGGGCCACAGGAGTACTACCGCCTTTTTTGAAGTGCATTCCGCCGGGCAGAGTGGCTTGATTAGTTACCGATTTAGTGGGAAGACTTGCTCCCGGAAGTAGTTCTTGATTATCGAAATCGAAAAAGGCATAAATCAACGCGGCGCCGTGCTTGCAGGCTTTGCGCTCGTCGCAGGTGCAAAGCGACCAACTAACATCAAAACCACTAGGCTTGAGAAAAACGCTGACTACATAAGGCTTAGGCTGACTGCCGTGAACCTTTCCACTTATTGAATTATTCTTTTCATCATAGCTGAAACTAATTACACGCCCTTGACTGTGGCGTTCAAAGCCCTCATGCAGAGCCACTTTATCGAAATATTTTAGACCTGGTCTTTCCATAATTGTTATCGATTCACGCTTAGATGACTGAACCTTCGTAATAGACTTTGCGCGCCTTCACCTGGACAACTTCAAGCTCAGGGTAGCGTAAGGCTGACAGATAGCCGCCAAAAGAGCAACCCGTGTCAACGTTGAAAACGCGAGTGCCAGATTGCGACACAATGGTCTCAACCTCAGCCACAACTGAGTGGCCGCGCACCACTGTGGTATGTTCACCAGAATAGCTGCGGGCCCAATCTTGTAAGCGAATAGGGTAGCCGCTAATCTTATCTGTTCCCCCCACTTCACCATAAAGTGCCCACTCACGATCGTACTTTGACTGCTCAGCGAAGCTCACTGAGCCCAGTGTCTTAGAACCAGGGTAGACTGCCCCGTGAACCACCAGCAAATCTTCATCGGCGAAACGGTAGGGAAGCTGTTCAAGGAACTGGCAAACTTTCTCACAAAAAGCCTTACCGCGAGGCTCTAGTTGAGCTAAAGTACCGGCCAGCATATGCCCCACTCGCATTGGTTTGCCCTGCAAATGGCGCTTGAGCTTTTCATCATGGTTGCCGAGCAAGACAATGGCCCGGCCGCGCTCTTGCAAGTCCATGAGCAGTGCTAACACACCGTCACTGGATGGCCCACGGTCAACAAGATCGCCTACAAAAATGAGTTTTCGCTCTTCACTCTTATGGTGGCCGTCGACACCATAGCCGAGTTTCTCTATGAGCTCTAGAAGCTCATCAAGGCACCCGTGGACGTCACCAATAATGTCGTAATTCATAAGTACATACAGTTTAAGACAAAAAAGTCGACACGTGCTCAAATGCCACTTCTTATTACAGACTGATTTGCAACAGCCGCGAACACGGAGGAGCAACAATGTTTGAACTGTTGCGAAGCCCTCTAGATTTTTCCTGGCCGCTCGTAAGCTAACTGAGTGAACCCCACACAATCAAAACGCTTACAAAGGAACTTTCAATGAAAACCATTTATTCTCTCTTACTGACAGGAGCCATCGCTCTTTCTATCGCATCAGCCCCAGCTCAAGCCAGTAACTATGGCGAGAAGGAAGGGTCGGTTGATGCCCATAAATTTCTCACCGACACAGCCATGTTGCCTCTCAGAACAGCTGCCGTTGGCGCCTCGCTTGTAATCGGCACACCAATCGCCATCATGCGCTGCGAAGCCAACCAGGTTGGCCAATATGCCGATGCCGTATCAACCGAGCTAACCGACAAAGACGGTTCCGCGCCGCTCCTATTAGTGAGCATTCCAGGCCAAGCCATGAACTTGGTAGGCACCTTGGGCGAAGGGATCGTGCGCGGCGGTAAAAATGCTCTAGGAGCCTGGGACAAACCTTTCAGCGAACAATCATTTAGCTTAGATTAGCGACAAAAAGCCGAAGGCCAACTACTTCAATTGGTAGTGGAAAGCTTTTTGAAAAAGAGTAAAAATTATTCGTGAAGACATTGCCCAGGCAAAGCTGTCTTCACGAATAATTATTCAATCTTTTTGATCAATCCAACTGATCAAGCCTAGCGCTTCGGCCGGTTGGGCTTGGCTTTGCTAGTCTTTATCAGCGGTCCGCGTGCTGGCTTCTTCAACTGAAAATAGTTGAAAACCCCCACTGCAATTGATTCTGCCACCCGCTCTTGATACCCATTGGTGTTCAACAGCTTATTAGTTCGACTATTACTGAGGTAGCCAATTTCGACCAACGTTGATGGCACAATATTATGATGCAGCACGTAAAGCAACTCATGCTTCATCCAGTTAGCATTCTCTTTCAAACCAGTCGAAATAGACTTGAGCAAAGTAGCAGCCAGAACTGACGAGCGGCGCCCGTAATAATAGGTTTCAATACCATCGATTGAAGTGTGGCGATTAGCGTTTGCATGCACACTAATGAAAATATCTGGCTTCAATCTTTTGCTCTTCGCCACCCTTGCCTCTAAACTCAAATCGCTATCGTCAGATCGGGTCATATGCACTCGAGCACCCAACAATTCCAATCTAGCCTTGAGCTTGAAAGTAACTGCGAGATTGACGTTTTTCTCGGCAATGCTGTCATAGAGAGCCCCGTCTTGGCGGCCGCCGTGACCAGCATCAAGCAAAATCACAATGCCACGAAGGGCAGCAGGGTGAAGGCAAGCAAAGGAAGAGTCAAGAGAATATTGATTGAGCGCTATTTGCTTAAGCGAATCTAGCCTATGCGCAACGAGTTTAAGTGAATCTTGCGTCAATTTGGCCGCAACAGAGTCAGGAGCAGTTATTTGGTTGCTATCTCCATGATTCTGGCAACTAACCTCAGAAGTGATGGCAAAAAGAAATAGACAGGCCAGAAATATTCGAGCAGTAGCTTGAACAAAGGCGCACTGGCGGCGCACGTTTATAGGTTTCATACATATAGGTTTTCAATGAAAGAATGAGTAAATAAAGAGAGAGTTGGGGCCAAGACCGATAACTGTGCCCTTTCACGTGAGAACATTTGCGAGAACTTCTCTCGTGTTTGCTATCCCATGGGCTTTATCAGTTTTTAGATCTGTCTTTGCTAGCTGAAATCTCTCCAAGAAAATCGCGCTGATAGGCAGCACAGATTTTGAGTAATAGAACATTGATAGACCTTAAACCTAGCGCCAGCTTGCCAACAGAAGCAAGGCTTTCTACTTATAAAGGGCCTGCGCCAGACCGCAAGATGGCCTAGCGAAGCTCACAAAAACGGCGCCACCGCGATTGCAACAGGTGACGCAACTGAGTTGCTTAACAATAAAACCTCGGCTACCCTAGCAAGACTAAGCCAAGTCGCCTCAGGCTAGCCGCCCGGGCCGGCAATTTTGGGCCCGCCAGTTCCGGGCCCAATGGTTTCATCGAAGTCTGTTCCACTCATAGAGTGCCTTTTGCTAGCTCGCTCAATAGCCTCAACATGGCTAAACGGTCCAGTGACAAGCTGGTCAGCATCAGGCTTGAGAACATGCGAATTGCCGTAAATATAGCGGAAGAATCTGTCGAGCCAGCCGCGCTCTAGCATAAAGGTCAGAATAGCGACCAAACAGATACTGAAGAGAATCACACCAAATGCTACTTCGCGAATCGTCTCTGCGCCGTTTACTCCTGACTGCAAAACTAATGAAGCCAACACAGCTGCCGCTAATCCTTTTGGCACCATAATCGATACCAAAGAGCGGTCATAGGTTGAGAGAGTTTTACTGGTAGTGAAACGCACCACAACCAAGCGCACAAGCAAGGTCCAGACGGTTAGAACCATAGCCATAACAGCTAGATTCCATGAATTAAACTGCATCGACAAGCCGACATAAACAAAGAACAGCGACTTGAGCAAGAACACCAAGGCGGCAAAGAAGGTCTTTTCTTGATAGGTCAAGCTAACAGCCTGAGCCTTGGGCACATTCTTCAAAAACTTCAGTTCTTTGATGTTGCCCAACACCAGGCCGAAGACCAAGGCTGCCACCGGGCCACTATAGTCGAACAATTCGGCGGTACCGAAAACGATGCAAACAAAAGCTGGCGTGCAGAAAATATTGTCTTCGACGTGGCGCACGACCTTAAGTAAACTCGACCAGACAACACCGGCAGCAAAGCCAATCATGGCAGCCATAATGAAGGAAGCGATGATGTGCCCTAGCATGGCGGTAGGATGAATGTCGCTCTGTGTGGCAATCTTGATGAAAGCCAAAGTGGTGACAATTCCTAGCACTTCGCAAATAGTAGACTCAAGAATGAGCATGGTACGCGTTTGCTCTGTGGCCTTTAACTTTGCCAACATCGGTATCACCACCGGCGGCGAACAGGCCGCGGCGATACAACCAAGGATGCACCCCTCAATTGGTCCCAGGCCCAGTGCCTGCATTCCAAGCCAAACAGTCGCTGCGACAGTGACTAGAAATGTAATTAAACCGAGCTTGAGAGCTGGCAGAAACGATTTCATCAACAAGTTGAGATCGAGTTCTAGGCCGCAGTTAAACAAGATAATTACAAGGGCCAAGGTGGTGAAAACTTGACCCACCTGGCCAAAGTCAGACGGTTTGACAAAGTGAAAAACCGGTCCGAAAAGAACACCTAAAATTACGAGTGGCAGCACATCTGGTACTCGAGTTTTCTCAAAGCCCACAGCAAAAAGGTGTGCCAGAAAAACAATCATACCGACAACTACAACGGCAACGGCCGAATCCATCGTGATACCCTCTTAGGACAGCTGGGCTCTACTGAGCAACGACCTTTGGCTCATCTAATTTGATGTTACTCACGCAGTCTTTGGTGCCGCGCACTTGCAACTGAGTAATAATTACAGCCGGATCTAACTCAAAAGTACGGCTAGCAGAACGCATCTTGCGAGCATAAATAGTGAGATGCTCTGGTGTTTGAATGACGTATAGATAATAAGGAGTTTCGCCACTCTTTGGTGTCACTTCAAACGGCTTGACAGCTGTAATGCCACTGAAGGAACCAGCCGAAAGCCCAGTTTCTTTAGCAATTCGCTCATTGTTGAATTGCACTTCGCGCACACGGTTGGCGGCCATGAAGTCTTTATTGAAGCGACTGGAACCAAAAGAGCCGATTTTGCCAACATCGTAGGCTTCAATTAAAATCTGCTCTGGACCAGCGGTCATTTTGGCCGAGTCATAGTCTTCCCAAATCTTGATTGACTTATCTGGTGCGATTTTGAGGAAAGCAGAACTGGTAGCATCTTGCAGTTTGGCCTTGACTGGCACAAATGTCTTGTTGTTGTAGCGAACAGCAAGATCGCAAGTAGGGAAAACAATAACATCGTGGTCGCCGTCTGAGGACAAACCCGGTTCGGCCAATGCAGCGCCAGCGCTGAAGGGAACCAAGGCTAGCGCAACTAGGGCAGGCACCATCTTGGCAAGCTTGAACTTGGCGAAACCACTTTGAACAAAGCTGGATTTAGCTGATTTATAAGACATTGGCTTCCCTTGCGTTAGTATCTGCGACATTCTACCGCACTATGGCCATCCCATGGCCGCTGGCAGGGTACGATCACTCTATGCTCCCGTACATGGCAAAGGCAAATGGCCAAACCCAAGACAGATAACACGAAACCAACCCCTCTTGCCGCTCTAGCCTTAGCAGCCCTTGGCGTCTACTTCGCAGCCCTTGGTTTGGGATTAGTGCCTGTACCTGTCCACTCTGTGCACGCACCCTTATGGGTGATGACGGCTATCGGCGGCTTGCTATTCTTCAGCGGATTGGCAGTTGAGCTACAATGCTTAGGTCTGCACAAATCGTGGTTCTACAAAATTGTCGTTGCAATAATTCTAGTGGCAATGATCACTCCTTTTGCCTGGATAGTCTTCGGCGATAGCCACCTTAGTTTGTTGTATAGAATTGGCTTCGCCTGTCCATTCGCAATAACAATTTTGCTCTTTTTACCGTTTGGCAAAACCAAATTTATTGCCATCCAAGAAGGCAAGACTATGGGTGAAATACTGAGAGAACGCCAATCCGAACCAGGGGCGCTGCAAAAACGAAAATCGAGAACTGATGATAACGACGGAAGCAAAGAGAAATAGCACAAAGAAAGCTAGCGCAAAAACAAATAGTGCAAAAAGACGAAAGCAAACAGTATTGCTCAAAGTCTTGACCATTGCCGCAATGATTGCCACCCCACTCTCCTCGCCAGCATGGCTAGGATTGGCACCAGAATTAGCACCAGAATTAGCACCTGGACTAGTACCTGGGTTAGCACCAGCTTGGGCGGCAGCGCCAGACGGTAGTACTTCACTGCAAAAAGCCGTCGACGAATATCAGGCAGAACAATACGACCAAGCTCTAAGCGCCTTCGAAAAACTCTGCAAAGACCGCACACTATCAGATACCGACCAGATTTTCGCTCAAATCGGTGCCGGCTCTGCCGCCTATCAAAATAGCCATATTAAGCTGGCGATGAAGCACTACCAGAGCGCTCATCAATTACTCAACAACAACAAAAAAAACACCAACGAAAAAACAACTGCTGCTTCAACAGTGGCTTTAGACGCAAGCGAAAAAACTAGACTGCAAGCAGAACTGATTGCCGACTTAGGTGACGTCTACTATGAGCTAGAAAAATACGATCGCAGTATTCGCTATTTTAAAGAGGCTTTGGCTCTCAGCAAAGACAAAAAAGACTATCTTGAAATTTATATGCGCAGCCTTGAAGGCATTGCCGCTAGCCTGTTTAAGAGCAAACGTATCAAAGAGTCGCTGCCCATATACGAAGAAATGGCTTGGCGCGATCGCTATTTGTACGGCCCACTATCAACTCAGTACGGCTGGTCGTTGCGGGTGCTAGTGGATGTCTACGAAGCCTTAGGCAATCACGAAAAAGCAACAGCTTGCTTCGATCGCAGCGTCTGGATTTTTAGGCTGGCAGATCGCGATCGTTTGGTGGCTGAACTAGAGGGAAAAAGCAAAGCATCAAAAGAAGATTTGGTTGCCAGGCTAACTGAGCGCACTGTGGGAATAGGCACAGAGAAGCCAGACTTAGAATTAAAAGCGGCGTACACCGGAGAAACCACGCCACCAGAGGCGCTACCACCTCACAAAAGCCACCACAGACCTGGGCAGTTTCACAGCGAATTGCCGTGGCATCGGAAGCGCGTCATCATGCATCAGCCAGCAGCGATGCAATGGGTAAATCCTGATGTAAAAGCTCGGGGAATTGTAGTCTGCATACCAGGTTTCGGTTTGCATAGAAGTTCCTTCACAGCCCTTGGTCAGAAACTCGCCGAACAAGGTTTACTGGTCTACGCCTATGATGTGCGCGGCTTCGGTGCGTATACAAGCATGAAGGCACGAGACCGCATTGACTTGATCAAAAGTACTGAAGACTTAGAAACTTCGCTTAAAACCATCCGGCGAGACAATCCCGGCTTACCAATTTTTGTGCTCGGTGAATCTATGGGCGGCTCGATTGCCCTTCAGTTGACAGCAAAACATCCAGAATTGATTGACGGACTGATTGCAGCTGTGCCTTCATCTCAGCGTTACAAACAATGGAAACTTGTCTCCAAAATTGGCCTATCAATTGCCACAGGCAGTAAAGAACCAATTAACGCCGCACCAACAGTGGTGAATCGTGCCACCGACGATATCGCCCTCAAACATGAGTGGGTAGTCGATCCAGAAAGCCGCTTCACGGCCACTCCTGAAGAATTCTTGGCAGTTAGCAAGTTTCTATCGAACAACAAGAAATATGCGGCAAAAATTACAAAAACTCCAGTAATTATGTATCAAGGAGTGCACGATCTTCTAATCAAGCCAGAGGGCACCATCAGCCTTTTCAGAAAAATTGGAACACTCGACAAAGATTTGTCATTGATCGGCCGCTCACAGCATCTACTGTTTGAGCAAGGGCAGTTCAGCAATAATTTGCTCAATAGCCTCTGTGACTGGATTAAGAATCATTCGCCGAATAGAGAAAACGGGGTCAATGGAGAGCAAGGTATTGACGCGAATAACAATGAGAAGTGAAACTGGTACACCTCACAATTAAGATAAAATTCGCCTCCGCTACAGCGCATAGTACATAAATACCACCGATTTTGTGGTATTTATGTACTATGTACCATAAGAATACACCAACGACCAGCCCGGCAAAAAAACGTGACCATCTTTTCGAGACGGCATCAGGTCAATTTGGTCTGTTTACTGCCAAACAAGCAATTAGGGCAGGCTACAACAGAAAGCACTTCCACACCTTCGTAGAATCAGGTGAATGGTCTCACGAGCACCTGGGCCTGTTCAGACTAGTCAATTACCCAAGCGCTCCGGAACAGGAATACATGAAATGGCTTCTCTGGTCGCGCAATAGAGCAGATAAAATTCAAGGGTGCCTCTCATACGAAACGGCTCTTTACGTCTACAAACTAGGCGACCTACTTCCCAATCAGATACACATGACGGTTCCTAGGGATTTTAGACGCAACGGTGAAGCCCCAATAATTCTGCAGCTTCACCAAGAAAACCTGAGAGCAGAATCAATACAGCTTGAAAATGGTCTGCTACTAACCACGCCGACCAAAACCTTAGAAGACCTAATACGAGACGGGCGAACTGATAAGACCACACTTGAGGACAGCCTCACCAAAGCAGTCGAGACTGGCATCATCACTCGAAAACAAATAAGCGAAAGCGAAGCACTTCAAAGCCTGAGCAACTAAATGACGATGATAGAAAAAAAGAAATACGAAACGAGTACTGCATTCAAAGCGGCCCTAGAGACAAGACTAAAGTCCAAGGCTGAGTCTATGAATAGACCATATGCCACCATTCGGAAGCTTGTCGCCTTCGATCGCCTACTGGCTAGAGTCTTCTTCGCCCGCGATGAGGCCTTCGCGCTAAAAGGCGGATACAGCCTCGAACTGCGACTGGGGCGCTCAAGAACCACACAAGATGTCGATCTAATTATTCAGAACAGGCTTCTACTAGGACCAGCGAGCGACCAAGGTGACGAAGTAAAAGCAATACTGCAATACAAACTCGACAACGATTTGGGTGATTATTTCACATTTAGACTGGGCAAGGTCACCCAGCTGCTTTCAACCACAATCGGGGGATATAGAATTCAAGCAAAGGCCCTACTAGGTGGAACTCACTTTGAAGAATTTCACCTCGACATCGCTATAGCAGAAACAGATCCCACTCCGTTAGACGAACTCAGGGGCGAAGCCTGGCTCGACTTCGCCAATATAGAGCAAGCCAAACCACTGGCAATCCCCCAAGAACTGCAGTTTGCTGAAAAACTGCACGCCTACACCTACCAAAGGGAAGGCCGCAAAAACACAAGAGAAAAAGACCTCATAGACATGGTCATCCTCATCAGCAGGAAACTTGACCCGCAGAAAACTAAACAACGCGTTGACTCGGTTTTCTCCGCACGTAAGACCCATGAACTTCCAATAGAAATCAATAAACCACCAAGTTCATGGGGTAAGGTATTTGCCAAACATGCAGAAGAAATGAGCTATCCGGGCACTATAGAAGACGCCTTCAGTACAGTTCGCGCTTTTTATTCCTCTTACTTGACCGCCGCACAAACCAAATAAAAGCATTCGCAACGTAGTGAATTCAGCTTGCAAGCAAATATGCCTCTGCTAGCATAGTTAGATGACCTATATGTATACACTCCGAAAATGGGCCGTTTGGCTCGGCGTGACAGGCTACTTGCTGGTCACAGTCTTGGGGATACAAGCCTGGCGTTACGGCATACTGAAATACGGTTGTATGCAAGCAACCGCAGCCTCAATGATGGCGCACTATGAGCTTCTGCACTATCCGTTAACGGGATTATTTGCTGACACAATAACATTACTACTCTGCCTTAATCTTGTGGCGATGGTGGTAGATCTAGTGTTTGGCGCAAGGGTTTGGTCCAGAATTTGTGACCAACTAATGACAGCCAAGCCTCATCTCTGGTTGCCATTGCTAGCCGCAAGCGCGTGGATTTTCATACAGCAGAAAAGTTTCGGCTTCTCGCAATTCTTACCATCAACGTGCTTTTACCTATTCTTTATCACACTCGGTATTCAACTCGGAAATTGTAAAAATGCTGAGTAAATTACATTGCTATAGCAATCTACGAGATTTCGGCGGTGGTAGAAACCTGTCGACATTAGTGCTGGCGACAGCGACATCTATCGTCATCTCGTCATGTTTGTCGCCTTTAGCAGCATCAGGCAGCGAACCGCACAATGTGGGTGTACTTGAGTTAGAAGAATACAGAAAAACTCAACCTATTGAGGTCAATGCCTCACAGTCAAAGCTGTTCTTAATCAAAAACAGAATTGTCAGAACATCTGTGGCCGACCCAGGCATTGCTGAACCAGTAGTGTTGGGCGAAAATATCCTGGTTCTGCTTGGTAAAAATCGTGGAGAGACAACGCTGCAGGTTTGGGATGACCTGGGCGGTGAAGTGCATTTGAACGTGATAGTTCATCATAACTCTGGCCCACTGCACTCATTGTTCTTAGAAACGCCGACTACGCTTTTCGACTTTCTAAGAAGACAGCGAATGAAGCGCTCCAAAGCCTTTGTAAGCAACCCGAAACTAGAGCTCAAAGAATGCGCAGACCCGCGAGAATCGAAGGACAAAACCTATCTAGAACAAATTGCTACTGAATTAGCAACGCTCTCAAAAGTATCGGTAAGCCCAACAATTTCTACTACTGATCAAAAACTACAACAGGCACAGAATATCAGCGTTAAGAGCCTCCAGACACGCTCAAAAGGCCTACCACGAACTGATGAGCTTACGGTTTCAGGTGGCCAAACAGTTGTAATTGCCAGTGGCTACAAAACAAAAGAAGCAACAAGGACCATAGACCTCTGTACTTCGCAGTCACGCACTTTTCGCACAAAACAAAACTTGGCGAAGTTAACAACAACAGATCCAGCTATCGCAGAGCCGATAGCAATTTCTAACAACGAATTCGTACTGCTAGGAAAGGCTCCAGGTGAAACCACATTTGAAGTCGAGGGAGCATCTGGCAACGCTCTGGCAGTGACTCTAAAAGTGAACAAGCCTCACAATAAGCTAATCTCTAGCATTCTCGCCATCAGCGGTATTTTCGCTAAGAAATCAGACAACAATGATCGCGCCCCACTGCCGCCGGTAATAGTTGACGAGATTGAACTCTGCGAACAAATACCAACCGAAACAATAACTCTCAAACCCTACCAGCCAAAATTTTTCAATACTAGCGACAGCCTAGTGAGAACTTCAATTGCCGACCCTGGTCATGTGGATCAGGTTTTGCTCTCTGCCACACAAACGGCTCTAGTGGGTAAGAATCCGGGTCGCACAACAGCATTTTTATGGGATAACGCAGGCAACCTAGGGGCAATTAATCTATTAGTAACAGGAGATCAACCGCCTAAACAATCAGGCTTACAAAGTGGTTCAAAAGCGCAACCGTCTCCCATCAGCAATACAAATGATTCTTCAATTTTGAGCCAAACAAGCTCTAAGTCTTCTTGTGAGATTTGGACAGGCAGCAGAAAAGATGTCGTCAGCGTCACCAGTTTCAACCATCAAGGCTTTAGCGCAAAAACGTCAGACTCTGCCAACCGAGACACATTAATCGCACTGAACAATGAGGCGGTGTTGGCTCTCGAAGTTTTCGATTATGCTAAAGCAATTGAGCTCCTCGAAAAGGCTCTGACACTTGATCCTACTTACAAATCAGCGCGAGAAAATCTGGCAATCACCTATAACAACTTTGGATTAAGTTTGCAGAAAAAGCCAGCCGAAGCCATCTGCTATTTTCATCACGCAGTGTTTCTTGACGCCGCCAACCTAACAACAAAAGAAAACCTTGCGGGAATTATTCGAAAGCTGGGCAAGGACCCCAATAGCTTCAGCGATCGCTTAGATCTCGGAGATGAGGCATTGCGAACGCAGGACACCAAGGGCGCTATCGTTGAATACGAAGCGGCCCTTCAACTTAGAGAAGATAGTGCTGCGCGAGACAGCCTGGCAAAAGCACGAAGAATCTTCAGTTATTTAGCACCTAAATGGTAGCTAAGTAATCCTCGAGCTTGTCGAATGAACCTGTCCATCCTTGAGTCATACCACCGCGCTCTTGAACGAAGGCCGCGAGCTCCTCGGCAGTAGTTTCTTCGCTGCACTCAAACGCTACAGTTACGCGAGTTTGGTCCGCACCCTCTTCGCTAAAAGTTACGGTAGAGATCATAGTGGCAGGCCAGCACGGTGCCATCGGGTGTGAGCAGACCTTTTCATTCTCATCACAAAACTGCTGCGTATAAACAAGGCGATGCGGCCGGTTAATCTCCAAATATTGCAGGCGGCCCAACAGTTTCATATCGGCACCATCGCTCATGCTATAGAAATTGCCGCCACCAACCTTGACGTCAGCCCTGATCACTTGCATATCGCAGCCTGTCGGTGGCAGCCATTTAGACAAGTGAACGGGATTGACCCACATTTCAAATACGGTATCGATTGGTGCTTTAAACGATCGATTGATGATAAAGACCTCTCTGTTAGCAGAAGTCTTTTCGAGATACTCGCCGAGACGATCCCAAGTAGAATTGCCGCCAGCTTTCTTGATAAATTTGCCAATTTCTACAGCAGATTCTGGCGAAGCAAAAGCCATGCGCATATCCATCTTAGTTTTGCCGTCGCTCTCCGAGAACAGCACAGTGACACGAAACAGAGGCGGCTGATCGTCATTTGCACCATGGTCGTAAACCAGCTTGGCACAGTCTTCAACTTCAAAATAGACAGTTTTGTTTGGATAATCCACACCATCAGGACCGTGCATTGTGTAATGCCAGTGGCCGCCTGGTCTCAAATCTTTGCTATGAGTAGTGATGGTGAAGCCACGCGGCCCCCACCAGAGAGCTGCTTTAGCAGGATCAGTCCAGGCGTCCCAAACGGCTTTAACTGGAGCGTCATACAAACGAATGATTTGCAGCTCATTACTTTTTAGCTTTGCCGTCTCATTTTTTGTTGCCATCTTTCTTTCCCTTCTTTTCCTGTTTCTGTCGGCCGGTTTTCTCTTCGACTACTTTTACTTTGACTGCTTTCTCTTCAACTGTTTTGACATTGTCATCATTCAAATCTTGTTCGATGGTTACTGTTTTGAGGTAGGCCTCAAGACGATCGAAACTCGCCTCAAAAAAGACTCGATACTCTTCCATCCAATCAGATACTTCTTTGAGGCCGTCTTCTTTTAACCTGCATGGGCGCCACTGCGCCTCTTTTGTCTTAGTAATTAGGCCCGCTTTCTCCAAGACTTTTATGTGCTTAGTTACAGCCGGAAGCGACATATTGTATGGCTTGGCCAAATCAGAAACGCTCGATTCACCGTCCTTCAATTGTGCCAACATAGCCCGCCTGGTGGGGTCGGCCAATGCTGAAAAAGTCTGGCTGAGCGAGTCTAACAAGTACTTTACCGCTGAGTTAATTAACCTATGGGTTAAGTATAAGGCAGCAATTTGAGTCTTGTCAATTAATCATGCAATTACCAAGAGAGCGGCCCTTCAATGAGCCTGGCGGCAGTGACTTGCTTTTCTCAGGGTAGTTATAGTAATATGCAACCAATTGGTTGCATATCGGGGTTAGCCATCATGGACAAAATCGTCAGAACAATAGAGCTAAAGGCTCCTATCGCGAGGGTTTGGCAAGCCCTGAGCGACCACAAACAATTTGGGCAATGGTTTTGCCTGGATATTAACGAGCCGTTTAAACCAGGGCAGCCGACAAAAGCAACGCTGACATATCCGGGTTACGAAGGCCTGCTGTGGGAAGTGCATATAAAGGAAATGCAGCCAGAAAAGCTCTTCTCATTCACCTGGCACCCAGCAGCAATCGATCCAAAAATAGATTACTCCAGCGAAGAACCCACACTCGTAGAGTTCAAGATTGAGCCGAGCCCGTCTGGCACTCTACTGACACTAACAGAATCAGGATTCGACAAACTACCCGAATACCGTCGTGCTGAGGCTTTCAGAATGAACGATGGCGGCTGGGCCGAACAACTTCAGAACATAGAAAACTATGTAACAAAAGACAATGTCACAGCAAAATAAACACGCTTGCGTTTTTGCAGCGCTTGGAGACGAGACGAGGTTGTCGATCGTCAAAAGACTTTCAAACGGGCAACCTCACTCTATCTCCGAGCTAACCAAGGGCACAGATCTAACTCGCCAAGCTGTCACAAAACATCTGCGAGTGCTAGAAGGCGCTGGTATCGTCAGTGGTATCAAGTCTGGTCGAGAAAGTTTGTACAAATTCGATCCTGAACCGCTAAATCAGGCTAAGGGATATCTCGAAGTGTTCTCGGCGCAATGGGATCAGGCATTGAACAGACTGAAAAAATTTGTAGAAGAGTAATAGCTTGCTCAGTGTTAAGAATTGAACACATGCGGATCTTTTTCTCATGGTTATTGCCTAATCTTCAGCTGTGAGAAGGAAAGGATGCTAAAGTCATAGAATAACTGCAACTCTTTCATGGTTCGAACCAAGAGGCACGATCTATGAGCGACAAGCTATCCAATGAACTCGCCGCTTCAAATGCCGACCTTGAGCAGCGAACAGAAGAATTAGCTTCCTCCAACGATAACCTTATTGCCTCAAATAGAGATCTCGAGCAGCGAACCGAAGAGTTAGCTTCCTCCAACGATAACCTCATTGTCTCCAACAGAGACCTCGAGCAGCGCACCGAAGAGCTAGCTTCCTCCAACGATAACCTACTAGCCTCTTACAGAGAACTGGAACAGAGAACCAGAGAATTAGCTGCGGCAAACGCCGACCTAGAGCTAAAAAGCAATGAATTGGCTATATCAATAACCGACCTAAAACAACGAACAGCCGAGTTAGCTACTTCAAATATTGAGCTTGAGTCACGAGTAGAAGAGCGCACCAGTGAGCTTGTGCTCTTGAATAAAGAGCTAGGCGCTGCAAAAGACCAGGCTCAAACCGCCTCGAAATTGAAATCCGAATTTTTGGCGAACATGAGTCATGAGATTCGCACGCCTATGAATGGCATCATCGGCATGTGCAACATTCTATTGCGCACAGGACTAGATGAACACCAGCGCGGCTACGCTGGCTCAATCAAGCACGCTAGCAATGCGCTCTTAACCATCATCAATGACATTTTGGATTTCAGTAAAATCGAAGCAGGAAAAGTTGAGCTAGAGCTAATCGATTTTGACATTATCAGCGTAGTCGAAGGCGCCTGCGAACTGCTCACGACTCAAGCTCGAACTAAAGAACTGTCGTTAATGAGTTTCATAGATACCAAGTTACCGTCCAGGTTACGCGGTGACGGAGAGAGATTAAGGCAAATTCTGATCAATCTAATCTCTAACGCTATCAAGTTTGCTGAAAGCGGCGAGATAGTAGTCAAAGTTATGATGGAGTCGCGAGAAAATGACATCATCAAGGTTCGCTTCTCGGTAATTGATAGTGGTATCGGCCTGACAAGCGAAGAGCAGCAACTTCTATTTCAGCCTTTCGTACAAGCCGACGGCTCAATAAGTCGCCGCTTTGGAGGTACCGGACTTGGCCTTAGTATCTCAAAACGCCTCGTAGAATTGATGAATGGCAGCATAAGTCTAGAAAGCGAAAAAGGGAAAGGATCCACTTTCTCATTCGTTGTGCCGATGGAGGCACGTAAAGAAATTAAGGCCAAAACAAAACTTCAGATGCAAGATGTGCGAGTGCTCATCGTTGATGATGAGCCAAACGCCCAAGAAATCCTGCACTGCTACCTAAGTTCTTGGGGCATGAAAAACGATACTACCAACAGTGCCAATTCCGGCTTGCGCCAACTAAGGCAAGCGTACATAGAGGGTGACCCCTACACTGTAGCGATCATAGATCTTATGATGCCAGACAAAAGTGGCATTGAAATGGCACAAGAGATTTTGGCTGACCCGGCTCTTAGTCGCACCAAGTTAATTTTGCTCACAGCCGCTGACACGGCCGGTCTTGGTACCCAGGCCATTGAACTAGGCTTCAAGGCTTACATAGTCAAACCCGTTAGACAATCACAATTGCTCGACTGCATGCTAGGGGTAGTCCGCGACAGCGGCCCAATACTAACGAAAAATGCTGTTGACGCAAAACTGATTTCGGCAAGTAAAAGCGAATCACTAAAAGCAGAGCTAATTCTCGTCGTCGAAGACCATCCGATGAATCAACAAGTAGCAAGGCTTTACTTAGACGAACTCGGATTTGCCTGCCATATTGCCAACAATGGAGAAGAGGCAGTCAGAGCCCTGGTAGACAGCACATACGCTCTAGTCTTTATGGACTGCCAGATGCCTGAAATGGACGGATTGACTGCTACTGGCTTAATACGCAAAGCAGAATTAAAGACCGGCAGGCACATTCCCATCATTGCTATGACTGCCCACGCCATGGAAGGCGACCAAGAAAAATGCATATCAGCTGGCATGGACGACTATATCAGCAAGCCAGTCGAACCAAGCGAGCTTAAAATAATACTGGAAAAATGGCTCCCATCGAGCCAATTAGCTGAAATTTCGGGAACGTATAAAGCCCTTCAGGAAAGCACAGCCATCTCTGGTACTCCTATTAACATTCCTTGGCTACTAGAGCGTTTTGACTTAAAAGCAGTGCGACTGCTAATCGACATGTTTATATCTTCCACTCCTGACACACTTGAAAAAATTGCTAACGCTATAGAAGAAAAAGATTGCGTCACCTTGCTTGCACTGACACACTATCTGAAAGGCGCCTGCGCCAACATTGACGCCAGAAAGTGCGTTGAGCTTTGCAAGCAACTAGAAGTAATAGCCAGACAAGAAGACTTATCGGCAGCCCGCTTGGTTCACGAAAAGCTTGAAGCGGCCTTTGCCGAAGTGAAACCATACATGGAAGACCATCTTACTATTGGTGGCGCACAATCTTTCGACTAAGTCTTTGTCAGTTTTGAAATATTTTTTTGGCTTTACACTTGGAACGTCCCTGCTGGCTTTGGCAGGCTCGGCACTCTCATGTCAGTAACATGACACTCAAATATCTAACATCAACCTTGAGCGTAAACCTTGAGCATCAACCTCCGGTGTTTTAGCTGTACAGCCTGCTAATGCCCAATATTGGCTAACAATTAGCCCACACTTGCTAGCGTTTAGAAACTGTAAATTTCATATAGAAACGTTTACAAACCGCTCTAGCAGCCATTTGACAGAGTTTTGCTTGCGTGTTTTGATACTGCGAACAAAGCCAATGGCCTACGAGAACTTCTAAAAACTGATTGTCCATAGGTCTAATTTACTATCTCAAGATGGTTTACATGGAAACCATTTTTTTTCAAGAGAAACGGACACCCAATGAGAAAAGCAGCAAGCCTATGCTTGAGCACATTATTCGCCCTGACATTGGCGCTCGAAGCTACGGCACAAGCGACTAACGCAAAAGAAAAAATCAGCGAAAAAGTAGTAACTAGCGCGAAAGAAAAAAAGAGTGCAGGAGAAGCAACTACTAGCGACGAAAGCTTCGTTCAGCCAACCAGAGATTCAGAAGATCTTTTCACGGAGACCAGCGCACGCTCACTTCTGATGACAGCCAGACAATGCATGCGCCACCATAATTACAATAAAGCGATATCGTTTTTAAGCAGGGCAGTAAAACTAGATCCAGACGATCCAGATGTAGTATGTCTCTACGCTGAGGCGCTCGAAGAAAAACTCTCACACCAGGTGGAAAAAGACCCTACTGTATTTAATTTATGTGTCAAAAATTGGCTTTCAATAGTGCGCAATGAAGTGGGCGAAGAAAAAGGCACCACATATAAAGGAATTGGCATCGGAGCTGGATATTATCAAGATGAAGAAAGAACTATGAAAGCCAAACATAGCCTCAAAGCATTGACTGGCTATCTGCCCAAACCTTGGGAAACCAATGACCGCTATTTACGCCGCGTGCTCAAACCGGCCTCAACTAGTGTAATGGCCACAATCAGAATGCCAGATGAAACCAACTCCAAAGAAAAGGTCAAACCAGCCAAGTAAAAAATGCTCTAATGCCCCGTCCTCAGCAGGCGCTCAAGCGCCACTAACATTGAGGCATGCGCGACTGGGTCTTCTTGCATTGACCTGCCACTAGCGGCCAGAGAACGCCTGGCAATGGCCAAATAATTGGCATCTGTAGTCACATCTCCAGAATTTTCAGGCACTGTATCTAATTGAATCAAATTTTCGATAGCCGTACCGGCGGCCCCTGGCCATGTACCATCAGTAGTGGCATAGACTACATCTCTAACCCGCCCCTGCTCGGTGTCCTCAGGCTTCAATGCAGCAAGCGGAGCATAGAGAAACTTCCCGTTATCTTTGTCCAAAAATCTTTGCAGCACAATAGCATTCAATTCCCGAGCCTTCTTTCTCCACTGTGAGCCTTTATCAACAGAATAAAGATCAAGCATAGCTTTCTCGACATAGGCATAATCATCCAAAAAACCTTCCGCACTAGAAAGATCGCTATGACACAACTTGTCTGGCATCGACAATTTGAGAAGAAGTGCCGTGGCTGCAGTTTGAGCTGCTTCCAAATATTTGGGGTTGCGAGTAGCTCTATATGCGCTGACCAGAGTAGAAATCGCCATACCGTTCCAAGCAGCGACAACAGTGTCGTTGCGAGCCGGTCTTGGACGGCGTAAGCGCCAGTACTCAAGTTTCTTCAAGCCTTCAGTCAGGGCTGCATGCCTTGGTGCAATATCAAAATAGGGTAAGTTCTTTCCGGCACCACAGTTACCGGCGGCAGTGAAGTTGCAGGCAGTCACAACTTCTGCCCTTATACCTTTTGGTAGAGCCTGCTCTATATCGTGCGCACTAAAGGTGTAGAAGGCACCTTCTTCTTTCTTATGGGTATCTGCTTTAGTTATTTTGGAGTGATCTACATTATTCGCGACACCACTATCAGCATCTAGACTGCCTGCAAACAAGCCATTCGGCAAAGCCAATTCATCGAGCATAAACTCAACGGTAACAACACCTTTAGTGAGCCACTGAATGTTCTTGGTTAAACTGTATGCCTCAAAATAGTTTTGTGCGATAAGTGCATTATCACTCAGCATCTTCTCAAAATGAGGACGCCTCCACTCTTTAGTGGTGGCATAGCGAAAGAATCCACCACCTACCTGGTCGTTAATCTGACCGTTAGCCATGCCATTGAGTGTGGTGGCAACATACGTTCGACAATGAGGAAGCAAATCAAAAAATGACTTATTCATCTCGGGTGCCACCGAAAGGCGCATCATGAGGGTATTAATAGCAGCAACTGGATATTTACGTGATTGATTCAATCCACCGTACTCTTCATCGCAACGCTGCAAGAGCCGACCAAGAGCAAAATTGAGGTTGGCATAGTTCAGTGACTGCGAACGTTCAGCATTTTTATCTTGGGCAGTAATTGTGTCAGCAACCTTGGCACAAGCGGCGTCTACAGCGCGGCGATCACTAAGCCACATATCGTTTATCTGAGCCAAAATTTTGCGAAACGAGCGCGGTGCAGTCACGTCTCCCGGCGGAAAATAAGTCCCAGCATAGAAGGCTTTTCCATCCTGTCGCAAAAACAAAGTCATGGGCCAACCAACCCGCACAGACAAAGCCTCAAGCTGGCGAGTATAAATGGCATCTATATCAGGCCGTTCTTCGCGATCAACAAGTACATTGATGAAATGATCGTTCATATACTTAGCCGTGGCCGGATCATTGAACGACTCTCTCTGCATAACATGACACCAGTGGCAGGCGGAAAAACCAATAGAGAGCAAAATGGGCTTATTCTCAGCCTTTGCCAAATCAAAGGCATCCTTGCCCCAAGGCGACCAGGCCACTAAATCATCTTGGTGGGCGCTTAGGTACGGGCTAACAATATGGTTAGATGCAAGGCTGGGCATTTTTGACTGCCGACCTAAACTACGCGTCTTCGCAGTTTTGCTGCCTTGAACATCGGATTCTTGAGCGGCTCTGTCAGCACCATTTTCTGAGCGCTGCCCGCAGCCAGGCAAGAGAAATACGCCCAAAGCAAAAGTAATTCCTATTGCTGCCACGCGATTATTGTGACTAAATCTAAGGCTTCGGGCCATAAGTCCTACTTGAAAAGTGCCAAAACCGTCGTAACGCAGTAGAATTCCCTTACAGTAAGAATTGTCTTGATTGGGAGAATCGCATGAAATCCGCTTTGTTGTCCACCATGGTAGTAGTCGCATTGGCGTCGTCTTTCGCCCTCACATGCTGTGCTGCTCCTGAATCTGGCAAAACTGCTGGCCCCGAGATGGTCAAAGTCTCTGGCGATGCGAGCTTCAAGAAAGACGTACTCGAATCGAAGCTTCCTGTCTTCGTTGATTTTTATGCCGACTGGTGTGGCCCATGCAAAATGCTTTCACCAATAGTTGAAGACTTAGCCAAAGAATATGACGGCAAAGTAGTTTTCTATCGCATCAACATAGACAAGAACGAAGCTCTAGCCAATAAATACGAAATCAATTCGATTCCGGCCATCAAAGTCTTCAAGAATGGCAAAATCGTAGCCGACACCCTTGGCTTCAAGACAGCTGAGCAATTGCGCCCTGAAATTCAGAAAGCTTTATAGAAAAAAAGTGCCGCCCACGGGGGCTTTTAAAGAGATTGAGGTTGAAAACAGCAACTTCTCGTTACTTAGCGGTTTCTGGCCATTTAAGGTGTTAGGATAGTTGAGTAACTACAATTTGTACTCACGTGACTACAAGTTGGTAAAAAAGGCCCCAAAAGCGCCGCAACTGACAAGAATGGCTGACCAAAATGGCTGAAAAGACAACCAACATAAGCCTTCGTATTCCTGAAGAGTACAGAAAACGCCTTCAGCTTCAAGCCGATCAGAAAAGTCAGAGCTTTAACGCCCACGTGTTGCGTGTACTTGAAATCCACTTGATGAGTTCGGGATTTGGTCCAACCTCCCAGACATCAAGCACCGGCCGCCTCTTCCAAATAAGATGCGAGCCATATATCGACAATGTTGATGAAACCACTTGGGCATTCTTCATCGACGAACCTAAGTTTGAGAAAGAACGCGCCTATTACTCTATCGGTATAGGTCGTACAATTCTCAGAGACTGGCAGGTCAAGGACAAAGCTACTGTTTCAAAAGAAATCGGGCTAGCACTCTTGGGCTACTACAATCGCAAGGGCATGGAACTCGACCGCTTGGTCTGGAACCAATATCCAGGGCCCGACAACGATGGCCGCAGAATACTGCAAGTGGCTGAAGTACCGGAAACCCTAGAGCAGTTTTTGGATCTGCTCATGGCTGACCAATGGACCGATAAGTTCGTTGAGCAATCAGAGAAGAGTCAGGACATCCGCAGAGGAAGACCTGAATCTGCTTTGTACAGGTAATAGTGCACTAGCCTGTTCAAAGACAATGATAACCACAGCGAGATATTGACTGCGCACCAGATACGGTGCCCTCGATATGCTCAGAGGAAAAAACTATGCTCGAATTCATTCTACTTTTTGTTGCCTTCTACGTATGGCATGCCTGCGGCATCACCCTCGGCTACCATCGCGGCCTTTCACACAGAGCTTATAGCTGCCCTAAATGGGTGGAATATTTCTGGGTATTGCCCGGATTTCTAGCCTTCGAAGGTTCGCCAATTTGGTGGAGCACCATGCACCGTGCCCATCACCACCACGTAGATACAGAGTTAGATCCACACTCACCACGCTTTGGCGTTGAATATGCTCACCTTGGCTGGTTGGCCAAAATGAGCTATCCATCACACATTGACCCGAACGTTCAAGCTAAAGATTTGATCAATGATCCAATCTACGCTTTCCTCGAACAAGGTGGAAACTGGCGTAAAGCCCACACACTATCTTATGTTCTCAACTTGCTTTTCCGCGTTGCTATCTTCGCCGCCTTTGGCTGGGTGCCAGCACTTGCTAGTTTGCTAGCTGGTTTGGCCGTCCAACAAATTCCACTAATGCTCAACGTTCTTTGCCACTTGCCTAAATGGGGCTACAAGACTTATGCCGGATACGACGACAGCGTCAACGTTTGGTGGGTAGGCTTGTTAGCTATGGGCGAAGGCTGGCACAACAATCACCACGCAGCTCCTGGTTCAGCCAGAAGCGGCATGGCCTGGTGGGAACTAGACGTTTCGTACATGATTCTTGTAGTCATGAAAAAACTTGGACTAGTTACACGTATGAATGTTGTTACCCACGAACGCATGATGGAAATTGCTTCTAAGTACCAAGCAGACGCAGCCGCTGTTACAGCTCCAGTTGCTCCACTGCGTGTACCAGAAATGGTTCCAGCTTTGGCCTCGGTAGTTGCACCAGCAACCGCAGCAGTATCAGCTTCTATCTCAGCAGCTAGTGGCAAGTACTCTGAAGTAATTGAATCGCTAGAAACAGCGGTGAAGAACTCGAAAGACTTGGCTGTAGACATCAGCGCTAAGAAGAAGCAAAAAGCAGTTGCTTACACAATCTCGCTATAACTTCTTCTCTTAAGTCAGAGCAGATTCAGAAAATCGAATAGGGCAGGGGCAAAGAACTAATTTGTCGCTGCCCTTTTCCTTTGTTACAGTAGGTTGTATCTAGAGAGAACATACTTGCCTCAATTGCCCCACGGACACGAACAGAGAAGCGAAGCCGATGCAAAAGCGGCACGCCCTGACGCGAGTTCTATTGAGCAATCAACAGCTGCCAAACTTTCTAGTGAGGCAAATCTTCTCCTTGGGGCTCTTCAGCAAACGCCCAAGGCGTTTGTAGCCCGCGCAAAAGAGGCGACAGGCGACAAGCTCGCAGAGACCGGTGTGGAAGTCGCTACAAGCGTCGCTATCGGCGCAGCATTTGCCCTAGCTTTGAAAAAGCCGCAAGTATTTGGAAAAGTATTGGCTCCATATGTTGAAGGCGCAGCCCTCAATGCTGGCAAAATATTCGGCGCCGTTGCGGCTATTGATATCGGTACAAAAGTCGGTGTGCCTGCCTACAACGTGTGGAAAGATCCGCGCACACTTGAACAGAACAAAGCGCAGCTGGGCCACTCTCTAGGTGGAATAGCCTTTGACTATCCAGTCATGGCGGCCTCAGGCTTTGCCGGATTTGGCGTGGGCTCTAAGTTAGCGCGCATGGAGATGGGCGGCCTCAACCTCGGCAAGAAAATGGAGTTAGGAGCGAAGCCAGAAACCGGTGCGAAGCTAGAATCAGGTGCGAAGCTGGAATCTGTTGCTCCCAAGCATCCGGAAACGCTAGTTACACCTGCACATACTTTCGAGAAGCTTTCCACTCAGATGAAAGCCTCGCAGGCCACAGAGCAAAATATAGTGGCGTCAATCAAAGAAGAAAACTTCCTCGGACGTGGCAGCAATGGTGCCGTGTACAAACTAGATTTCACAAATGACTTTGTCGTCAAAGTGCCCGAGTTTGCCAAAGGCAAAGCCCCGACAGGCAAGATAGAAGAAGTAGCAGATTTCATGCCCGGTCACAACGTTGGTCAACCTGTTGCAAAATGGGGCGACTATGAAATCCTCAAGAAACAAGACGGCTTCGCTGCCGGTGGCCCTGGATATAAGGCACGCAAAGAAATGGGTGCAGAAGCAGCTGAAGCTGCCTTTGCCAAAGGTGTTAAAGCCAGCGCTGAACTGCCCCAATCTGCCTATGACGAGCTAGCTAGAACAATGATGGCAGTGGAACGACATGGACTGCAATTTGATCCTTCAAAGCCGGGAAACATCTTGATCGATCCGGTCGGTCAACGTTTCAATCTCGTAGACATATCAAAAACGAACGCTCCAAAGCCTTACGAACACACAGTTGCAGACATCATAGTTCCGCTGGTAGACAACTATTTTGTTGGCTCAGTGCTGCCGAATAAAGGTGTGGCTTATCAACATTTTCTTCAACAAATTATTGGCAAAGCCAATATTGCAGCTAAAAATGCTGGCATGCACGAGCGGCCAGAACTAGGGTCTAGTCTAAGTTACAGCTATAAGCTAGCTGGATTGAAAGTTCCTGGTGAGTAGTGTTGACGAACAAAGTGGACGGATTTTTCCAATAATAAAAGCGAGTTGAGCCTGCGAGCTCTCTAGTATTTATAGTCATTCAATTTGTGACAAGAATTTTCTAAACTTAGACCAGTGGCTTGTAGATTGCCAATTTCTTTAACTATATCGTCATGGCTCAGCTCTTTTGGCGGAACGTTATATCTATAAACCAAGAGAATTCCCGGATGTCTCCCTCTCTTTACTTTGTTTTCCGCGAGCTCAACAAAATCAACACAGTTGACAGTGAGGACCATCCGGTCATCAGTTATGGCAGCTTCAAAAACCGCATGGTCAGGCCTTCGCCTAAGACCTAGATCCTCGACGGTAAGAATGTCGTGACCGGCCTCGCGGAGTTTCACAATTAGAAGTTTATCTAGAATACATTCATCGACGAGAATTCTTAGCGACAATTCCAATTCCCTTTTCTTCAAGAATACGCAACTCCTCCTGTGCCTCCATTTCAAGAAGAACCTTATTGGTTTGGCAATACTCTAGAATTTCCTGCACGGCATCAACCGGAAGCTCCCAGTTCTCTGCAGCCTCTTGAACAGATAGATTGTTTGCTACCATGCCAGTCCAAACGGCAGCAGCAGGTAATTTGCGACCCTTCACGAAAAGTTGCTTTTTCCATGGATGCGCTTGCGCCACAAGATAGAGCCACTTCGCCATAGCTGGTTTTTCAATACCAAGCATAATCACTCTAGTTAAGTCGTCTTTAGAGGGGTCGCCAACAAAAATTTGATTGCCCTTTCTAGCTTCGACAGCAAGATGCAAGGTCAAATTTACGGCAAACAACATAGCGTCTTTCTTGCTTGGAACATCTAAAATCCCCTGCAATGTTTCAAGTGCAGCCTGTTGTTCGGGACTGACATCGAAATTTTCTCGCTTTAGTTCTTTTGCTTTAGCCACGATCGAGACCAATGAGTAGAATACGGATATATTACGAGTATACGCTCTGCGATCGGCATTGGCAAGAATAGTTATTCACTCCGGCTTACGCCTAGCCCACTTGCCCATCAATTCACAAGCTACTGCGACCATATCAGGGTCGAACTGGTCTACATAGTCGCGGTAGTCTTCAAAGCGCGCGTCAGACTTTAAGGTCGCCAGGACAGCATCTTCCGAAATATCGCTAGAAAGCAACTCTAATAGTGCTTTTTGGAACTCGGCATACTTCAAATCTTCAGACATAGCAGTGGTCCAATATCTCTCTGACCGTGTCGAAATCATCGCGAAACTCTTGCTGCTGCTCGGGCTCCATCATCGTGTAACCCAGTCGCTCAAGAATAACAAACTCAACATTTTGACAAAGCTTGAGCGCCAATGCCGTCAGGTTGAAAACTTCTTGCGGCACAGCGTCATCATGGGTATCTCGTCGAACAGCCAAGCGAGCGCCTGATACCGAACGGCTCCAAGAGCCGCCGGATAAGTGCATTTCTCGCACCTTGGATAAAGGATACAGATTCAATAATTCAAGTTCAGGCATATTGAAATTGGCAACCTGGCAGAAAATATTGTGCAAGTCCAAAAGCAAAAAGCCATCGACATCAGATATCAACTGATCAATAAAATCGCCTTGTCTTTTCACATCCTCAAGAGAAAATGCAAATGCAAGATTCTCAAGACCTACTGGGCATTGCGTAGCGTCTGCAAAGCGCTTGATCATCTCTTTGCCGAGCCGAAGAGACGAGGCATTCATCGGCACCGCAAGCGGTGCACCATTCTCAATCGGCCCCGCCTCAGAAAAACCAAAATGCTCCGATGCATGAATATATTTTCGTTTTTGGAACTCATCTCTAGCGTGTGCGAGCCACTCGCGCTGCCGCTTTGAAAATGTCGCAGACAAAGGCGAAAGCTCGACGCCGTGACCAGTCAAGGCACCAGCCGAACTAAAATTATCAAGCAGGTCATTGCACCACGGCTCTGCAATCACCCCGTTGAAGGCAAAATCGAAGCTCCACTCAAGAGCCTCAACCTTATTGCAATGGAACAATTCATCAGTAGCCTGCCGAAAATCTTCAGTAGGCATTAAAGAAAGTCCGAGTTTAGGAATTTTGGAATTCATGCAGACAACACTAACCCATACCGCAAAATCTCGGCCCACTTTTTTTCTCTACTGTCCACCAAACTTCGCCGCCACAGGTGCGTTGCTGCGGGTACAAAATACTATCTTCCTCCACTCCAACAAGATTAAAGAGCTCCTGCTTCTCTTTTAAGGCTCTTTCGCCTTTGCCTAATTGCGTGTACCAAAGAGTCAAATCACGATGAGCTTTTCTTCTATCGTGATCTGTTACAGGTAGTCTATCAAGCAGGGCTGCAGCCCTCAGCTTAAGGCGCTCGCTTCGATCAAAGTTTTTCATATCAAATGCCGGCAGTCGCCGACGCGATTGCATTGGAAAATCTTCTATCTCAATAGGTATAAACACGTAGGCCATTGAATTTAAGATTGAAGATATCAGCTTGATCTGGGCACTATCAACAGTCTTTTTAGTTTCACAAGCCTGAATCGCTTCATTCAGAACCTTGTTGCACTTCTTCTCATTCTGAGCGTTTCCTGTCATTCGAGAAAGACCAGACGCTACTAAATACAAATTCAACAACTCAGCTCTCGGGGAACCCTGTCCTAACTGCTCTATAGCGGCTTTGATCGCGTTGTCTGCAACAACAAGGTCCTCGCCAGAAATCTTTTTTCTGCCGGCCTCACTAAGGGCTGTTGTGCCAACGGAATAACTTTGTAGAGAAATGCGATCAGCCCAAGAAAGTAAGTAGCGGTCACGCCTCAATAAAATCTGCATATCTCTGATAGAGCTAGGATCACCACAGCCGGCCCGAACTGAAGCCTCCCAAACAGTCGAAGGGATGCCCGAGATATAGTTATTTGCCAGCTGCAACAAGCGGTATGCTTTTTCTTCCCTTGGTATTTGGGAATGCTTCGAAATAAAATCGATCATCGAAGCTGAGGCCAGACGTGGTTCTTGACTAAGCGCCGGAAGCTGCGCGGCGAGCATATTTCCAGCGAATGCAATTGCAAGCACTGCCTTTATTCTCGCCGGTCTGCTTGTCGAACTAGTCAAAGCCTGACGCCTCTCTATTCTGTTGATACTAGCCCATGCCGCACGAACTAGAACTTACCAAATCCGCTGTCGTCCACCATATCGCAGCACCACACATAGCATAGTGCGGATACATAATTCGGTCATCATGAATCCCTACCAAATTGAATAATTCCTGCTTTTCTCTAAGCGCTTCTTGTTCTTTACCTAATTGCGAATACCAGAGAGATAAATCGCGATGACCCTTCCTTCGCTCCTGGTCGGCAGCTGGCAATCGGTCTAGCAGGGCTAAAGCCCTCAATCTGAGCTTCTCGCTTTCAGCAAAATCACTTGAAGTGAACGATGGTAATTGCTGAGGATGTTTTGTCGGATGGTCTTCTATTCGAACAGGGATAAGAACACAGGCCATCGAGTTTAAGATTGGGGCAACAAGCTTTATCTGAGAGCTGTCAACAATTTTACTTCCCTCACAAGCTTGAATCGCGTCATTCAGAATTCTGTTGCAGTTCTGCTCATTCTGTGAGTTTCCTGTCATTCGAGAAAGGGCTGAAGCGACAAAAAACAAATTCGCTGACTGAGCATCAGTGAAGCGTGTTCCAAGTTGCACCATTGCAGCTTCAATTGCCTTCTCTGCGCGAGCACGGTTTTCAGTGGTAATAGTCTTTTTTGCCTCAGAAGAAGCAACCGTTGTAGCGGAATGATTCTTTGTAGCAAGCATTTCCGCCCACCAAACCAATAACCTAAGGCCCTTTTGAGTGAGGAAGAAAGGTTTTCCGACACCAGGATGAGCAGCTTTTTTTGAGAACTCCTTTTCCAAGCCCGCAGTGCTGGTTTCCGTGATGTAGCAGTGAGCCAGCTGTAGCAAATAAAAAGCCTTAACATCTGGCTCCAGCTGAGCACTGCCTGCAATCACTTCAATAATGGAAGTCGACGTCGGAGAAGTAGGCGAAGAAGTTGTGGTAGTCAAATCAGTCGGCGATTGCTGGCCAAATACCGGCAGTTGCGCAGAAAGCATATTGCCAGCGAATGCAATTGCAAGCAGCGTTTTTGCTCTTACCGGCCCATTGCTCGAACTTACCAAAGTCTCACGCCTCTAGCACTACAAGATTGCATGGTAACACGATCAAGCACCACGGAAGCTGTGCTAACTGGGAATGACACCATTGTCCGGGTCATTCTGTAGCCGCAGAATGAAAATGCTATTGAGGCTAAATAGAAATGATCCTTCTACCCAGAACTCCCAAAATTCGTTTAAGCGCATGCGCTGCCGTTGCCGCGCTTTCTGTCGCACTGTTTTTATCCAGCAACTCTCTCAATCAACTGAGAGCGCAAGCTTGGGAGGATATCCATTGGCATAAGATACCGCCAATCAGCGCTGAGATCCGGAAAACATGGAATCATACAGACAAGGAAATGTATGAGATCATGCATCCCGATCCTCGACCAGGACAGGCTGGGATTGGAATTGGATTAGAACTAGAACGACATCTAAATTTATGCAAAATAGTGCTAAAGCTTCCATTGACTGCGTCCGGAGATGAGGTCAGAGAAGCCATCTATCTCAGAACTGCAAAATTGAGAGAGCGCGGAGTTCCATACAACCAATACGAAGCTCAGCAAATAGTGGGGGTCGCCGACCCATATGCTCAAGAGCTGGTTATGACCAGACTCTATTTTCTCGACAACACTCTTTGCTACTACAACTCCATAGATCCTCGACTTGGAACCAACTGCGGCGGCTCAGAATGGCAGTCTCCGTTTAGCCTCATTGCTGAAGAGAACCTGGTTTTCAAAACCAGAGCCAAACTAATCGACGACCTTACTTTTGGTTTGCTGTAATACCGGTCTCATCCCGGTAGATCCAACACAAGAAAAGAACTAGGCTCCAACAGGCGGCAAGAGAAATTATTCCTTCTGGCTCAAAAATCAGACCTTCATAGCCGACCAATAGAGTGGCATAAGTAGTCAGTGCCAACATAAGACAACGCGCTAGGACACTGAAGTTGCGATCAACACGCTGAGCCTTTTCTAGACCCAGCATTTCTTTCTCAAGAGCTTGCCTCTCTAAAATAACGGCAGGATCTGTTCTAAATCGCGAGCGACTTAATTTCTCCCGAACCTGTAAGAGTCGCACCTGACAACAGTCGACATCAATAAACACCCTTAATCGAGAGCACAGAAAGGATGTCTCTGAAATAGCGACGTATTCTTGAAAGCGGATGATTAGGGAATTGCACATCGTGCTCAGGCGCATCAGGAGAATAGTGCCCCTTGGCTGTGCCATGCTCAAAGCGGGTTGCTGACTCAGATAATTCGCGGATAGAAACACCAGAAGCAATGAAGCGATCCATTACAATCGCTTCGCGAATGCCAGTGATACCGGTCTCCATGCACATCAATTGCAGGGTAAAGAAACTATCTGTGAAGGGCAAAATCAAACAGCCAGAATAGACCATGCCGCTTGGTGCTTGATTTTGCTTCAGTATGTACCACAGCGCGGGCACTCCAGCTGCACCAACAACATCAACAGACACCATAATCTGCCCCGCCCCGTCAGCAATATCGCGCACCGCTTTGCGCACGCCTACGTGGTCGTCTAAATCAATTCCTTCGAGCGCCTCTGGCTGATAGGTCAAAAGCAAGGTGCTAGCGAACTCATCGCCTTCAGCGTCGCGCATCCACTGGCGCCTTTGGCTATCGGCGTGAACGGCCGTCCAGCCCTCAAGGCGGAGATTGATTGCATCAAAACCCAATTGCTCAGTGACCATAATCATCCATCACTAAAGATTCAAACGCAAACACCGGAGCACAATTAAGACATCCAACAGAACCACTCATATTCTCTTTACCCGCCGCTCAGTAGAAACTGCGCGAGTAATCAATTTTGGTTGGCCCAATTGGTCGAAAACTTTCACAGAGCTATCGTTCTTCACCAAACCGTCTTTTATCAAGGTATACCGGTTCAGCTCTTCGTCTTGATAGGCCTCGACGACTCTCTTATCTTTCTTGCTCACAACCTGATGGCTGGCCTGCACTTTAATCACCGCAGAATTATTGCCATCCAAAATCATCTCGTATTTTTTGACGCGGTGATAATCGACGGCAAAGCCGCGATCAACCGCCCCGCTAGCCCCTAAGGGCACAATCATGAAAACGTTGCCCCGCCTGTCTTTGTAGGTACCAAAAACATCGGTTACGCGAGCAGCTTGCTTGCCAACCGCTTTGAGAGCTTTGCCACTCGGCAATTCTTTTCGCGATAATTCATTGGTTTCGGTACGCTGCCAATGGCCTGCCAACCAAAACGGCACCTTAATTTGCAGCTTTCCAGGCCGCTTTACGGCAGTGGCTAAAAGATTCTGTTCTGCCAATTCGCGCAGCCGCTTCTTATAAATAGCCTGGCCTGGATCGAGATGAGGAGTGCGCGAATAGTAGATAGAATTCTGAGGCGGCTGTGTCTGCGTAGGCTGCGGTTGAACTTTTGGGGTATCGGCACCGCTTGGAACAGTTGCCGGAGTGCTACCAGAGCTACGATAGGGATTAACCAATGCTGGTGTGGTTGATGGCGTTGACGGATTCATGGCACTGGAGCTGCTGCCTTGAACTACTCCTACTCGTTCGCTTAATGGCAGCGGCTCTAACGAATCGCTGTGAGAAATACCACCAGATAATTTGAAGGTTGCCTTTTCTTGAGCTTGAGCTGGAAGTAAAAATCTTACTGTGACAAATTCACTTTGCGCAGGCAACTGAACTAACCCTGGCAGCAAAGCAATAGTGAGAGCCAGAACGGCTCTTGCAGTGACAATTCCAGACGGCATAAAAGACTTAAACAGAAACGCCAGCCTTATCGCGAGCGTTATCGGCTCGACGCTGTTGCTCTAGAAGCACCATCAGAACTGAGATATCAGCGGGGCTGACACCACCGATGCGCGAAGCTTGGCCCAGTGTCATCGGACGAATCTTGTTCAATTTCTCTCGTGCTTCTTTAGACAAATGGTCTGAAGCTAGATAGTTGAAATCAACGGGCAGCTTGAAGCCATCAAGTTTCTCAGTCTGGGCAATGAGCAGGCGTTGACGCTCAATATAACCAGCATATTTGATATCAGTCTCAACTTCTAGACCGAAGGCAAATCCTTGTTCAGATGCTGGTGCCAGTTTATCAATTACCGAGTACGGAACTTTCGGACGACGCAAAAGCTCTTCTAAAGTAGCTGACTGCTTCATCGACTCATCGTAGGGTGCAAGCGCTTCTTCCCACTCAGGGTTGGGATGAATGCGTACTGTTTTGACTCTTTTCTTCTCAGTATCAATCGCTTCTTGTTTGGCGACAAACAATTCCCAGCGATGATCATCGACCATCCCCACTTCGCGACCAAGCGGTGTAAGTCGCATGTCAGCGTTGTCTTGACGCAGCAGCAGACGATATTCAGAACGTGAAGTCATCATACGATAGGGCTCACCAATTTCTTTGGTGACCAAATCATCAACCAACGTGCCAGTGTAGCTAGACGAACGTGGCAAGATAAACGGTTCGCGACCAAGAGCATAGAGAGCAGCATTGATACCAGCCATGATGCCTTGAGCGGCAGCTTCTTCATATCCAGAAGTACCAAGAATCTGACCAGCAGCGAAGAAGCCTGGCAAATCTTTAGCCATTAAAGCATGGTTGAACTGAATAGCAGGAAGATAATCGTATTCCACAGCATAAGCTGGACGCACCATCGATGCATTTTCTAAGCCCGGAAGCGAGTGCACAATGTCGTGCTGCACAGCCACCGGCAGACTTGTAGAGCAGCCTTGCAAGTAGACTTCATAAGTCGAGCGACCTTCTGGTTCCAAAAATAGCGAATGGCTATCTTTGTCAGCGAAGCGCACCACTTTATCTTCAATCGAAGGGCAATAGCGAGGCCCCACGCCATGAATCATTCCTGAATACATAGGCGATTGATGCAAATTAGCGCGAATCAACTCGTGTGTTTTTTCATTGGTACGAGTCTGGTGACAAGGTATCTGCGGCAGCACAGGCCGTTTATCGAGGAATGAGAAGAACTGCAATTGATCATCACCTGGCACAACAGGCAACTGTGAATAATCAATGGTGCGGCCATCAATGCGTGGAGGAGTGCCAGTTTTTAGGCGTCCGGTAGTGAAGCCGAGAGCACGCAAAAAGGCAGACAGGCCAACTGCTGGAAATTCACCCGCTCGACCCGCTGGCATAGTTTCTTTGCCAATCCAGATTGTGCCTTCAAGGAAGGTTCCGGCGCAAAGTACAGCCGACTTACAAGCAATTTGATCGCCGAAGGCCAGCTCTATGCCTGATACTTTGCCATCAGTCAGTAGTAGATTCTTCACCATGCCCTGTCTCAAAGTGAGATTGGGCAAAGACTCCATGTATTCTTTCATCCAAGCGGAATATTCGCGCTTGTCAGACTGAGCCCGCAAAGACTGCACCGCTGGGCCGCGGCTAGAATTGAGCATGCGGATTTGCAAGTAGGTAGCGTCGGTAGCAATGCCCATAACCCCACCCAGAGCGTCAACTTCGCGGGCGAGGTGAGTTTTGCCCGGGCCGCCAACGGCCGGGTTGCAAGGCATAGCGCCGATTGTATCGAGATTGACAGCTAACAGCAGGGTGCTCAAACCCATGCGAGCGCTAGCGTTTGCCGCTTCGCACCCGGCGTGACCGCCGCCTATAACCACTACGTCGTATTGCATAGTCATTTCTTATATCTCTTACCTAGTTGCTCATGATAACAAATCCTCTTGAAAAACAGGTCAAAAGACCAAGGCTGGCGAAGTAATAGCGAAACATCGCAGCAATATCGGCCGCCTTTATCTATAATCTGTTACATAGTTGACCTTCGGCAGGCGACTAGATGGCGTTTGCCAGATTTGCGTAGGCGCCCGAAGCAGGAATCTGAGGTTCAGTTAATCTATGTCCGCGGCTCCATTGTTTTCATCGCTTCATTCGACGACAGATTTAGAGTCTGCGAGGAAGGTCTCAAAGTCATCGAAAACCGCTTTCCGGTCTTTGATGCTAGCTTCCACTTTTGCAGCCGCGATGCTGACGATGACGTGGGTACCCTCAGCACGGGCCGAGGCCTCGGCGACAGACAAACCCAGCGTGCCGGGCGAACCGCCGGTTCTCGACCCGAACAAATTCTTTGGCCATGCTAAATCGGGATACGCCGCTGCTCAACTTTGTCCTGAAATTTGCGCAAAACTCTTCTGCTACTGCGGCTGCGACATGACAGACGATCACGACAGTTTGCTTGATTGCTTCACAACAGATCACGGTGTCGATTGCCACATCTGCCAAGAAGAAGCGCTCATAGCGCTGAAAATGAAGCGTGAAGGCAAAACAATGAAACAGATTCAACAAGCAATCGACATCATGTTCGAAAAAGAGTATCCCTTTGATGACCCCAGTGCAGTAATTCAGAAGTATCGCAAAAACAGGCTCTGGCAGCCAGGAACGCTGAAGACTTTGGGCAAATCAGGTGGCGTATTAGCTAAACCAGGAACAACCCAAGCTGGCAAAGCAAACGGAAAGTCGAGTCAAAGCGCTGGCGCCAAGTCTTCAGTCAGTGCATCTGGCAAACCTTTGCTTGGCAAAAACGGCCAGCCTGTGGGCGCGTGTTGTGCTGGTCATAGTAAAGACAAGAAGTGACCCCGAAGTGATTTCACAAAGTGATCATTGTGCAGATATGGATCAAGTGATGGATTCGAATAAAACCAATTCAAAATCAAATAAGGCTAATAGCAACGAAGCTGCTAAGACAGTAGGTAAAATAACAACAAAGCCACCTTCCCTCCCGGCAAAGAGCGTCGCAACACTCGCTGCACTCGATCTAGCCGATGATACTGAATATGGTGATTTTGTATTACAGGCACAGAGCATTGTCGGTCAAACATTTGACCGCGTAACTATCGAGCGAGCCTTCCTCAAACAGGTCCGGTGGTCAACTACAACTCTCGCAAAGTCAAAACTTGTAGACATTCGTTTCGAAAACTGTGATTTATCCAACTCAGAATTTCAAGATGGAAAGTTTACTCGTGTTGAAATGGTTGACTGCAAAGTCACCGGGCTTCACATTACAGATGCCGAAATAGGCGACCTATTAATGCAAAACTGCACTGGCGGCCCCGTTCAATTTCATGACAGCGTCTTCAAACGCACCATGTTTCACACTTGCAATCTTCGCTCTGCAGACTTTCGCTTCTGCAACCTCGAAGGAGCTGTCTTCAAAGATTGTGATCTGCAAGAAGCTGAGTTTTACGAGGCCAAGTTGATGGGCGCTGACTTCCGCTCGTCGAATATCATGGGCATCAAGGCTCATCCGGCTGATCTTAAAGGGGCAGTAATTGACTCAGACCAAGCGGCACTACTGGGGCGACATTTCGCCACACTGCTAGGCATGGAAGTGAAAGAAGGCTAAGTTACTTTAGTCCGGTGCCGGCGCTTGAGAATTAACACTGCCAAAATCAACACGAAGCTACATACATAAGCAAGAGTAATTTGTATCAGAGGCGTGCAATCCATGCAGACATTCACGCACTGAAAGCTGTACTTCCGTCGGCGACAATCTTCACACATTCGACCATAAAAATTTGGAGGAACCAGCATATAGCGAAAATTGGGGCTATCAGTCAGAAGAACCTTTGCAATATCACGCCCCCAAAAATCCGTAAGATCCGCCTGCAAATCTAATCGCACGATACTCGAAGCCCCGCCGCCTTGCAACTTCTCCTGAAACTCTGAATATGGCAGCTCTGCCAGCCATATAGTCGGCTCAAACATGAGCCGAACGGTTAATGAGACCACGACAAATATGAGGACAGCAATTAGAGCTGAATTCAACTTAAGTAGATCAGCAATGTGTAATGACTTTAGCCACATACTAAAAGCCTATCCTCCCTGCTAAAGAAAACGAGAAATAAAATGGTTTCCATGGAAACCATTTTGTTTCCGAAAAAAAAGAGAAGCATGGACTTAGCATAATTCCCAACTTACCTATTCAACTTTCGATTCTCGATACTGCTGTGATACTCTCTCAGGCTGTCAATGCGCTTCTGGCAGGCCAGATTAATGTCATCTTTTTCTCGCTCGAATTCCTTTTTCAGTCGGTCCACGCGGTCCTTATAGTCAGCCCTGACCTGGGCTTGATACTCTTGTCTAAAATAACCTGCGCGCCTGCCACGAGGGGAATTTGCTATCTGCTCGTGCATGCTCCTTTCTTCCTGCTTCAATCGGTCGTCGAGAGTACGCTGCTTTACAGCAAGCTTATCTTGGGCATCCTTTTGCAAGCGCGCTGTTTCGTCTTGGATAGATTCTTCACTGCTGTGATTGGTGCCTGCCGTAGGAATAGCCGAAGCAGAAGAGCCTGCTGGGCTGGTAGTTCCACTTTTGCTTATACGACGATGCTCATAGATTTGCTCAAGAGCTGTATAGGCATTGACTGCTTCGGTAGAATCCTTGCCGCCGCGCAGGCAGTACTTATAGGCTGCTTCAGCTTCGCTCAGTTGATTGAGTTTGACACAAATATTTCCAAGTAAATAGCGGGCCGTCAGGTTCTTTGGATGCCCAGCTAAAAGCGATTGACAGAGTTTTTTGGCAGTTACAAATTGGGAGTCATAATATTGATCTAGAACGGCTTTGACCTGACTATCTTCGTCTGCTGCTCGACAAGAAAGCACCGACTGATTAGCCAAAAGAAGGCAGACAACGACTGCGACTCTGAGTCTAACTTTGCTGCTGCACGAGGGTCGCACTTGCACCAAGGTGGCAATTCTGGAAAGGAAACGATCTAACATAGAGGCCTAAATTTTTAGCAATCGACTATTACATATTCTATAGCGAATATGCCCTTTCCATCGCCAGCGATGGCGTATAAGGTCAGCCTCAAACTTGCCGTTATCGACGACAAAGCGCTACAAAAGAAAGTCAGCCGCCTCTCTAGCTGGCGAAATGCCCTTGTCTCTGGCTTATCACGAAGCGACTCTTCAGATAAACTGCTGCTTCAGCTGTGCGTACTTCACCTGAGATAATGCGCTTTAACATAGGCACACAGAGGTCTACAACTTCTTGCACCACTATGCCAGCATCAACCAATACCTCACCAAGCTTGCGGTTCAGACTGAGGCTAACTTCCAAAGCATCAAAAAGTTCCGTCTCATTGATAAAACCGGCTTTCACCATAAGTTGGCCTAGCTTGCGAGCGCGCTCGTTAGGCGTTCCACCTTCTTGCTGATCGATATAGGCACCGCCTTGGTAGAGCCTTCTACATTCATCAGCGGCCTTAGCAAACGATAACTTACCTTCGCGGTACTGCACCAAAAGTTCAATACAATAACGATGGAAGGCGGGTGAAATGCGGCGCCGCAAAAGAAGTAGGCGTCCACAGGTTATGTCAGCTTCTATACTCGAACGCATGACATACGGAATTTCGTTTTTAGTAAGAACGCCTGCTTGGCCCAATAATTCAATGAGAATGCTAGCTGGCCCCTCTGGCCGCTTTTCTGGTGCACCAACTACAATATGCTCAGCGCCCCATGTCATTTCTTGAATCACTCGACGAGCATCAGCCACTCCTAGCCCACCAGATCTGGCACGTCTTTGTACAGCGACAAAGCGATCTACTTGTTGGTCCTGCAATTGTCCGGTCGACACCAAAACTCGCCCCAGTGGCAGCTTAGAAGCAAAGGCGAGAGTGAGAGCGGCCTCGACCGCGTCACGGGTGAGAATTCCTGCGCCAATCAGCAATTCGCCGAGGCGCAAGCCGTCTGACATTGGTTTTTGAATACGCAGCATAGTATGGCCTCGCGAAAATGAGAGGGCTTTCTAAAGCCAGTAATAATATTGCAGTCTAGTAAAGAGAATCCAGATAAAACTATCGTGGCACTATCAGCAGTACCGCAAGCATCAGTGCAATTAAATTGCACGTAGCTTCAGGTTCTGCAAAAGAAAATCTAAGTTTTTAAACCCAGGTCTTACGACTAAGGTCTAAGCACTTACTTGCAAGCACATGTTTAAAGTACTTGTGCAAGCACTAACTTAGTAATTTGGACTAGTAAAAAAGGATACCGGAGGCAAACTGCCTCAACGCAGAATGTAGCAATGATCGCCGCCGTTGTCAAGGACTTTTTATCTAGTGGTACAATCCAAGCTTATGGAATCATCCGAGCAACTAGACCAAAAACAAGCCCCAGGCGCCGCTGAGTTGGTAGAGCCAGATAAATCCAACCTAGTCGGCGGGGAGCTGTCTGAGGTTGTTAAATCTAGCTCCGCTGCTGTCGACAAGGCCGCCGCCGATAGACCCAGCCCAGTTGATGTCGGCAAGACCGTTTCCGATACATCCAGCCCCAAGACACCTCAAAAGCGCCGCCGCTGGCTAGAAATATCTGGACTAGTTGGCGCCCTTCTAATAGTGGGGCTTTTTGCTATCTACAATGAAGTAGAAAATCAGCCTTACAAAATCTACAGCGATGCGAAACTTGTTCCCGCCACTTCGGTTGCCATCGTATTTGGTGCCGGAATTGGTTCACGCGAATTCAAAGATCGCGTCAGCACAGCGGCCACTCTGTACAAACTAGGCAAAGTAAAAAAGCTTTTGATGACAGGAGACAATGGTCATCTTAGTTACAATGAGCCCCAAGCAATGAAAGATGAGGCCGTTCGGGATGGCGTTCCGGCTGCCGACATTACTTGCGACTACGCAGGTTTTAGAACTTACGACAGCCTATACCGAGCCAAAGAAATTTTCGAGGTAAAACAGGCAGTGCTAGTCACCCAGCGTTACCACTTGCCCCGCGCCATGTTTCTAGCGCAGAAACTAGGCCTCGAAGTTACTGGGGTAGATGCGGGCATACAGTCGTATGGTTCAATTCAATCTTGGTACGACTTCCGCGAAATTCTCGCCGCCGAGACGGCCTGGCTTGATGTGATGACTGATCACAAACCAAAGTTTCTCGGCAAGAAAGAGCCTTTGTTTCCTAACGGCGAGAAGAAAAATTAGCCTGACAGCTTCTGCATAACCTGCAGATGCTTAATCTCAACAGATTTTATGTTAACGCCCCATTCTCTGGTTTGTTTCTCAGCCAGAGCCTTGAGCCGCTTGTTGATACCCTTCTGCTCCGTTTGCAAAGTCTGCAAATCATTCTGTGACACAGCCGTACGCAAAGCAGTCTGGACAACCGCGCCAGTAGCCCCAACATAGTCGTCCACTTTGGTCACAGCCTTGGCCACATCGCCAACCTGAAACATGCATATAGCCGAGACCATCACAGTCTCTAGCTCTAGAGTTGTGGCACTAATCTCAGGAGTTTCTACAACTTTCACGCGCGTATCAACGGTCTCAGCCGTTTCGAAAATCGGCATAACCAAATGAACGCCGGCGCCCTTTGTCGCTACAACTTTGCCAAAGCGGTAAATAACTAAACGGTTACTATCTTTTACTACTTTTATGCCTGAAAAAATCAGCATAACAATCAAAACTAGTATTCCGCCCACTATTTCCAATCGTGCATCCTCACGGTGTAGATCAGGATATTCCCCAGTTTCAACTTTATGCTCGCCAGCTAACATTGTAGTGGGTTTGGGAATATCAAATGGCAGGACACTAGGTAATTGCACAGAGCAGAAATCTGGAGATGGAAATGCCTCAGCCCGCGCAATTATCCAAAAGCAAAAAGCCAGACAAGAAAATAGAGCAAAAGAAGTCGTTTGCGCCTAAGCCATTCGACCCGATTGAACACGGCAAAGTAAAACCGCGCGGCTTACTGTTTTTATTTTGCGGCGTCATTCTGCCAACAATCGCACTCTTGTTTGAAACTAACTTTCACTTCTGCGCGCACAATTTCTTTGACCCATTTCCAACAGCAAGCCACGTTGTGCTTTTCGGATTAATCCCCTTGAGTAATTTCTTAGTCTGGCTCGGCACCAGACGAGATCTCTCAAATCATTATGCATTCATGTCGTTGGCCAGCGGCATGGCGATGGGTGTCAGCTGTCTATACTCGCTGATGTTTCTGCCTCTAACGCCAATTTCGTGTTTCTTCGCTTTAGCTCTAGGATTTGGCCTACTCGGCCTCGCACCTCTACTGTCAGTGCCCTGCAACTTAATTGCAGGAAAAACAGTCTGCCATCTGGCTAAGCGCAAAGGAACCTATTTTAACGCTCACCAGTTTGAGCATGTCGGTCACATGATTATACTTGTGATGGTGATTGCCATTGAGTTACCTTCAACTCTGACTAGAATCAATATTGCTAAAGCTGCTGATGCCAATGTCATAGAATCGAGTTCTGGAATAAACTGGCTAAGACGGTATGGCAGCCAGGAAGTTTTGCTGCGCTCCTGCTACGAGCGCTCTGGAAAGGCCACCGATATTCTTGGATCACTCTACGAAAGTGCCCATCACACAACACTAGAGCAAAACCGTAGAGTATTCTTCAAAGTTACAGGCAAACCATACAACTCAGTACCGATACCTAAAGCTGCACGGGCTACTATTCTTCATACCGGTGTTGTGAGCGATCCAGCAGACCTCAATGCCGGAGTAGACGACGAGTTTGACATTGATACCGACATCGCTGGTGAGGCAGTAAGCGGTGTTGCCAGAGGGCTCGCCATTTCTCAATCTGAGATCACGGGAAAGGTCGATAGCAGAGCGGCATTGGCCACTTTAACCTGGAGCTTTGATTTCAGCAACGATTCTAAATTCAATCGCGAAGCTAGAGCAAAAATACTTTTGCCACCGCATGCAGTGACGACTAAAGCAACACTCACTATCAACAACGTCGAACGTGACGCCACAATAATGGTGCGAAGCACAGCCAGAGCACGCTACAAGAAAGCAGTAATGGAACACAAAGACCCGCTACTAGTCAGCACTTGTGGCAGCGATCAAATATTGGTGCAGTGTTATCCAGTCAAGCCTGGTGAAACAGTCAAGGTCAAGTTACAAATTGCTGCTCCCATGACTCTGGCACAAAACAAACAAGCGACTTTGATGCTTCCCGCGTTTCTAGAACGCAACTTCCAGGTCGACCTGCCAATAAAAGTGAATATCAAATCAAATGAACCCCTGACTGCCGGCGCATTAAGGAGCACCGCAGAGGTAATTCCGCCTGCAAATGAAGTGACAACTGATTTGGTCAAACCAGACGAAACGGAGCCATCATATATTCTTACAGGCGATATGCAAAACTCGCAATTAGCAGACTTTGGCACAGTGATTGTCACGCCTCGCAATACGAACAAGACCATAACCTCCTACACTGGCAATGAACTTGGCGGTCAATATAAAATCACTCGCTTCTTGCGCCCAGCAAGCTATAACAAAGTAAAGAGTTTAATCATTCTTGTTGATGGCTCTGCCTCAATGCAGCCTTCGTTTGCACCAATTGCTGAAGCCCTGAAAGAACTACCACCCAATCTCTACGCCCAAGTCAAAGTGATTGGCGATCAGACTTACGAGCTCTTCCCTGGGCTTGCTGAGGGCGGTAGCGGAGATCTTCTCAAAGCAGCAGACACTTTGAAGGCCATGAAAGCCGAGGGCGGACAAGACGATTCTGCAGCTCTCACCGATGCACTTCCACTCGCTGCCATGACCCAGAACATGTCGGTTCTTTGGATTCACGCAGCGCAGCCACTAACAACTGGAGCTGCAAGGGTAAAGAAATGCCTCAAGATGACGGACCGACCACTGCTATTTGACATGCAAGTTTTGGCCGGACCCAATGAGCTTTTGAATGGCGTCAACAGCCAAAAGACACTTGTGAGGGTAGAACGTACAGGTGACCTAAAAACAGACTTGATTTCGTTCTTCAAAGCTTGTTCGTTCAATGGAAAGACTTTAGAAGAAAGCGCGCCCGAGTATATCTTCACCCAAAATGCTACAGAAAATAACATCGACACCGGTGCATTGCCTGTCGATAAGCGCTTGGCTCAAATCTGGGCCAATGAAAAAATTGCCCAAGACCTAGAAGACCCAGCAATGAAGGGAAGTCCAGAGCCTGGCATTCTGGCCGAGGCATTCCAAATTATCAGCCCTGTATCGAGCGCTATCGTTACCGAACCAAGTAAAAAAGGTTTGACCAACACTAGACGTAAGCCCAAATTCTCATTCAATGCACTCAATCCAATGAATGGAATGAGGTCACTGAGACGGAAAGTCTCTAGTCAAATGAACGTCGATCGCGAGGTCAAGTCGGTAGAAGCACAGCTCAATTCTCTTGGAGCAGCATCCTCGACAAGTCCGGTACTGCAAGGCGCAACAAATGGCGTGGTTAGTCCGAGCAGCTCTACAAGTCAGCCCGAAGCCAAGAAAGCGGAAGCGTCAGATATCAGCGGACCGTACATAAAGCGCTTTAAAAATGCTGATGAATTTGAAGCAAAAGAGGACTTAGGAATTCGGGGCCCATACCGCAAACAGTTCGGGGGTGCTGATGGAGGCGCCGTCGGAGACAAGGAAGTGCAAGGGAAGAATTTGAGACTAGACGCTCTTCCGAACCACATGAACGCAGCCGCTCCAACTCCAAGTATTGCCGGCAATGAAAATGCCAAAGATAAAGACCAAGAGACAGAAGAGACTGCAGGCCCAAGTGCCGAGGCTGAGGCTGATGGCAATATGGTTGATGCTAACGGCAACCCAGTAGACGCTGACGGCAAGCCGGTTCCAGAAGCTGATACATGGATGCTACTTTCAATTCTGGCGCTGGTATTTGCAGGAACCTGGTTTAACAACAAGAAACGCAAGGCTCAACGCATTTGAACTCAGGTCTGGTACCGCTATCACTGATTGCGGTCTTCTGGCCTATTTGGGTTTGGTATGGCCAAAGACTATGCGATCAATCAGATGAGCCACTAGGAATAGTGGCACTGTTTACCCTCATTATCCAAATTACAAGAAGAACGAGAGATACAACAGCGTCTGGTGCAACATCTAGTACAACATCCACATCGAGTGACGACGGTACAAATGAAGCAGCTAACAACCTTCAGTTGATTGTAATGCTGGCACTCTATGGCCTCTCAATAGTTTTCCTGCCCAAACTTATCAGCGCAGCTCTAGCTCTAATTACGCTGGCACTAGGGCTGAGGCCAATCTTGCAAAGCCGCTTCAACCCTGGGCACTGGCTCTTACTGCTTTTGTCTCTGCCAATTGTAGCCTCTCTCAATTTCTATCTCGGCTATCCCTTGCGACTAATGGTCGCGCAAATGGCCGTATCACTCCTCAGCATCAATGGCTTTCCTGTTACAGCCGAAGGAACTTCATTGTTGTGGCACAACCAGTTGATCGAAATTGATGCACCATGCAGCGGCATCAAAATGCTCTGGGCTGCGCTCTACATGGCAGCGGTTCAACTGAGCCTACGCAAATGGGAGTCGATGAACTCGACGCGTTCTGCGCTATCAAGGCAACACGTTCAGCTATGGCAAACAGCGCTCTATCTAACCCTCGCCATAGCTGCTGCCATATTCGCTAACACTCTTCGAGTAACATCTCTCTTTTATCTAGAAGCCGGAACAATCTCGCTTCCCACGGGAATTTCAAAGTCATATGCACCAACTTTCGAGTCTGCTGTGCATACAGGCACGGGTATTGCAGCATTCTTGCTCGTGGCACTTCTTCTATTTTTTGCTGATAAACACATGACAAAGAGCGCAGAAAAGAAACGAACCGAAGACCAGAGAGAAAAAGACGAAGATATAGTGACAGCCGTCAAAGAAGAAGAAGAAGAAGAAGCAACTGAACAAAAGGCGCCAGTCACTAAGACCTCCGGTCCATCCGGTCAGCCATTCTTTTTCATTGCTTGCGCTACTGCCGCTATGATTCCAATATTCACTTCAGCGCACGTCAAGGTCGATGCCGCTAAGGACGTAACCTGGCCAACAGTCTATGAAGGACAAAATTTAAGGCCGATCGCACTCTCTGGCAGTGAAGCGACTTTCGCCAACAATTTTCCCGGCAAGATCGCAATGTTCAAAACAGACACACAAACAGTCATTTTGCGGCGAGTAAATCAGGCCACCCGACAATTGCACCCAGCTGCCGATTGCTACAGAGCCAGCGGCTTTACTATAAAAAACTTACCGCACCTCGTAGACCAGGATGGAAAGATTTGGAATGTCATGCTGGCGCAGAAAGCGACACGAAAATTAGAAGTACGTGAGCGCATTTACGATGGGGACGGCCAAAACTTTGTTGATGTCTCTCACTGGTATTGGAGCGCATTCTGGGGAACATCAAAAGGCCCATGGTGGTCTGTTACAGCGGTAAAAGCAATAGACTCTCAAGAAAGTCGACTACATCGGACGGAGCATTCAACAAACTATTCGCTTCGGTAGATTGGCACTCGCCCACTCTAAAACTCAGCCCGTGATGCCGATTAACCCACTGAAACATCGGTTCATCAGCAAGCGAATCACCAAATGCCATGCACAAAAAATCATCAGCACTGAGCGAAAGCTTGCCCAAAATCGCCTGGAGAGCACTGGCCTTATTCCACTTAATTGAAGGCACTATCTCATAACTTGTTGGCAATGCCCTAAACACCAATGAAGGATATTTCTGCTCAAGTTCATGCATCTGACTATGAATTATGTGTCGCTCTGCTGTGGCAACTTTGTGAAAGTGCAAACAAAAAGAATACTGATGATCGTCTACAAACAAGCGCGTATCGTAGTCTGCCAATTGATCCAGCTCAATTCTTACCTCTGAAAGCAGAGAATGAACCTTCTGCGCTTCTGGGTGTATGTACACCTGACCTGACGGAAAGCTCATTTCAAGCCCGTAGTTGCCAGCAAGAATAAACTCACGAGGGTCACACTCAGCCGCCAGCATATTTAAGCTGCGAGCACTGACTATGGCTATGCGTTTAGAGAGTCTGCTACTCAGCTGCCTAAGAACGTTTGATGTGGAAGAGCTAAGAATTGCCTCTTTGGGATTGTCTGCTATCGGAACAAGAGTGCCATCGCGGTCCAAGAACAAGAAAGGTGGCCGCTCAGCGAGTAGCTGGCCGAAATCTTTGACCGCTCCAGATAAAGAGTGATTGTGCACTTTGTAGTTGATCACGTTAAGCAGCCCTCGTACAAGATTTTCTCTTGCTGATTTACCAATAATTGATAGTAGAGGGCTTCGTACTCATCAGCCATTCGCTCTTTACTAAACAAAAGCTTTGCAGTTTCTCTGCAAGTAGATCTATTCATAGTTTCAATCTCACTAAAACGACTAACTAACTGATCCACTGTATCGCTTAGAATTCCGGTCTTGCCATCGTCTAAAACCTCTGGAGCCGCTCCTCTTCGCAGCGCCATTACGGGCGTGCCAGCCGCCAAAGACTCAGCAAAAACCAATCCAAACGGCTCGTCAAAATTGATGGGACAAACAGTCGCTATGGCACTTGAATAAAGTTTTGCCTTCTCAACAGCCGAAACTTCACCGACATACTCAACATCGGGCCGAGCGAGAAGCGGCCGCACCAAAGTCTCGAAGTACTCACGATCATTGTCGTCGACTTTTCCCGCTAATATAATCGGCACACCCACTCTTCTGGCGATCTCAATGGCTTCTACCGTGCCTTTATCTGGGCAGATTCTGCCTAAAAACAAAAGATTATGACGCGGACTTCGCAAATCAACGGCGCCACCAACATCGATACCATTATGTACAGTCGCTACATAGTTCAATTCAGCAGGATAATTTAACCTTCGGTAGGCGTTGCTAATAGCGACGAATGGAAGTTCGCGAAACTTCAAGTAGATATCAGCACAGTAGTCTTTAACAGGATTGTGATTGGTAGTGAGACTAAGGCACTTCAAATTGCGTAAATAGGGCAGAGCGCTATAACCCATGTGATTGTGCACTATGTCGAACTGATCTTGCATACTCTCAAGAGCTAGCAATGACTTTAGTTCATAAGCAGGCCAGCGAGTTGCTGGAATATCCTTAGCTCGTCGCAAACCAGTAGGAGCGCAAGAAATCAGACGGCTGGAAGTTACTGAATCAGAACTGGCAAATAGTGTTACGTCATGCCCGCGTTTCACCAACTCTTCTGTGAGTAAACTAACTACCAATTCAGACCCACCGTAGAGCTTAGGCGGAACTGTTTCTGAAAGCGGCGCTAACTGTGCTATGCGCATTCTCCTATCCTCATTTGGCTGCCTCTAAGTTTCAATGATTACTTTCAAATCACCTGTTTTTCTCAGAATTTGACAAAAAGTTTGTCCATTGGCAATGTTGAAAGCAATGTCTAGCGAACTCTTTCCTACCTTCAAGTTGCGAACCGTCACCTGCTCCATCCAGTCTGGTAGGCATGGTTCAATAATTCGCAAGATGTTATTTGCAGCATCTGGTTGAAAATTCAGACACGCACCAATCATCTGAAACACGCTACCGGCTGACCACGCCTGCGGTGAACACGATACGGGATAATCAATAGGCTTGCTCCAATCGCTTCTCTCAAAACCACAGAAAAGTTCAGGCAGCCTAAAATCTTGCTGATGCTTAGCTACTTCTACCATTGAACCCATAAGTTGATGCGCATCGCGAATGCGACCAATATTGCGCATTCCTTCCATGATGATGGCATTATCGTGGGGCCAGACTGAGCCGTTGTGATAACTCATCGGATTGAAGTTAGATGCCCCACTAGACAGCGTCCGAAGACCCCAACCAGTATCAATATCTTGGGCAAGTAGCCGATCTACCACTTTCATCGCCTTCTCACCATCCAAAATTCCTGACCAAACGCAATGGCCGGCATTCGATGATATGGCCTTTACTTGTCTTCCTTCAAAGTCTAATGCTAAGGCCAGAAACTCTTGATCTTCCATCCAAAAGTCAGCAGCGAATTTAGCCTTCAAACTATGCGCTTTCAATCTCTGATTGGCAGCAGTCTCAGAATTTCCTAGCATGCTGGCGATACTAGCAATGGCAATACGAGCTGCATACAAATAACCTTGTGCCTCACATAGAGCGATAGGCGGCACGGCTAAGGTACCATCTAAGTGGCAGACAGAATCGCCTGAATCCTTCCATCCCTGATTTTCTAGCCCTTGTGAGCTCTCTCGCTTGTATGCTAAGTAACCATCACTAGAGCTATCAAGCCAAGTCAAGGCCAGTTGCACCTGGGGCCAAAGTCTGGCAGCGAACTGCAGATCGCCTGTCCATTGTAGATAGCGCTCGAGGGCCATTGCCCAAAGAGCGGTGGCATCAATGGTGCCGTAGTATGGCGTGTGCGGAATAATATTTAGCCTGGCTAACTCTCCCATACGCAGTTCGTGCATAATTTTGCCAGCGCGCTCGGCTCTAAATTCATCAGTTTTTGCGCCCTGATAGGCGGCTAGAACTTCTATGCACTGCCGAGCCAACTCAGGATAAAACGGCATCAACTGCCAAGCCGCGATAGCACTATCACGACCAAAAACTGCACAGTACCACGGTATTCCGGCAGCTAGCCCTGGCCCCAATGGTGTGTCTTGACGCAAAATATAAATATCGCGCAAACCACGTTCAATAGTGAGATTAGCAATTTCGTCTTTGGTCGAAATTTTGGCCCCGCTAGCGCGCCAAGCAACGAACTGCCTATCTGCCTCACTTAAACGCGATTGAAAATCTCTTTCGTCCAAATCGTCAAACGCATAGTCGGCCGATTCATTGTTTCTTGTATAAATACGAGTTTCAAGCTCCCATGGTGTTCTCACTGGCAGAACCAATTTAAACAGGGCCTCACCCTCATATAGTAGATCAGGCTTCGGACCGGAAAACTCGATAATTGTTTCAAGTAGCACTCCATCGGCGCCCTTGTAGCCAAGAAAAACACGACGACCCTCAAGATCAGCCGATGGGATCATGCGCAACCCTCGCTCTGGCCTATTGAGGCCACGAACTTCAAACATATCGGCAAAATCAGATTGGCATTTGATACGGAGGTTAATGGTAATTTCTTCGGAGCTAAAGTTCTCAACAATCAGCCGCTCACAAACTATGTCAGACAAAACAACTTGACGCTGCACCATGATTTTCTGCTGTAAAAGAGTTGGAGTTTGAGGGTTTGTATACAAGAAACTACCGGCATAACCTTTTTCTACATCAAACGACAGAAGTGATAAGGCGACATCGTCCAGCAGAAGTTCCCACTGACTCAAATGCCTGGTGTCATTGTGGTAATAACCAAATCCCAAAGTATTGCATGCAGGAACGCAAGCCTCGCGATCGAGCACAATAAAATGATTGCCGTTCTTAAGAACTAGGCGCGGATGGGCTGAATCAGTCAGCAGAAATGGCAGACCCTGACAGAGGGGTCTCGAATCAACCACGTATTCAGACTGCTTCTCGAACAATTTCCTTGATTTAAGGCTCATAACACCATCATCAAATTGGCGCGTTTCATATACGTTTCTATTCTCTCGCAAGCAGCTCCAAGAAACTGCAAACTCTGGTTAATTTGCATCTGCAATCGAAATTTGAAACGCATTTGAAACGCGTTTGAAACGCCAAAGCATTGACATCAGCGAAACGCGTTTGAAAAACCAGCCTCCTATGCTGAATACAGAGTCTTCAAAAAGCGTGACGCCCAGAGGCGACGACGTTGAGATAATCGAGGTTGACATGCAAATACTTTCATATCGTGGACCGAGCGCACCCGGTGGCGTATCCAGCGCAATTACCCAAATATTCGAGCAAGAAAATAGCTCTAATGAATGGTGGTTCATCGATGGCGATCGTCTAATTTGCAAAGGTGTCGACGACGAAGACACTGACTATGCACTTGATAGCAATCTAATTGAAAACCACTACAAGTATTGCAACAATTTTCTTTGGCCTGTATTGCACGATCTACCTCAGTTCGCTCACTATTCGCAACAAGAGCGGCTCTGCTACAAGGCATTTAACTCTGGTATAGCATTCAGGCTACGAAATGCCACCAGTGGAACCAACGGCTTTTTCGTAAATGACTACCAATTTGCACTGATGCCAAAACTACTCAAAAACGCAACAGAGAGTTTTGTCTTCTGGCATATTCCATGGCCTAAATATGTCAATCCAGAACATGTTGATGCTATGACCGAGATAGCAGCAGGTCTGCTTCACGCCAACGTGGTCGGCTTTCATACCGACGAATATCGCCAAAATTTCTTCAACTTTGTCACTGACCACATGACTCAGTTTAATGTCCAAAACTCTGATCACACAATCAAACTTATAGACAAAACAAGCTACCGGTCGCACTCTACAAAGTTCGTCTGCGCTCCACTCGGAATTGACAGTGAACATTGGAGTGATTTGGCAAATCTAGGAAATCTACGTCAGCAAATTTTTACTCCACCAGACATGCCAATTATCTTAAGCGTAGATCGGGCCGACTATACCAAAGGATTGGCCGAGAGATTCACTGCCATTGAATGTTTCTTCGAGAAATATCCACAGTGGCAACAGAAAGTTTCCTTCCTCCAACTTGGGACAAGGTCTAGACAAGGACTGCCAGAATTTGATCGCTACTGGCAAAATTGCCAGGAGCGTCAAACCTCACTCAACTCACATAGAGCGACCGGTAACTGGCAGCCTCTTGTTTGGACCGATGAGCCTCGAAGCGGAGCCGAACTAGCCGCCCTATATAGCAAAGCTGCTGTAATGCTTGTTAGCCCCGTTAGAGACGGTTTAAATCTAACTGCCAAAGAGTTCGTTGCTTGCCAGAAATCGCACCCCGGAGTGCTCGGTCTTTCAAGGGGAGCTGGTGCGTTCAAAGAACTCGGCAATGGATGCGTGGAACTTGATCCACACAATCCGGAAGCCTTTGCTCACGCCATAGCGCAGTGCTTGAGTATGAGTGACAGAGAAAAAGCGATTCGCGCGCATGAAATGAAAGAATCTCTGGCGGCCAACTCTCTCACTCGTTGGTGGCAATTGTTTGACCAGCAATGCCGCTGGTCGAAGTCTAAGTCAATCCTCGAAAGGCAAATCGGTTAGCACTACCAAATAACGGTTTACAATTGAGGTACGGCCTTCCAAAGAACAAGAGCAACTTAAACAATGGCTTACATACTGCTGGCAGAAGACGACCAGTTTTTGTCAGACGGACTATCTAGGACCTTACGGCATAGCGGTCACAAAATTGACAGCGCAAAAAATGGCGTGGACGCTGAAGCTGCCGTATTTAGCAATGCCTATGATCTCGTTATCTTAGACATCGGCCTGCCTCAAAGAGACGGATTAACTGTGCTCGAAAACTTACGAAAAGTGGGAAAGTCATTGCCCGTTCTCATTTTGACTGCTCGCGATACTCCTGAAGATAGAATTCACGGCCTTGATCTTGGTGCCAATGACTATCTTTGCAAACCGTTCAACGTGGGCGAACTTGAGGCAAGAATAAGAGCCCTCCTGCGGAAGGACAAATGGGCCAACCAGACAGCAATCAAAGTTGGCTCACTCAGCCTAGACACCTTCGCCAATAGATTTTCTATCGACGATCAGCCAATAGACTTATCAGCGCGGGAATATCTAGTACTAGAATTGATGCTTCAAAGAAGAGGAAGAGTAGTCTTCAAGAACGACTTAATCGAACACCTTTCATCTCTAGAACGTGATATGTCGAGCAATGCACTCGACATCGTCATACATAGACTGCGCAAAAAAATCGAACATTCAGGCTGCTCAATTCAAACGGTGAAAGGGTTAGGGTTCATCATTGAGTAGACAGTGGAAAAAATCGATAAGGTATCACCTATTAATCTGGCTTCTAGTACCTCTGCTAAGCCTGGCACTAGTGAGCACATTTGCCTCTTATTTTCTCGGCTTAGCTTTAGCACGCAGCATCTACGACAAACAATTAGCGAACTCTGCCGACTCTGTAATCGCCAGAATTAAGACCAATGGCGACAAGCTGACGGTTGATCTCCCACCGGCAGCGTTGGCCATTCTCAAGCATAACTATCAAGACGATTTCTATTTTCAGGTAATTTCGCCGGACGGCAAAGTTATTTCAGGCGACAAACTCTTACCTCTGCCCCCATCAATTGACAAGAACGGCCCAGGCTCTACTACCGCATCGACTTCGCTATCTGAGGCGGATGGCAAGAAACCTCCGCTGCCGAAGAAATATGATGAAGAACCAAGCTTTCGCACAATAGAATTCAAAGGTCGAGAAATTAGAGTCATGACTCTCACTGTGCCCACGCCAGACTCGCTCTTTGATCATTTGGTTATTCAAGCAGCCGAAACCAGAAATACTCGCAAAGAGCTTGCTAATCAAATTTCTATCAGTATTTTCTTGGCCCAGATTGCCATAATAATATGCGGAGCAGGAGCGATCTGGATTGGAGTGGGCAGAGGATTACGCCCTCTAGCAAACGTGGAGAAGGCAGTGCAAGCAAGGGCGGCTGGGGATCTTAGCCCTCTCAATGTGGACGAACCAGTAGAAATTATTTCACTAATTAAGGCCTTAAATAGCCTATTTAAGCAACTTGAAAATGACATTGAATTGCAAAAGCGATTTACTTCAAATGCCGCCCATCAGCTAAGAACACCGCTCGCGGTAGTGACGACATACTGTGATCTCGTGCGCAAAATGGTCAAAGACTCAGAGGTGCAGGGGGTCCTCGGCGAGCTAGAAGCGGCGATCAACCGCATGAGCCGAATGGTCAATCGACTCTTGGTGCTGGCACGCTCAGAACCAGGTGCTAATGCCACAAAACCGTTTTCTAAACTTGAATTGAGCACTATCGCATCAGCAGTAACAGCAGCCCATGTGCCTGAGGCAATTCGCAATAAACTTGAATTTGAGTTTCTGGCACCAGCCGAACCAGCATTTGTCTACGGTGAACAAAACGGGCTTGAAGAGCTAATCTCGAACTTGATTGAGAATAGCATTCTCTACTCTGAGCCAGGCGACAAGATACTAGTAAAAATCACAGTTGCGGCTGGTCAAGCATTGTTAGCAATAGAAGACAGTGGCTGCGGCATTGCCGAAGATGAGAGAGAGAAGGTCTTTGAACGCTTCTATCGCGGAACTGCAACAGCAAAACCCGGCACAGGCCTTGGCCTTGCCATCGTGAAAGAAATTGCCACCAGTCATAAGGCCACGATTGCAGTTGAGTCAGGCGCCAATAATAAAGGCACATCGATCACCATTAGCTTTCCCAAATGCGGTTGATTACTTAGCAGCAACACTATCAAATTCTGTTCAATTATTCGCTGGAACAACTGGCGCTGGTTCTGAAAGTTCAGTACCAGCATCAGTTGTCGGTGGCGCCTCTACTGACTCTGATTTTTGTATTACTTCAGGCAAAATATCAGCGGCAGACAATTCTTGAGCCGGTATAATTCGCAAACGAAACTCAATGGGCATGGCAATCTCCTTGATCAGAAAGTCTTGTACCAATTTGACTTGATTGGGTGTAATTGGCCAATCAGAAGCAATTACCGTAGCATTGACGCGCGTTGGTGACCTAAAGCGTTTCACCTCTACTTCTCGTAATTGCACTCCCCTAAAAGTTAGAGTTTTGTCTGTTAATAGATTGCGAACCTTGGCGCTAATCTGATTTTCTAATACTAGTTCACGCATACTCAGAGCCAAGGGAAGAATAAGCAGAACAGTAATTGCAAAAGAAATAGCCAACCCTTTCCTGGCTTGCTGCAATGGTGTGTACCCCATAAGCAGAAACACCATAGACCCAGCCAGAGTAATGCCAATCAAGTTTGTTACATAGAGCAAAGCAGCCCCTGTCCAAATGGCTGTTTCATTCGATGCCAGACCAATCCCCACTACACTTAGGGGTGGCACCAGAGCCACAGCTATGGCAACACCGGCAAGACTATCTGCCAATTTTGCATTAGTCTGACAATAGGCACCAATAGCACCAGCAACTAGAGCCACACCTAGATCTAGTAAGGTTGGATGAGTTCTTCCCAAAATTTCGGGACTAAGCTCAAGAGACCGCAGAAAACAGGCCATCACCGTAGCAATTGACAAGCCAGTTATCGACCCAACAGTTAAAGTGAGAAGGGCACGTCGAAGTAGAGCTGTATCAGCGGTTATCGTCGCCAAAGACAATGCAACCAGTGGTCGCATAAGAGGCGCGATAATCATGGCTCCAATGATCACGGCTGCACTATTTTGGAAAAGGCCTAGTGTAGCGATAACAGTTGCACCTGAAAGCAATATGAGAAACTCAGGGCTAAGGAGACTAATTGCCTCTAAGCGGTTTTGCAGTGCGCTCAAGCGCGACTCATCTACGTGAGCAAGTAACTTGAAGCCCATGGATTCCTCTTTTAGAAAGCAATGCTGAAGTTATCTTACACGCTCAAAGTAGAACTACAGGTGACCAGAGTTGCAAAGTCCGCCTGGAAGTTTGTTGGCAAGCTTTTCGCAAGAACTTTTCTATAGCATTGCCATCTGGTGATTCTCACTGATAAATATTCGGCTTCGTCTCCTTCTTTTTATCTTCTGCCTTAGACCTCGGCAATAGAGGATCGCCAATTAGTAGTCACCGAAAATAAATAACCTATCGATTAGGAGATAAAATGCGTCATTCCATTAGCTTACTGGCTGCGCTCATTGTGGTTGCTTATACTGCCACTGGTTGTTCCCAGCAAGATGCCGCCTCGACAAGCACGACCACCTCGACAACAACTGAGAGCACTGCGACCACCGGTGCCGATACTGCCGCTAGCACAGAAGGCGATACCAGCGCAGCAACTGACGCTGAAGCAACAACAGAAGTAAAGACCGAAGAGACAAAAGAAACTAAGAAAACTACTTCCAAGAAGAGCGGAAAGAAAGACCACTAGTATTGGTGATTCTGATATTCTCAAGGTGCCGCACATAATAGCGGCACCTTTTTTATTGTCATTTCTTGAAAGCACGGTGTACTGCTAATGTTAACCATCTGGATAGAGTTTGCTCTGTGCGCTGGCGTAATTATGTTTGCCGGTACCAAACTGACGTTACACGGAGATGTCATAGCCGACAAAACAGGCCTTGGTCGCAACTGGGTAGGCCTAGTGCTGCTAGCAACCATAACCTCGTTACCTGAGCTTATAACTGGAATTTCTGCAGTTACACTTAACGACCTGCCAGACATGGCGGTGTCCGGAACCCTCGGCAGTTGTATGTTCAATATGCTGGTAATAGCAGGTCTTGATCTGCTATCGAAAGGAAAACCAGTATCACATATGGTGCATCAAGGGCACATGCTATCAGCGGGCTTTGGCATCATTCTAGTGAGTCTTGCAGCAATTGATATTCTATTTGGTAAGCATCTGCCAATCCTCAGTTCACTCAACTCAATCGACCCACTGAGCCTGGTCTTTATTGCTGTCTATCTTCTTGCTATGAAGCTAATATACTCTTACGAAAAATCACGGGTGAAAGAATTTGCTGGTGAAATAGCTGAGGCTGAACAACCAGGATCAACTCTGCGCAAATCAGTTCTTTTCTTTACGCTCTACTCTTTGATGATTGTTGCAGCTGCCTGCTATCTACCAGAGATTGGTGAAAAAATTGCGAAAACAACTGGTTGGGGCGAGAGTTTCATTGGCTCTTCATTTATTGCCATAACAACTTCGCTGCCAGAAATTACCGTTTCAGTTGCAGCAGCTCGCATTGGTGCTTTCGATATGGCTGTGGCTAATCTCTTGGGCAGCAATCTTTTCAATGTCGCTATTCTTGCGGCCATTGATTTCTGTTACCTTAAAGCACCTCTATTGCGCTCAGTGTCTGAGATAAATGTCTTAACAGCACTGACCGCAGTGGTATCAATGGCAATAGTTGTAATCGGCCTCACCTATCGCTCTGAGAAAAAACTGTTGTTCTTGGCCGGAGATGCCTTTGCCATCTTAGTAGTTTACATAATGGCCAACTATCTACTTTTCACGGTGCACTAAAAGTTCAAGCCAACTCAACCTGGAATAGTAATAAACCATGCACGAAGCCATCCATATTGATATTTTTGTAGTTCTGCTCATGGTCACAGCTACCGTAGCAATGTCTGTGAAATGGATTAAGCTACCGTATTCAATAGCGCTAGTTATCGTTGGGTTGATAATTGGACTCTGCCATCTCCTGCCGCCAGTCGAATTAACACCCGATTTAATTCTATTGATTTTCTTACCAGCAGTTCTATTCGAAGCGTCCTGGAATATACAGCTTTCCGAATTGAGAAAAAGCTGGATGCCAATCACAGTGTTAGCAACAGTTGGAGTTGTAATTAACACTCTAATTGTTGCGTTCGGAATGCATTATTTAGCCAATGTAGCCTTAGGACCAGCTTTTTTATTTGGCGCAATGATAGCTGCTACTGATCCTATTTCGGTTTTAGCATTATTCAGAAAGCTCGGCATGGATAGTGGATTGACGATGCTTTTGGAAGGAGAAAGTCTATTCAATGACGGCACAGCAGTCGTACTGTTCAAATTAGTCCTAGCTATTGTCCTTACCGGCACATCCTTTTCAGTCGCAGCGACAGCAGGGAGTTTCTTGGTTGTCGTACTCGGTGGCTGTGCCACCGGAGCACTTCTTGGATATGCCGCTTCGCGAGTAACAAGATTATTCGATGACCATTTGCTCGAAATCACCCTTACAACAATTCTCGCTTATGGTTCGTACTTGATCGCAGAACACCTACAAGTATCTGCAGTACTAAGTGTGGTGGCGGCCGGTGTAATAATCGGCAACTACGGTAGTCGCACTGGTATGTCAGCGGGCACAAGAATGGCAGTAAACTCTTTTTGGGAATACACCGCATTTCTCGTAAATTCACTAATTTTCCTTCTGATCGGTTTGCAGATCAAATTTGATTTGCTTGTCAAATACGGCGTGCAGATAGGAGTTGGCATATTTTTGATTTTGATTGCTCGTCTTGTGGTGGTTTACGGTCTGTGCCCGTTCATTGGCAGCAAGAACCACAAAATTCCTTGGAAGTGGAGACATATGCTCTTTTGGGGCGCACTCAGGGGCTCGGTGTGCATGGCCTTAGCCCTAAGCTTGCCAGACAAATTCGCATACCGTGAAATGATCACCATCACTACATTTGGCGTTGTGCTGTTTACCCTTCTTGTACCAGGGCTTACCATCCAGCCACTAGTCAAACTATTAAAAATGAATTTGAAGGACCCTAGGCGCGAACAATACAAACGATTAAAAGCACAATTAATTACAAAGAAGCGAGCAGTAACTTTCCTGAAGGATCAGTTTACTACTGGAGCAGTTTCAGCAGCATCTTTCGAAGGACTAAATGTTCAATTAGAAAACGAGCGAGACGCACTAATCAAGAGAATTGACGACCTCCACCTTGAAGATCTTTCTATTACAGCTGTTGAGGAAGAGGCACTCAAAAATAGAGTGGCTGACCTTGAAAAAGACTGCCTAAGACAACTAGTCAAAGAGGGACAGCTTACAGAAGAAGGACTCCACTTAATTGAACTAGAGTCTAGTGCCAATGAATCATAGTGAAGACAACTGCCTAGACTGTGGCGAGCCCTACGGAATGTCCAAGCTCAACAACGGTAAGTTGGTCCCAGTCAGGCATTGCTATCTCTGTCATGCCAGATTTCTAGCAGCTATTGCTTCCTTTGCCTTCGCATATTGCGCCGTTAAATCATCACCAGAGTCAGCCTATATGTGGATCTCAGGCGCACTTATGTGCGGCATTGGCATATTCTGGATTCTAAGATGCAGAAAAAAACGTAACAATTCGCGGTAAGTAAATCCAAAAGACGACAGAGCAAAGTAGTCAGACAAGCTCATATTTGGTATCCTCTGCTGTCATGTATACATTAGGACACGCCTTATTACTCATAGCTATCATTGTTTCACTGGCGCTCGCAGGCCAGTGGGTAGTCAATCACTTTATCAAACAAGAAGACCTCGAGAAGCACCATAGCGCTGGTGAAGCGATGATGGGTGTGGTCGGCACACTATTTGCTGTTCTACTCGGCTTCATGGTGGCCTCAGCCATGGATAAGTACAACGATGCACGTATGCACGACGAACAAGAAGCCAGTAATGTCGCCAGCATTTTTAGAGTGGCTCGAGGGCTTTCAGATATCGACAGACCGAGAATTAGGCAGTTCTGCCGCGAATATGTTGACGATGTCATTGATAGTGAATGGCCGAAGATGGAACGCCGCGAAAAAATCAATCACGGTTGGCAAACCTATCAAAAGCTTTGGGAAGCAGTGATATCAACCGTTCCAGAGAATGACAGACAAAGTAACCTACAACAAGGCCTGATCGGCTCTATGCAGAGCTTAGGTGAGCATAGACGGGCTCGCATTCTATTAGCGCAGACCTCTATGCAACCCGCTCTATGGATTATCGTTGGCCTCGGAGCCTCTATTACAATCTTCTTGAGCTATATTTTCGCCTCTGAGTTTCCCCGAATTCAAGGCACAATGACGACTCTTGTGGCAACAGCCATGGCACTGAATATCTGGATGTTATCCGCCTATAGCCATCCATACAGCGGTGAGTTGAAAATTCAACCAACCATGTTCTTACTTCTGAAAGAATCAATTTTGACTGTGCCCGATGGCCCATCGCGCTACCTGCATGATTCACCCGCCGAAAGCGCGCCAAGCACTGAACCAGTAAGAAAGCAAACCACTAAGTAAGTATCTAATTAAGTACAAACTCCTACTTTTCTTCAACAGAGTAGTGATCGAAAGTTTGCCTAAACCCTTCGATGCTTACTTCAGATGTGCCGTCCTTATCGCTGCCGCCCCATGGGTTTCGCACAGTGATAAAACGCTTGCCTTGCGCGTCTTCTCGGTAACCGACCACAGAATAGGCATGATTAGCCGGATAACCACTAGCAAGGCGCTCCTTATCAGACTTGCCTGGTGTGCCAGCAGTGACCATACGCGACGTTAACGACGACGTCAGCTCAAAAACCTTTTTAGATACGGAGCCGTGCGGCTATTCTTTGCTTCAGCCAATTGCTGCGGACTTCCGGCAGCGACTATCTGCCCTCCTTGATCACCGGCACCGGGGCCAATATCAATTACCCAATCACTCCCGGCCACCACACGCATCTCATGCTCTACCACAATTACGGTGTTGCCCGACTGCACTAGACCATCAAGCTGAGTCATCAGTTTTTCTACGTCCGATGGGTGGAGACCAGTGGTTGGTTCATCTAGCACATAGAGCGTGTCACCGCGATGAACGCGCTGCAACTCGGTAGCAAGCTTGATACGCTGTGCCTCTCCGCCAGAAAGCTCGGTGGCTGGCTGACCAAGACGCAAATAGCCTAATCCGACTTCGCGCAAGACGTGAAACGATCGGCGCACCTGAGGCTCATCTTCAAAGAACTCCCAAGCTTGATCGACAGTCATAGCAAGCACGTCTGCAATATTTTTATCGCGATATTTGATGTCGAGAGTCTTGGCGTTATAGCGGGCCCCATGGCAGGTAGGACAGGGGGCATAAACACTAGGGAGGAAAAGCAACTCAACCATGACGAAGCCTTCACCTTCGCAATTTTCGCAACGGCCTTTAGCGACGTTGAAAGAAAAGCGACCAGCGTCGTAATGCCTAGCCCGAGCCATTTTCGTGTTAGCAAACAACTTGCGAATATGATCGAACAAACCAGTATATGTAGCTAAGTTCGAGCGCGGAGTGCGCCCAATTGCTTTTTGATCTACCACTACAAGGCGCTTAACCCCTTCCATTCCTGACGCGATTTGACCGCTAGTTTTGGCAATCTCAGCTTTCTCCAGCTCCTCGCATTCTTCCTCTGCCATAACAATCTGCTGACCAAGCGCTTCTGCCACCAATTCGACTAGAGCTTGACTGACAAGACTAGATTTTCCTGATCCCGATACACCTGTGATGGTTGTGAATGCACCAAGGGGAAAAGCTACATCGAGTTTGTTGAGATTATTGCGAGTGATGCTAGCCAGCTTGAGCCATCCGGAAGGTTTGCGCAGTTGACGCTTGGGCGGCTTCTCTTCAGCGAACAAATAGCGCCTGGTCTGCGACTCTTCTACATTGGCTAAACCAGCTGATGGCCCGCTGTAAAGCACATAGCCGCCCTGTTCTCCGGCAGCTGGTCCAACATCAACAATCCAGTCAGCATGCTTGATTACATCAAGATCGTGCTCGACTACAAAGAGCGAATTGCCAGAACTTTTTAGCTGTTCTAAGGCTGAAAGTAGTGCTTCAGTGTCGGCAGGATGCAGCCCGGCAGACGGTTCATCAAGCACATAGACCACACCAAACAAGTTGGAGCGCACCTGGGTGGCTAAACGCAAGCGCTGCAACTCACCAGGTGAAAGAGTTGGAGTGCCGCGATCGAGAGCCAAATAGCCGAGGCCCAAATCGAGCAAAACTGAGATTCGAGCATTGAGGTCGAAGGCAATGCGCTGGGCTACGATTGCTTTTTCGGGATGGTCTTTCTCTAATTTAACTAGCGCTGGTGCTGACCCATCAGCATATGGACGCAGAATTTCAGAGAGTTTGATAATTGGATAATTAGTAATATCGGCAATATCTAAGCCAGCAAACTTTACTGAGAGCGACTCTAAACGTAACCTTTTGCCCTTACAGAGGCGGCATTCTGCGCTGACCATGTATTTCGACACGCGCTTTTTCATGGCTGCACTTTGAGTGTTAGCAAAGTTATAGAGCACATGACGTTTAGCGCTAGAAAAATTACCGTTATAACTTGGCGGCTCTTTGCGCTTCATCGCCGCCTTCACTTCGTGCGATTCGAAATTAGCATAGACAGGCACAACTGGCTGATCGTCGGTGAAGAGAATCCAGTCACGGTCTTTCTTAGACATTTCGCGCCATGGTTTATCGATGTCATAACCGAGAGTGACGAGCATGTCTTTTAAATTCTGACCGTGCCAAGCCGGTGGCCATGCAGCTATACACTTCTGGCGAATAGTTAGCGTATCATCGGGCACCATCGACTTTTCAGTTACTTCATAGATGCGTCCTAAACCATGACACTCAGGGCAAGCACCGGAAGGTGTATTGGTAGAAAATGCCTCTGCGTCTAAATGAGGTTGGTTAGCTGGATACGCACCCGCACGCGAATAGAGCATTCGCAGTAAGTTTGAGAGAGTAGTGACACTGCCCACTGACGACCGAGTAGTAGGGGCGCCTCGCTGCTGCTGTAGTGCTACCGCTGGTGGCAGACCTTCAATCTCGTCTACCTCAGGAACACTCATCTGGTGAAAAAGACGACGAGCATACGGAGATACTGACTCAAGATAACGTCTCTGGGCCTCGGCGTAGAGGGTGCCAAATGCCAGTGATGATTTGCCAGAACCAGAGACACCGGTGAAAACAACAAGTGAATCGCGGGGAATGTCCACGTCGATATCTTTCAAGTTGTGCTCCCGAGCACCGCGAACGAGTACGAATCCGTCTTTTCGCTGTGTAACCACCTTAGGAACACCCACTGTGGTTGGTGCTTGCTTGGGAGAATTCTTGTTACCTGGAGTCATTTGATTCTTTGCTTATTGTCGCTTATCGTTCATGCAGTCCGTAATAGTATAGCCCCGACCGAGCATAGACAATAATGTTCCCAAAGCTCTGCCTGTCACACTTTCGAGTGACAGATGCAAAAGCAGCACAGGGCTGACCACAAGCGGCCAGCAGAGCCATTCTCCAACGAATGCAAAATTAGAGTTTCGCCTAAAGCGTGCGCCCAGGCTAGATACGAAGCCCTCCTCCTCTTGACTTCCTACCGTCCCAAGTACTAGAATGGTGAGTAAGCATTCATATCAATTTGCAGAAAGTGTCTGCAGGTTTTTAAGATGTGACTGCCAGGTGAAAATACTATGAAAAATTTGGAGTTTATTCTTTTTCTGTTGCTGCTCATTGGCGGCATAAACTGGGGACTAGTCGGCGCTTTCAACTATAACTTCGTAACCACTGTTCTAGGTGATGGCACTGCAACAAGAGTTGTTTATGCACTAGTAGGTCTAGGCGCTGTCTATGAAGCCTACAAAATGATGAAAAAACGCACGGCATAAATTTGCAACTGTTACATAAAGCGCAAACAGCTCAATTAGCTGTAGCGACTGCATAGAACGCATTGTATCTAGCTTCTAGGCAAGCAAACTGTTTAGCAAGTGTGAACCTCACTTAGCTTTGCCTTGCGCTGTAGTGCTGCATTTGTTTGGAGACTTGAGAAGATAACTCAAGTCTAAATCGCTCTGCGTCAAATTCCAAAATGACCAGGTCCTTATCTTCAGCCACTGGCTTTAGTTCGGACCAGGGCACCTCTATGGGTCGAAGAAACATAAAGATAGCCAAGTTTCTAATTGCCACCACCAAATAAAAAGGCACAACAACGAAGCCTTCCTGCGCGTCGCCAGAAGAACTGAACGATGGCCAGTTTATAACGGGCAGTATTTGCAATCCAGCAGAAGAAAAATTGACACGTACTGGGCCTTGCGCCAGTAGTTTTGCATGAGTCGAACTAGTATCCATCTTGCTGCCGGTCAGCCACTGTTTGTCAGGCTTTGTTTTTACCGGATATTTTTTTCGGATTCGGCACCACAATCGCCAATCGGCCCACTTGCTCATGACAGCTTCTCCCACCAGTAACTCGCAAGCGCGGCACCTCACAACCATATCATTATTTGTCAAGACAGCATTTGTCTAGACGCCGCTTTGTCTAGACATCATTTGGCGTAGCTGCGCTAGTCGGATCACCTGACAACGCGGTTTTCAAGCCGTTAAACAAAAGCCATGTCAAACAGTAAGCAGCAAAATCTGTTGGTTTTGGCCAATTGCTTGTGATAGCAATGGGTTTACCCTGCCTTTCTTTTAAAACACTATTTAATACCGCTTCAAGATTTCTAAACCACTAACTCGAAACAAATTACCTGCGCGAGCGCAGAATTTGTCAGACTAACTTGTAATGGGAGACTCCATGACATTTGACCTCACGCAATGGCTGAGAAATCAAGCCAACGACACAATGCTGCCCATACAGGTCAGCGATCTCAACAACTTAGGCCAAGACGACAGCAGAGAATGGCTGATCACCAACGGCCTAGGAACTTACGCTGGCGCTGCTCTCTCGGGTGCCAATACCAGACGCTACCACGGCCTCCTAGTTGCCTCTCTGCAGCCTCCGGTGAAGCGCACTATGCTCTTCTCAAGGCTCGACGAAACACTCACGGTAGAGGGCCAGCCAAACCCGTATCTTCTCGCCACCAACTACTGGCAGTCTGGTCATGCTCATCCACAAGGTTATGTACACCTTGAAGCATTCAGCGAATTACCCGTACCCACCTGGTCATATCGACTGCCAGAAGGTCGACTGATCAAACAGGTGATGATGCTAAAAGGCCAACAGCGCGTGCACGTCGGCTATACCTGGCTGCCCGACGACGGTGCCAAAACGGCCACCCTAGAGCTTTCAGTTTTGCTTGGCTATCGCGACTTTCACAGCGAAACAACCGGTTCAAATAACTGGCAGTTCTCGCAAAGCATCGTCAGCGACAAACAGGTGAAAATCGAAGCTTTCCCTGGAGCCCAACCTCTCTGGCTCGAACTCGATCACGGTGCTTACACAGCGCAACCAGAGTGGTACTGGAACTACAAATGGCCCAAAGAATTCGAACGTGGCCTCGGTGACCGAGAAGATTGCTTCCGCTCTGGCAAGGTGAAAGCTACTCTGGCTGCCGGTGAATCAATAACACTCACTGCAGGTTTCGAGCCTAACAACCAAGAAAAGCTGCTCGAAACTCTTGTGCGTCACTGCGCATCAGAGAAGCGATCACTGCTGAAGAGCGACAGTTCAATAGCCGTGCAGAAACTAGCGCTGGCAGCAGATCAGTTTATCGCCCAGCGACAGTCAACCAGCGGAAGCACGATCATCGCAGGCTACCACTGGTTTTCAGACTGGGGTCGAGATTCGATGATCAGTCTCTTTGGTCTCTGTCTCGCCACCGGCCGCACGACTGAAGCCCGCAGCATTCTTGCAACATTCGGACGCTATTTGAGCGAAGGCATGCTTCCCAACTATTTTCCGGATGGCGGTCAAGAACCAGAGTACAACACCTCTGATGCAACTTTGTGGTGGGCTTGGGCACTGCATGGTTATTACAAAACCACTGCCGACATTGACTTCGTCAAGGCTCAATTGCCACTCTTGCAAGAAGTTGTAGACTGGCACAAGAAGGGCACGCGGCATGGCTTGAGACTCGACAGCGACGGCCTCATCACCGGTGGCGACGCCAGTGTTCAGCTCACCTGGATGGACGCCAAGGTTGGCAATTACGTTGTCACTCCTCGCTCGGGCAAGGCTGTTGAAATCAACGCACTTTGGTACAACTTCTTGCTCACGCTGCAATTCTTGCGCAACGAAGTTACAGTACAGCTCGGAGCCACGGCCCTGCCGCCAACTGTTGATGATTATTCAGCGCTGGCAGCTCAGTGCCTTGTTGGTTTTGAAAAGTTCTGGCTGGAAAAAGAAGGCTATCTCGTCGACGTTATTCGTCACGATGGCACCTGCGATACAGCCATTCGCCCCAATCAACTCATGGCCGCCAGCCTGAGCTATCCGATACTCTCGCAAGAGCGCGCACGGAGAATGGTGGCAGTGGTGGAAAGCAAACTGCTGACTCCTATGGGTCTGCGCACCCTTTCACCAGACCATCCTGAGTACCAGGGTGTGTACGGCACAGGCCTAGCGCAAGCCGACCAGTATCACCGCGACATCACCTATCATCAGGGCACAGTCTGGCCTTGGCTGCTTGGACCTTGGGTGAATGCCCGGGTCTACGCGCACAGTTCTTCAAACGCGCCTGATGCCAACGGCAGAGTTGATGCCAGTGGCGCCAGTATGGCCTTCATTCGCAACCGCCTGCAGCCCATCATTGCCCACATGGGCTCTGAAGGCTGCGTTGGGTCTATCAGTGAAATCTTCGATGGCAATGCTCCGCATACTCCCCGTGGTTGCGTTTCGCAGGCATGGTCAGTGGCAGAGCTGCTGAGAGTTTTGAGCGAGTTTAGCGAACTCAATTAGTTCAGTTCTTAGTCACTTGGCTGAGCACAAGCCAATATTCTGGCTTGTACTTGGCTGAGTTTTAGCCGAACTTACAGAGTTGTTCACCTCGATGGTGGCAGCCTGTAAGTTCGGTTTTTTCTTCGCCGCTACTTCACGGAGTAGTAAAAGGGGTAAGGTGTTGCAATTATCGATTGAGTTGAAGTTATCGACTTTGTTGCAATCATCGCCTCTTCTGAAATTATCGTCTCTAAGGTAATGCCTTCAACTTCTCAATCAAAGCATCAGCATCCTTGGTGACCATGAAGACTTCCTGCACAGAAGTCGATGACTTAGCAAGCAGCTTGATACCAGTCTGAGTTGGATACTTAACCTCAAGTCGAATGCCAGAGCCTGAGCCACGAACTGGTTTAATTACTCCGGGAATAATCGAAACAATCTCCTCGATATGTTCGATGCTCTCAAGTAAATCTCTAAGACCATCGATCATTCCATGCTCATACTTGATTTTAGATCGGCCACTCTTACGGTATTTCATTGTTTCCCTGCATTATGCAATCTCAAAAGACGCATAATGACAATGATACGCTCATTTGCACTACAAACCAAGGGTACTTGCAGGCAGCAACTTCAAATGACTCAGTAAGAACTTTTCCATCTCAACCATGCTGCTGTTCCAGTCGTCTACATTTCCGCCACCGCCATGCCTGCCGTTCTTAATGGCCAATAGCTGACATTCCACACCAATTTTCTTGCTTGCATCCAAAAATTCAGTCGCCTGTTCATAGGGAACCATCTGATCGCGAGTACCGTGAATTATCAAAGTAGGCGCATCATCAGCACTTAGGTAGTGCACAGGACTTGCCATTTCGAATAGCTCAGGATGCTGCAGCCGAGTTTTACCAATGAACTTCTCCAGAGTTCGCTCCGAATCTGGTGGCATCTCCTTTGTCAAATCAGTGGGCCCGGCCAGGCTTACTACCACCTCGACAGCGCTCGACACACCAATATCATCTCCTGATATTGGTAGCTCTTTGGAATCAGTTGTACCAAGCAGCAAGGCGAGATGCCCCCCAGCGGAGCTGCCAACAGCCCCAATGTGTCGCGGATCAATGTTCAGCTCTTGAGCATGAGTGCGCAGGTAACGCACTGCTGCCTTGCAGTCATCAACCTGGTCGAGAAAATGATGGTTTGGCGCTAAGCGATAATCGATTGAAACCGCAACACATCCTTGCTGCGCCAATGCATACAAGCAAGGCAGCATCTCCTTTTTGTCACCTGACTTCCACCCGCCACCATGTATGCAGACAACCGCAGGGTAAGGGCCGTGCCCTTGCTTCGGAGTGGCAACATCCATAGTAAGGTTTTGCCACTCGCGCCGCACATACGTGACATTGCGTTTTAAACTAACTGTCGCCGGCGGTGCGGGGTAAGACTGTTGCGCTTTTAAACTATCGTACCCAGAGCGAAATAATGCGGCAGTCACTACTGTCATTAAGAGCACTGCTGCGCCGAACGCAAGTACTTTCCATGGAAGAAGGGCAAAGTCCAGAACTGTCCGAGAAGGTAAAAAGACTTTTCTTGCCCACGAGAAAACGCTGCGTTTAAAGTTATCAAAGTTATTCATGTTTCCGAACCCACCTTGGAGTATTGCTACTCTAGGCCATCAGCGTAAAGGGTCTTTAACAGCCGAATCTGCAATAGCTGAGGCATACAACGACAATTGTTTAGCTGCCCTTACAAAAGGTTGCTAACTTCTGCGCCTGATTGGCTAGAACCTTGTAACCAGGCACCTTATGAAACTGAACAGTAAGTGGATTGTAGCTGCGGAATTTTCCGAGTACTCCAAATTCCGGTTCCTCAGTCTCGGCTTGATAGGTGCCGAAAAGGCGATCCCAAATCATCAAGATGCCACCAAAATTCTTGTCGATGTAAATCTTGTTGCGAGCGTGATGCACACGGTGAGCCGATGGCGTATTGACTATTCCTTCTAGCCAACCTAGCTTGCCCACCAATTTAGTATGTAAGAAAAACTGATAGATCAAATTAGCAAAGAGGAAAAGCACCACTTGATTGGCAGAAAAACCGAGCAAAATTAGAGGAGCAAAAATTAGGGGTGCAACTAGCCTACCGAACCAATGCAGGCGAAAACTCGTGGTGAGGTTGTAGCTTCGACTAGAGTGGTGCACTTCGTGGAAGAACCAGAGAAATCTAGTAGTGTGGCTAAATCGATGCTCCCAATAGTAAGAAAGATCAGTTAGCACAATAGCGAAAATGGTCGTAGCCAGTGTGTTCGGCAACTCCCAGAGGCGAACTGTTTCAAGGCATTTCAAGCAATAAAAAGTGTAGCCAACAAACAGTGGTTGACTAAGTCTGCCAACGATAAAAATACCCAAATTACAGAGCACGTCTTTACCATCGTAAAGACTTATTCCCTTGGCCCGAGAGACAATCCACTCAAGCAGAATACAAGCCAAAAAGACAATAAGAGAGGGCACCAGCAAAGCCTGAGCATCTTCGAACATTTTCTTTCACCTTAATCCGCACCTGCCGCTAATAAAATCAGTACGGCAAGGGCACAAAAAAGTTTCAGATTGATTCGAAAAAGATAACGGGATAATACTTAGTGCCCATTGACGCTGTCAATCAACTGCACAGTCACGGTGAAGTTACTTAGTCGAGGCTACAGCCTTCTTAGCAGCCTCTGCTTGCCGCTTCTCCATTTCTTCAGGGCTAACGTCTTCTACATGCGTGGCAAGATGCCAAACATGGCCAAATGGGTCAGCAATCGAGCCAGAGCGGTCGCCGTAAAACTGGTCTTCCACCGGCCTTTGCAAAGTTGCGCCTTCAGCTACAGCTAATTTCACTGTGGCGTCAACATCAGGCAAATAGAACATTAACCCAACCGCGCTACCACCTAGGGTCTGCGGGCTCTTGCCTTCGCTACATTCATCAGCAAGCATTACTACTGAATCACCAATCTTAATCTCAGCATGGCCAATCTTGCCGTCTGGAGTGCCCATGCGCATGTGCTCTTCCGCGCCAAAGACTTTCTTGTAAAACTCGATTGCCTTGGCTGCATCGCGCATGATCAAGTAAGGAGTTAGGGAATGGTATCCGTCTGGCTTAAAATTCATGTGACCCTCCGCTCTGGTCTGTAGAGGCGGCCGAGTATATAGGATCGCTACGCAAGTTGCCTTAAAAATCAGCCTAGTAAATCAGAAATTACACCTAAAGTTCACCAGCCACAGCTTTCGCAGTTACTTTAGCCATGAAGGCTTCGCGCTCTTCAATTTTCGCACGTGAACCTTTGGTGAAGATGGCAATGTAAATAGTCTCGCCATGAGGTCCGACGGCCACACCCACATCATTGGTAGCGGTGTTCTGTCCGGCCACGTCTCTGCCAGTTCCAGTTTTATGCGCCACAGTCCATCCGGTTGGCAAACCGGCTGTAATGCGAGCGGGGCCGGTCTTGCAGTTAAACAAGTCTTGCAAGATAACTGCTGTAGAGCTCTTTGATAACAACTTGCCGCTATAAAGATTCTGCAGCATCTCGATCATCGCCTCGGGAGTGGCTGTATCGCGGGGATCGACAAGAAATTTGGCGATTTGTACACTGTCTGGTTGCAATTTACCTTCAGGACGATCAAGTCGAATGCCCTTGACGCCAGCTTCTTTGAGTATATTTGTCACCGCCGATGTGCCGCCAGCGCGAGCAATGAGAACATCGCATGCAGTATTGTCACTGTTGCAAACTGCTGCCGTCATAAGCGCTCTAATCGTGAATTCTGACTTATCACCCTTTATCTCTTCTTTGATAGGGCTATGAAAAGGCACCACATCAGATCTGCGCACAGTAATTTTATCGTCGACAGACAATTTCTTTTGGTCAGCAAGCCGAAGAATGGCTATGGCAATCGGCAATTTGCAAACACTTTGCATAGGAAATGGTTTGTCTTGATTGCGGAGATAGCGTTTATTTCGCGTGGTGTCCAACACTGCGACACCAACTTCGCCTTTCACTTTTGCCAAGTCGGCATCGGTTATGCCGCGAGCAGAGACCGGCTCAGGCTGTGCAGCTGGTGCCGAGAAGGCAGGCAAAGACAGTGTCGATGCCGCCGAGAGGATACAGGACATGCTCATAACCTTGGCTATGGTCGTCATTGAAAATCGAAATAACATTATTGTGAATAATTCCTAGCCACGCCTCTTAATAGCAAAAAAGCGAGTGCGCGATTCTTGATAGAGGTACAGGCAAACAGCACTAACAGCCCATAGGGAGGTAAAAACGATTAGCGAATAGAGTATAGCTCTAACGGCCAGATAGTCTAACTTAGTGTTAAATATCCGTCCAATTTCAGGAAGGGTACTTGAATAAGCATTGTTTCCACATACCGCTTGAGGTTTCTCCTGCGCGTCAAGAATATTTTGGGCACGGCTATCAGACTCAACTAAAGTCTTCATATGAGGATTTTGTTTGTAGTAGATATCAGCGGCCAAAGTCATAGTTTCAGTCGCAGCGAAAAAACTTCCGACTAAGCAAGATGCGCTTGCAAACACCAGCAATAATGGGGTCTTAACCACCGTATACCTGCAATCAATCGATGAGCAAAATATACCCAGCCCTTAATACACTCAAGCTTTGCGCTGCTCATCCAAACCATTCCAGAAGATAGCAACAGCATCAAGCATGGCTTTGCCCCCAGCTAAGAATGATTCTTCACAGAAATCAGGTTTAGCAAAAGCTGCCGCTAGCTCGTCATCAGTGTGAGCAGCGTGCTGATCTTCTATTTGGTCATGAAAGACCCAGAAGCCCAGCGGTAGATCTGCAATTTGGCTCTCTTTGATGACTTTCAAACCAGCAATAAGTTCTTTCCAGAAGCCAGCTGCGGCCCAATGTTCAATAGCATGGGAGGCACCGGCAGCGGTTGACTCGTCTTCTGAGCTGTACCAAGTCATGAGCGCGTCGCAGAACGCCAAGGTAGATGCAGAGCCATGTTTACGTTTACCAATTTGATTAAACTCAAGGCCAAGATGGCTAGCAAACTCAGCTAACCATTCAAAATGGGCAGCAGTAAAGCGAAAACGGCCATTATCAATTGAGCCGTCGGCTGTGAACATCACACCTAGCTCATTCATCAAAATTTCTTTGCTTGCTCTGTAGCTCGCCAAATCAACGGCATTGATGCACTTACGCAATTGCGCTTCTATGAACAAATGACTGAAGACAGAGAACTGCACAGTGAACTGTCGCAACTGTTCTGGGCTTGCGTCGCCTTGGCTAAACCAAGAAGTAAACTGATTGGAGTTTACGATTGGATGGCTGCCTATAAGCTCATCGACCCGCACCTTGAACGCTGCTAAGGCACTGTCCGGGCCCACGGAGGAGTGAGAGGCGGAGGAAGAGGTGGAGGCGACACAAGAAGTCTCCTGCGATTCAACGGCTGGCACTAATGCCAGAGTGGCTGGTCTCTCTAATACTTTGATGGTTTCTAGTTCTTGCAACATGACTGATCCTTTTTGATTATTTGATTTTTGTAGATATTTGTTTTTTGGGAAATTAAAGCAAAGAAAAAGCCCTCTCGATCGACGAGAAGGCTTTTTGTTCATAAGTTCTAGACTTTTATGACAACGCCAACTAGCCGACCCCGAGGGAGTAGGTATAGTAGTAATAGCTGTAGGCGTTTCTAGCTGTCATTTTCATCCGACAATTGTCTTGCGACGGGTCAAATTCGTTTGGTCTACTTCCCAACCTTAACAGAAGCCTTGCAGGGTGGCAAGCAAAAGTTGCCCCTTGTTACCGGCCCTTTCATTAAATCGCAAGTTCTTCTTTAATATGCCTATTTCGCACACGCCTTACTTCGCCGCAATTCTCTTTGTGCGGCCATCGAGAATTTTCAAGAACGATCTGGTTTGAATTTCCTCAAGAGTGAGACCTGTTGCTTTTATCTCTTCTAGAGTAATGGCACCACAGTTGATGGCACGCAAGAAATAGTTAAGCAGGCCTTGACCAGTGGCAGCGTCATCAAAGACATCGCCAACCAAAGTGGCTTGAGCAGCCTTTTCCATAAACGATTTAAGCCTGAGAGAGGCAGCATCTAGACCTTCAAGGAAGAAGGCATAGCAAGCAGCATAGCGCACAGGGAGCTGAGCAGGGTGCAGGTCCCAACCTTGATAATAAGCATGAACTAACGAGTGGCGAGTGTGGTCATAAGCGAGCTTCCAGGCACGGTGAACCACTTCGGCGTTCTCTGTCTTTTGAGCAGCAGTCAGCTGTCTACCAGCTTCAGCCCGATGGGGGCCAACAGGCATGACGTTTGTGGCGCCGTCAGAGAGCCAAATACCAGTTCCGGCGAAAGTCACTTTCATCATATGTCTAGCAAAATCACACGATGGATGGTCCATGCGCTGCTCAGAAGCCGTGATGTTGCACGAAGCTGTGTAGTCATAAGTGCCAAAGTGAGCAGCCACACAGCGGCCTTGAGCGGCCTCTGCTAAGAGCGGCATATTGCTCTCACCTTTGCGATTAAAGAGTGCTTGAGTCTGCTCGATCATGATTTCCATCTTCAAACTGCCTGGGCGAAGCTCAGTTTTAGTCTCAAGTAGCGCAAGTAGCTCCACCATGGCAGCAACTTGTTCAGGAATAGTCACTTTAGGCAGGGTAACAACGAAGTTATCTGGCAAGAGGCCGCCAGTTTCTTCTACCAATGTAGTGATGAATATATCGAGTGTGCGAGCGCTGCGATGCTTAAGTTCTTCATTAAAAGGCTTGATGCGAATGCCGATAAAGGGCGGTAAGAGCTGCTCTTTCATACCGCGGGCAACTTCTTTTGCCGCAGCTTCAGCGTGACCATCTTCTTCTGCGTCTGGACGATTGCCGTAGCCATCTTCAAAGTCAATGCGAAAATCTTCAACAGCTTCGCGCTTCAATTTCTCTTTGACACGGTCATAAATCTTGCTGGCCAAACCGGTATTCTTACCAGGAAGATCGAGTGCCTTAGCCAAGATATCAGAGTCAGCAGCATACTCTTCAAAGCTAGCAACGGCCATAGTGCCAAGCTTCTTAGCCGAGTCTGCTTTGAACAATTGAGCGCCACCATAGACAGTGTGCACCGGTTGCCTGGCAGACGATTCACCAGGATAAAACTGATTGAATGCACCGTTAGCCTGGGCTAACTTAGCGAAAACATCTTTGGTGGCGGCCTCGGCCAAACTGACTTTCATCTTGCACTCCTAATTTACTGACGCAAAAACACAAAACTTAGACTAGCTTCCTCTATAAGTCGAATAGCCAAAAGGGCTCAATAACAGCGGAACATGGTGGTGTTCATCCTGATTGACGATTTCAAAAATAATTGGCACAGTTGGATAAAAGCATGGGCGGCGAGTCGATTCGAAGTAGCCGCCTGTATTAAATGTAATCTGATAAGTGCCAGCTCTGTTAGCCCAGTCAGCAGGCACCAGTTCACTAAAGCGACCATCACTGTCGGTTGTGCCGCGACCAATTTCTTCCCAATCATCAAGGCCTTTGTATTCGAGTACCACGTCAACACCAGCAGCTGGTCTGCCTAACGAGGTATCTAAAACATGGGTAGTGATTTTGCTCATGCAGGTCTCTCCAATTAACTAAATCTATTATTTAGGTCTGCAATTCTAGGTCTGTGATTCTAGAAGTTTTGCCAATCTCAGTCGCGTGATCTTATTCTGCTCAGCCATGGCTCGTTGAATTTCGTCGGCAGCACTGTTATGCAGCCGCTCTTGCAAGAGAGCTAACATCTCACTAGCAGTTTTACCGGTGGCACAAACAATAAAAATGTAGCCGAATTTGTCTTCGTAGATTTTATTTCCACTAGCCAACTCTTCTATTACGCGTTCACTGGCCAAGGCTACACCACCTTGCTCCCCCGAGGCCCAATCGCTGGTGCTGGCAAACTTGGTTTTGAGGCTGTCTAGGTCACCAATTTTAGGATGATGGCTAAATGCCTCCAACCAATCGTCAGAGTTTAGACTCTGCCAGATGCGGTCGGAGGCATTAAACAGATCAGCTTCACTAGCATAGGGACGGCCCCCAATCAGCGCTTCAACCCACCGTGAGCTGCCGCAACAGCGCTGCAATTCTGGTTGCAAAAGCTCGCTTGATGATTGATTTAGATGGTCGAGATTCACTCTAGTCAGTTCCCACAGTTTCAATAAATGGCCTAACCCCGGCGACAATGAACGCGCAAACGAGCGACGCCACCATCAGGGTAGATGTTTAAACGCACGTGAGTGATATTGCCGATGTCGATAATCTCTTTTTCGAAGTAATGCTGTTTATCAGCTGAAAGCTTGAGCTGGGGCAGTAGTTGCTTCCATTCAGCTTGGGGCCAAGTGAGATTGTCCATCTCTAAATTTGGCGAATAACAGCCGTCGACAGAACAAGTATCTGGATAATTACCGATATGAAACGCTGTATCAACTTCTAGCTTTTTCACCAAGCCAGGTTGACCCAATTTGACGATAACCCAGTCGTGACCAGGGCCGCGCTTGCGTCTTGTTTCCCAGGCGTCGCCCATATTTCTGCCGCGACCAGGCATTATCAAATTGTCCATATTGCCGAAGAACATATCGTTGCATGCCACCACATGCCCACCAAATTCGACAGCGGCCAAATCAACGAGGGCATCAGGCTTGATTTTGGAAAAATCGGGAATGACATCACCAAAGATTTTCAATCTGGCCACACCACCATCCGGGAAAATATTGAGACGCACATGGGTGAAGCGTTCGCCACTAGATACGGCAAAGAGGTTCTGTGAGCCAGGCTTGAGTGATGAGCGTGGAACAATTTCCACCCACTTATCAGAAGCAGCCAGCTTATCTGCATGCTCGTTTGGGTCGGCGATGCAGGCTTCAAGAGAAGCATAAGGAGGGTGGTTGCCCAAGAAGTGATTGGTGTCAATATCTACACCGCGAATAACGCCAGGCAAGCCAAGTTTGATTATGCACCAGTCGTGGCCAGGGCCACGCTTTCTGCGCGATTCCCAACCGTCCATCCACTTGCCGTTCTTAGTGTATTTATCTTCGATAAAAATTCCGCGACCAGGCATGAGTAAGTTTTCTTTTTCAGCAAAAAACTCATCGCTACAACTGAGTGCCTTTCCGCCAAGCTTTTCAGTGGCAAGATCAATCAAACCAGTGAAGGCAGAAGCCTCAAGAATGGACGTTTGCATCGACATACTCTCCCGATTTTGTACCCATCAGAGCCATACCAGCAGGCTCTTTTGAGAAGTTACCCTGATCATAGATTTTGATTCCACGCACATACGATTTTTGCACTTGACCAGTAAACGTGCGTCCTTCGTGAGGCGTTACTTTGTGTCGATGCTCAATCATTGACTGCTCAATTTTGAAAGATTTATCGCTATCAAAGACGACGATGTCAGCGTCCATACCTTCTTCTAAGGCGCCTTTGCGCTTGGCTAAACCAAGAAATTCAGCTGGCCGCTTAGACATCCATTCACTGACCTGGGCGAGGGTATGACCGCGTCTTTTTGCTTCGCTATATACTGCCGAGAGACCGAACTGAAGCGAAGAAATACCACCCCAGGCCTTATCGAAGTTGCCTTCTTTCAAAAGTTTGAGTTCAGGAGTACAAGGTGAATGGTCCGAAACAATAAAATCGATTGTGCCATCGGCCAGGCCCTGCCAGAGCTTCTCACAATTCTCACGTTCGCGAATTGGGGGTGTACATTTAAATCTGGTATCACCGTCGGCAATATCTTCAGCTACCAAAGTCAAATAGTGCGGGCAGGTCTCAACTGTTAACTTGAGCCCTTCTTTCTTTGCCGCAGCAATCATAGGCAGGGCGTCGGACGAAGACAAATGCACAATGTGCACGCGACAATCGAACTCGCGACAAAGGTCGATCATCAGCTTTATTGCTTCGTTCTCCCACGAGCGCGGTCGTGAGTTGAGGAAGTTTGAATACTTGTGCGGAGCAGCGGCGAAGTCGCTAATTGCTTGGGCATCGTGTGTGCTTGGGCTCGAATGGCCAGAACTAGAATGCGAGCAATCAAGCTCAGCATGCACCAATAGAGGAAGACCACGCTTAGCCAAGATTGGCATAGCTAGCTCTAAGTCGCTACGCTCGACATTGGGAAAATCATCAATACCTGAATGTATGAGAAAACACTTGAAGCCCATTACTCCAAGATCAATCATTTTATTGAGTTCGCCACTGTTACCAGGAACCACCCCACCCCAGAAGCAAAGGTCGACAGAGAGCCGTCCTTCGATGTGCTTAAGCTTTTCACGAAAGGCATCAGCACTGGTAGTGACAGGAATACAATTAAGAGGCATATCGGCCAAAGTAGTGATACCACCGGCAGCGGCAGCACGAGTAGCAGTCGTGAAGCCTTCCCACTCAGTGCGACCTGGTTCATTAATATGAACATGACTGTCCACCACTCCGGGCATAACCACAAGGTCGCCCACATCTTCAAGAGAAAAGCCTGACGGCACTTGGTCAAAGCCAACAATTTTGCTTATTTTGCCCTCTTCAATTAAGAGTGCAGCAGCTTCGAAGCCTTTAGAGCGCAAAACGCGCCGACTTCTAATCGCCCATTTATTTTCATGCGACCAATCTATTGGACCATCATTTGAATTATGCTTTGCAGACTTACTTGACTCTGACAAATCAGCCACCTCTCTTGATTGTCCCGGAGATTAGGCCATATGGCTCATCAATGGGCACGAAGATTTCATTCTGATTCTTCTTACCAAAAGGCTCGAGGTTGAAGGCGATGCGATGTTGGTTTGGCATAGTGATGCTAATTTCTTCGATATCAGAAATAGCAGCGAGCACAGCTTCTCCCATTTCGTAGAGAGTCTGTTGCACAGCTAAACTGTGTTGAGTAGCGAAAATATCGAGAATTATGGTACGAATAGTATCGTAGTTCTTGTTAAAGTCGATCTTGTCTGCTTCGCTTTTAGTCTCTGCTCTATACAACCACGAAGCTTCAATACTAGTGGCCATGATGCGATCGCGGGCCTCAGGCAAAGTTGTATATTGATCGCGAATGAAACCCCAGAACTGCGAATCGGTTGTCTTGGCCACAACTAAATTATCTATTCCGGATTGCATCGAGATGCTCTCGCGGTCGGCAATAACAGAGGCTATTCGCTTCTCATTGCCACCAGAAACAAAGGCATGGGGGTGCGGCTTTCCATCGGTGGGGATGCGCAGCCAGAGGTCTTCGACAAGATGAACAGTGGCTTCGGTCACGTGTGAATACGTCTTCAAAAAATGCAAGGCCAAATCGTGAGCAAAGCTCTCGAGCGTCGCGAACGGATGCTCCGCGGCCAAGACATAAACTGTATTCTTCATTGAATCGGTGGCAATGATCTGACTATTGTCGCCGTCTAAATATGACCCGGCAAAATCGCCCTCGAGCTGAATGTTGGCAGTCAACTCTCTCAGTTCTTGATAGTCGGCATGTCGAATGATTTTGCTAAGACGAACGCCAGATTTGCCATAAGAATTGTGCACAAGCCTGCTAGATTTTGTGCTTGGCTTGGTGCTCGAAATGGCACTAGACTTAGAATCTGGCGAGCTCATAGTCACCCCTGCATTTGGAAAGTGTTGCGACCAAGGGATTCCGCGGAATAAAAAGCAAGCGTATATTGACGCGCTATAGAACAGGCAAGCTCCAGGGGTGCAATTGTCGCATCCCGAGGCACCTCTTGGCTTTTCGCCAAGTTGCTTGACTTCCTCTAAATTCTTCTCAGAATATCCAGGGAATTATCATTTAGCCGCTAGTTAGCCGCCAAATTGAAAAGCGGAAATTGCCATGCCCATGACCATCTCACTATATGTGCGACGACCCAAGTCTTGACCGGCCGCCCCGGCAACAACCATCAATGGCAGCAGGTGTTCTTCACGGGGATGAGCCGCGCGAGCAGACGGCGCTGCTTCCCAGGCCGTGAGATTTTCGCTTCTGACTGCTTCAGGCTGCTGCGAAATGGCTTGATCTAGCCACCGATCAAAGTGAAGTGAATGAGGGCCGCTGTCACCTTTGCCAAACGATCGCAAATTGTGATAACTCATACCACTTCCCACTATCAACACTCCCTGCTCGCGCAACGGTGCCAAAGCCTGGCCAAGTTTGATATGAAAAGCAGGGTCAAGACCCTCTTTGAGCGACAGTTGTACTACTGGAATATCAGCAGAGGGATAAATCAGCTTAAAAGGAATGAAAACTCCATGATCGAGGCCGCGCTTTGAATCTGTGCCACAATCGATATTGTTTTGCTGAAGCAATTTGACGATCTCTTCAGCCACGGCTGGTGAGCCCTGAGCCGGGTAGGTAAGCTCATAAGTGTGAGGCGGGAAGCCATAATAGTCGTAGAGTAAATCGGGCTGAGCGGCCGTATTGACCGTGACTTTAGGCTCTTCCCAATGTGCGGAGACAATCAGAAGCGCCCTAGGCCTTTCTGGAACAGATTGAGACAGCGCCTTCAACCAAGCGGCCATGCCATCCCAGGTACCGGGCGGCCCCATACCGTCCATGAAGAAGCAAGGGCCTCCACCGTGGGGAATGTAGATGGTCGGCTGCTTCTTAGCTGTCATTGAGATACCTGCTGGTCAGTGCAGTTCATTATCGCTTCAATTGTGGAAAACACGCATGGCCAATGCGTGAGAACTGACATATATTGCAGAAACCGAGGCGGTTAATTAGGTGAAATTGGAGAATACATGCCGGATACACAAACGTTAATAGCACAGGCCTACTCTGCCTTCAACGCTCGCGACATCGACGGCGCAATGACTCTTATGAGTGATAACGTCAGCTGGCCCAAGGCATCGGAAGGTGGACGTGTGGTCGGCAAAGAAGAGATTCGCGCCTACTGGACCCGTCAATGGTTAGAGTTTGATCCGCACGTGGAGCCCCTCGAGGTAATCGAAAAAGAAGGCAGCACGACCAAAGTCAAAGTGCATCAACTGGTAAAGAGCCTAGGTGGCGAAGTTCTTTCTGATAGCGAAGTGTGGCATGTCTACACCATCACCGACGGCTTAATAGAGCGAATGGATTTAATTGACAGCGAAATTACTGCCGTTTGGCAAAAATAGTGAAACTTTTTGACCCCTCCTCTCGTATGAGCTTTAGATAGGCTGATTAGAAAGGAGAAAGAAGCGTGAATTTAAATAAGTTAGCCGTGCGCGTGAGCCCGGCTCTACTCTGCCTCTCTCTAAGTTGCTACCCTCATTGCTATCCTCTAGCCGCCCAAGCTGAACCCTTGCAAGGTCAAGTCATTACAAACGAGGCAATCACGACCGCTCCAACAGAGCCTGATCTCAACACTTTCATCGGCATTTGGAAAGTCGAAATTCCAAAAATTAGACGCAAGCCCACTGTGACAATTACAAGTATCAACGCCAACCAAGTGAGCGGCACGTACAAAGGCCTCTTGGGCACTTTTCCTCTTTGGGGCAACTACCAAGCCGAAACCGGCGAAGTACGGTTGTTCGTCGACTTCTCGCGATCAAAATTAGCGCGCATGACACGCAAGAGCGAGAAGGCAATTGCCCACATGACAGGAAAAGTAGACGTGGCCGAGCGCACCATCACAGGCTCAGCTTCATTGCCAGAATTCAGCAATCGCGTCTTTGCATTCAATGGTAGAAAAACAAACTGAATATCTGAATAAGCGTATATGCACTACCGGCAAAAAAAACTTTCCAACTAGCCAGCTTCGCTCTTGGCCTCAATCGGCCGCTGCACCTCGGCTGGTTCAACACTTAAGTAAGCAGGTGGATCGGCCGTAATTAAGCGCACACCACGATCGCTACTGTAATAGGTCCAAAGCCATTCAAAGAAAACCGCGAGGCGATTGCGCAAACCAATTAACGACAAAATGTGAATAACAAGCCAACTGAGCCAAGCGAGGTAACCGCTCATATGCGCCTGAATGGGCCAATGTAAGTTGGCAACGGCCCTTCGCCGACCAATAGTAGCCATATCGCCTTTATCAGAATAGTGAAAAGCGGTGCGCGGCTTACCAGCAAGATCGCAAACGATTTCGCTTGCAGCATGCTCGCCCATTTGCATAGCACAGGGCGCCACACCGGGCACAGGCTTGCCGTTCTGTTCAAAGTGAGCAACGTCGCCGCAGACAAAAATATGGGGAAAGCCAGGAGGATTTAAAAACTGGTCTACAATGACACAGCCTCGCCGATCAAGCTCAGCGCCAAGCAACTTGCTGGCTGACGAGGCCTGTACACCTGCCGCCCAAACCACGACAGAAGCGGGAATTGAACCAGTTTTGGAGTTATCCTCGGGTGTGCCGTTAGCGTCAACACCAGCATTAGCATTGCCACCGCTTTTGGTGCTGATACTATCAGCCTTTACATCGGTGACGATTGTTGAAAGTAATACTTCCACTCCCATATCTTTAAGCTGTGCTAATGCCTTAGCCGATAGAATCTCAGGGTATGGCGCAAGAATGCGAGGCAGGCCCTCAACCAGAATTGTGCGCGCTTTGGTCGGGTCAATAAAGCGATAATCTCCACGCATAGAAATGCGACAGATGTCGGCAATTGCTCCGGCCATTTCTACGCCCGTTGGGCCGCCGCCAATGACAATAAAATTGAGCGGTTTGTGACTGCCCGTTTTTGCCATTTCATTTTCTGCATTTTCAAAGGCAACGAGAATGCGGCTGCGTATCTCGATGGCATCCTCGATTGTCTTCAAACCAGGTGCAAACTTTTCCCACTGTTCGTTGCCAAAATATGAGTGCTTTGCCCCTGTGGCTAAAATCAAATAGTCAAAATCAATGGTGCCCAGCTCACTAAAATATGCCTGCTTCGCTGCCATGTCGATGCTCTCGACTTCGGCCAACAAGACTCGAACGTTCTTAAACTGACTTAAGATGCGCCGAATAGGTTGAGCAATGTTTGCCGGTGAAAGAGTGGCGGTGGCAACCTGATAAAGCAATGGCTGGAAAGTATGGTGATTTTTGCGATCAACTAGCGTTATTTCAACTGGGCTAGCTGCCAAAGCTTTCGCCGCGTTTAGACCGGCAAATCCGCCGCCGATGATAAGTACCTGTGGTCTGTCGCTAGCATGTTTCATGGTTTCCAACTTTGGGGACTGGGTACTTTTCGAACTTTGTCTAACTGCTTCTCTCACAAAAATGAGAGTTCGCGATAGCCATACTAACCTGATTGGACAAAGGCTCTAAACAATTTAAGTCAGGGCTTCTGGGCTTTGCCTTGCAAAAGCAGGCAGCACAGGGTTTTGTATGGCGCGGCTGGTGAGCCTAAAGGCGATTTCATAAACCAGTTAGAAATTCCCTTTGGTTTTCTTATACACCTTGGCTAGGTTTAAAGCCATAACCACACTTTAATTACACGCGGAAAACTATTTAGCTTCAATTCACCACAGCACCTCCCCAGTCGAATCTTCACAGCACCACGTGCCGGGAAGTTCATCGGGAGTAATTGTCTGAAGCTGCCGCACAGAATCTGCAATCTCAAACCAAAGGGATCGTCATGAATATTTCAAAAACAGCCTCGTCCCAGGGGCTTGAGCTTTATCACGCGATCTGGGAAACCATCGCAGCAACCTTCTATGACAAGTCGAGATTGGCGAACTGGAGCTCTTTGGAGCATAAGTTCGACGATGTCATCGATAGCGAAGAAAGTGCATTGCGCTACGCCGATGAAATGTTGGCTTTGCTCAATGACACCTACACAGAACGCTTGATAGCACCCGCCACCTTCGTTGCTCCCGCGAGCGCCGACGACACGCCTGCTACCTCACCCACTGCTGAGAACTCTGACGTCATGTCAGCGCTCTCACCCAGCAAGATTGGCTACCTGCGCATAAGCAGCTTTGATCGCGAAGATGTCGTTGAGCTGGTTCAAGCTGCAGTGGAGAAAATCGCTACCTGCGAAGGTGTGATTCTCGACCTGCGCGGCAACAGTGGCGGCAGAATGCATCAAGCCATGGAATGCTGCGGCTTCTTCCTCGACCAAGGGCTCCTTGCCACACTCAAGTTTCGCCACGAAGAAGGAGAGAAAGTTCGCCAATACTTCCTCAACGAAGACCAGTTCTTCCTCACCGAAGAAATCTGGAACAACGAGGGAACAACTGGCGAAGGCTTGCTCAAAACGCTACCCAGCGATTTGTACAAGCGGCGACCGGCTCTTCTCTTCGGCAAACCGCTGGTCATTCTCCTCAATCGTCGCACTGCAAGCGCCAGCGAGATGATGATCTGCGCCCTCGTGCAAAACGGCATCGCCGGCAAAGTGCACATGGTTGGCAGTGGCTCTACCGCTGGCAAAGGCATCGGCCAAGCCACTTACGAGCTGTGCCAAGGCAAGGTCAAACTGCGTGTCACTCGCTGCCATTGGTTCGCTCCTGGCGGCGAATGGCTCGGAGATTGCGGTCAAACCGAACGCAACGGCATCGAACCAGAGACCTTGGTCACTGGCGACACCGGACCGGAAGCACTCAAGGTGGCGGCGGACGAACTGCGCAAACTGATGGCATTGAGCACCGCTCAGTAGTTCTTCAGTGGCAACTCAGTGATCATCGTTCAGACTAGTCCAAAAATGGCGCGGTATGGGGCTTCGGCCTCCTACTGCGTCATTTTTTGAGAGTATCTACTTCTTGATGTAGTATATTATGGCCTAATTTTTCTCGCCAGGGCTAGTCTCATCGAAATGCAGGTCTAAAGTCAGCTCAGCGCCTACTCAACTTCTACGCCCTTCAAGTCTGATCTAAATTTCTCGCGCAGTTTGGCCAGCGTTTTGGGTGTCCCCATCTTTAGTCTTTTCAGTGCCTTAAACTGCCGCAAAATTGGAATTGAAGCTTCTTCGAGGTCACAGTCAAACAATTCAATGGTCTCCAGCTTGGGCAAATTGGCCAACAATTTCAATTGGTTTAAAGTCATTGGATCAGTTTCAAATTTTAAATGCTGCAGGCCAGAAAGCTCTGAAATTGCTTTGTAATCCTGGTACGTCAAATTGCTTTCGTGCACATCCAAATATCTCAGATCTTTGCTCGCCTTCAATTTGAGAAGCATCGGAGTGATATTGCGACAGTGACTGCATCTGAATTCTCGAATCTTGCCCCAGCAAGTTGCGCGTGCCAAAGTAATACCATCTAAAGCGCCATGAGAGCCGTCAAACTTTACTAAATCAACAAATTTGTTGAGCGAAGCAACACTCTTGTTAGTCAAATTACGAGCATGATGAATGATTAGTTCATCTATGCCAGGAATGGCTGTACAAGCTTCGAATACGGCGTCACTATTTGAATGTTCTTTCAATTCTATGGCAGCAATCTCGCCACGCCTAAAACGTTTGAGATATTGTGGATACTTGCCGACAATGCGTGAAGGAGAGAAACACAACCAGTCTGTTGGGCCATAGTGCAACTTCCCTTTGGCAGGCTGCGTCTTCTCTTTTTTTGTAGTCCAATTGTAGGACCGTATTTTGCCTATGAGCACATCGGTAGGAAAATCAAAATCTACAAGCCAGCCATTCTTGACCTGACGTACCACACCAAAAGGCTTATCTGACTTGACAGATGGACCTGGTTCTTTGTCTTCTTCGGGGTCAAGCTTAGGTTTATCGTGATCATGGTGTGCCTTAGCCGGCTTGTTCCCAGTACCGCCTTTAGTACCAGGGCTAGCATTTTCTCCTGGGTTAGTAACGCCCGGACCAAGCAATTTTTGTGAAGCCTTAGAGTTTTGATTGGAATTGGGAGGTAAACTTGAAGAGCCTAAACTTGCCTGCTTACCTGCGGCTTTTATAGCTAAATAAGCGAGGCCTGAGGTGACGACCGCGGCCACTGCAATAGTGAGAAAAATGACCTGAGCCTTTGGACGACCTTGCTGAGTAGTTATTGTCGTCAAAGCACGAACATCTGCGCTTGGAACATCTTCGGCGGCAGAATCACTGGCAGACGTATCATCTTCGCTACGCTTTGCACTGGGATCAATAGTCCATTCTAAATCGTACTGTGAGTCTTCATTTAATTCGTCATCTGCATCAGACTCACTCTCTCCTGAAACCCAAACGTCGCTCTGTAACGACTCTTCGCCATCAAACGGAGAATCTGGATCTTCTGTCTGGCTGAGCATAGCGCGGCGCCCCAGACCAAGATCTTGGCCGTGAACAACACCGCTGCTTAAAGATGGGAGTGCATTGCCAAAGTGAATTGCAGTGAGGTCTGCCACCACTTCTTGCATATTTTGGTAACGTCTACTTGGGTCTTTCGCTAACATGCGCTCAACGACAATCTGCACGGTTGGCGGGAATGTTATTGCTTCATCGGTAGCGCCTTCGACAACAGTGTTGAGCTGTGGAATGGGCGCGCTCTGATGCATGAGCATTATGTCTACAGCCGAATTGGCTTTGAACGGCAAATCTCCGGTCAGGGCTTCAAAGAACGTGACTCCCAACGAATAGACATCACTGCGAGCATCGACAACTTGCCCTAACCCTTGCTCGGGGCTCATATAAAATGGACTACCGAAGACCTCACCGGCACTGGTTAAGTGCTGTTGCGCGATCTCGCTATCAGCAGTTAGCTTAGCAATGCCAAAATCTACAATCTTGACAGTTGCTCCACCTGCATCTGGTTTATCTAGCAGCATGACATTGCCAGGCTTTATATCGCGGTGAATGATTCCCTTGCTATGGGCATAACCAATGCCACTTGCGGCCTGGGCAAAGACTGACAGTGCTCTGGCAAGAGGCAGAGGATCATTGTCTCTCAACTCTTCCATCAAGCTTCTACCGGCCAAAAGGTCCATTACATAGAATGGCTGTTCGGGCCGATCAGGCGCCTTGTGAACGGCAAAATTGTGAATAGTAATGATGTTCGGATGAAACATTTTGGCAATCGACTGCGCTTCAATCTGAAAACGCAACCATGCTGTTTCAGTAATCTGATCGGTGCTGAGGGTCTTGAGGGCATACTCTTTAGGCAAGCCCACGTGGCGCACATGATAAACATAACCCATAGCACCACGGCCAATGTAGCCGATGACCTCGTAGGTATTACCGACGATATCACCTGGAGAAAAATCAGCACCGGCCGGAGTTACCATTGGTTTACTTCTGACATCCCCTTGGGTTTAACGAAGTTTCTGCCCTAACTTTAGTATATCGTCGCACACGACCGATGATAACTAATTTCATTACTCAACTTTCACGCCTGGCAACCCAGTCTTAAACTTATCTCGCAGTGTGACCAGAGTTTTCGTGGTTCCCATCCTTAAGGTCTTCAGAGCCTTAAACTGGCGCAAAATCGGGATAGCTTCTTCGCTCAGGCCACAATCGTAGAGTTCGATAGTTTCAAGATGCGGTAAAGTGGCGAGTAGCCTAAGCTCATTCAGTGTCATACGGTCACTCTCAAATTTTAGTTCAAGCAAGCTAGAAAGCTCCGAAATTGCCTTGTAATCTTGGTACGTAAGATTGCTTTGATGAACATCCAAGGTATCTAAGTTCTTGCTGTCTCTTAGCTTTACCAACATAAGAGTGATATTACGAGCGTGGCTAAAGCTGAACTTTTCGATTTTATTCCAGCATTTGGCATGAGACAACGCGATACCATCTATAGTGCTGTGATATCCGTCAAATTCGTTTAATTCAGTAAGTTTATCTAGTGAAGAAATGCAATTATTGGTCAAATTGTGAGTATTGTGAAGCTCCAAATAATCGATACCAGGAATATTTGAGCAGAACTCCAGAATCTGGTCACTGTCTGAATTTTCATTCAAGCGTATTCCCTGCAATATGCCCGGAGAAAAGCGCTTAAGATACTGCGGATATTTACCAATGATGCGAGAAGGAATAAGGCAAAGCCACTCGCCTTTATCATAGGTTAAGCGACCTTTAGCGCGACGAGTGCGATACTCTCCAGTATTCCAATTGTAAGAATAAATATGCCCAATGAGCACATCAGTAGGAAAGTCGAAGGTAACAATCTTGCGACCCTTCACCCGGCGCACGGTGGCAAAGGGCGTTGATGACTTTAGCGACGCACCAGGCTCTTTATCTTCTTCAGGATCAAGCTTGGGTTTGTGTTTTTCAGGCATTGAGATAAGCTTTGGAGGCAAAGTCGCAGCTGGAGCCGGTGCCTTGCTAGGCATTTTAATTGCCAAATAAGCGGCAATTGATGTAACAAAAGCAACAACTGAAAGCCCCAGAAACAACAGCTGGCCCTTAGTCTTAGCTGGACGACTAACCACCGCCAAAGGCTCGGAAGTAACGCCAGAAGAATTTACATCCAAACCAACATCGTCTTCTGAGTCTTGCGCTGGCTCTTCATCGGCCTCATTCACTGCGGCAACTTCTCTGTCAACTCCACTTTGCGATGGAAGTTGGTTACCGAAATGAATTGCCGCCAGGTCTGCAACTACATCTTGCATGCTCTGATAGCGCCGACTGGGTTCCTTAGCTAACATGCGCTCAAGCACAATCTGCACTGTGGGCGGGAAATCACTGTCGTCAACAAAAGCATTAAGTCGTGGTATCGGCGCGTTCTGATGCAAAAGCATAATATCAACAGCTGAGCTACCCTTAAAGGGCAGGTCGCCAGTCAGCGCTTCAAAGAAGGTGACACCAAGCGAATAAACATCACTGCGGGCATCGACAGTTTGCCCAAGGCCTTGCTCGGGGCTCATATAGAATGGACTGCCAAAAACCTCTCCAGCACTAGTTAGATGCTGCTGAGCGATTTCGCTATCGGCAGTCAATTTAGCAATACCAAAATCAACAATTTTTACGGTGGCACCACCAGCATCAGGCTTATCGAGAAGCATGACATTGCCTGGCTTAATATCGCGGTGAATAATGCCTTTGCTGTGCGCGTACCCAATGCCACTAGCAGCTTGGGAAAAGACCGATAGGGCTCTGCCCAGTGGCAGCGGATCGTTGTCTCGCAACTCTTCCATCAAGCTCTTACCGACCAAAAGGTCCATTACATAGAATGGCTGTTCGGGCCGATCCGGCGCCTTGTGAACGGCAAAATTGTGAATAGTAATGATGTTCGGATGAAACATTTTGGCAATCGACTGCGCTTCAATTTGAAAACGCAACCAGGCCGTTCCAGTGATTTGATCTGTGCTCAGGGTCTTAAGAGCATACTCTTTAGGCAAGCCAACGTGACGCACATGATAGACATAACCCATGGCACCACGGCCTATGTAGCCGATGACCTCGTAGGTATTACCGACAATATCGCCTGGAGAAAAATCAGCACCAGCCGGAGTTACCATTGGTTTACTTCTGACATCCCCGTGGGTCTAACGAAGCGCTTGCCTAGACTAAGTATATCGTTGTGCAGAAAATACGGAGTGAAGTAATTGAACGGTTAGAATCTAATCGGTCAAATCGTGTTCGGGGAAAGGCTCCTTCATAAGCATTTCAAAGTAAAGCCAGTGATAAGTATTTCTTGCCGGTCTTTAGAACGTATGGCTCTTTGCGCCGCCAATCGTGTTGGTTCATAGTTTCCTCGGATTGCAAATATTCATTCCTCATCAAAAGGTTTCTGTAGCGCAGGGATTTGCTCAAGCAAGTAAGCAGCTCCTTGCTCAGTGATAAAGAATTTTCCCTGTTCAACTTCAACGTCTTTGTTGCGACGCAGCCAAGAAAGAGCCGGACGGATATCGAAAATTCCTTCAAGTCTAACGCAATCAGAGACCAGAGCAAAGCTGCAGCCTCTACCATTGCCTCGATTTCGAGCCCTGAAAAGTACTTGTAAGATCACCAATTTAAGTTCGTGTTCATCCTTGAACCATTCATTTTCGAGCATCTTCTGATTGTGCCGATCTACACACTCACTGCAAGCATGCGGGCTTAAACCATGGTTCGAAGAGTAACCCGCAAGGCCGCTCCTACCGCAGAAAATACAGACCTGTGGTTGTTGCATTCAAACACCCTGGCAGAAAAGAATAAGCGGAACGCCTTTGTATCTAGACTATCAGCGCAATTCGACTTTGGGTTGTTCTTAGTTCTAACAATGCTTATTAACCGACTTATCACAAATAACCGACTGGTCTAATACTAAACCCAAAAAAAGAAAAAGAAAGGAAGAGTGCAGCTTTTGGCCACACTCTTCCTTCAAGTTCTAAAACTATTGTTCGACCACTTAGCCCTTCTTCAGCTTCTTGATGTTGGCCACGATTTCCACCGGGTCGATCACGCGAGTCTGCAACTTAGCCGTCAGGTGAAGCGCCTCGAAGACACCATGGTCGATACCATAGTTGAGCGACTGCTTGGTAGCAGAAGCGGCCTTGACAGACTTGCTCGCCATCACCTGAGCTGTTTGCATAACGAACTTGAGCAGGTCATCCTTGAGCGGATAAACTGCATTGACCAGGCCTGAAGACAAAGCCCGATCGCTGGCAATGCGCATACCGGTGAAGGCCATCTCGCGCACCAAACCAGCGGGCATAATCAGCGGCAAGCGCTGCAAGCTGCCCAAGTCAGCCATGATACCGAGATTGATTTCTTCGATGGCGAAAGTCGCCGAGCTGCTGGCGTAGCGAAAATCGCAAGCAGCAGCGAGATCCAAACCAGCACCGAGACAGACACCATGGATGGCGGCAATCACCGGGAAGGGGGCCTTCTCGATGGCAGTGAAAGCATCTTGCATGCGGGTGATCACATGCAGCAGATGGTCTTTTCCTTCAGTGGTGTGCAAGTTCGCCAAGGCCGGAGCCAGAGTTGGGCTCTGGAACATAGCCAAGTCGATGCCCGCCGAGAAGTGGTCGCCTTCACCGTAAATCACCAACGCACGAGTATTGCCCTGGGCGGCAAGCTCTTTGATAGCCTGCGGAAACTCAGTCCAGAAGGCCTCTCCCATGGCGTTAGAGCGCTTAGGGTTGGTGAAGACGAGTGTGGCCACCTGCTCCGTTGCAGTGACCGTGAACGACGAGTACTTAGGAGCAGCGACAGCCACAACAGGTTCCGCCTTGAGGGCAGTAGCCGATTGACCAGCTCCTGCAACGGCTGTGTCAGCTTTGGCCGCAGGTTCCGTCGCTTTCACTTTCGGCAAATTCTTGGGCGGCTTGCCGAGGAAGAAGTCGGGGAGCAGAGTCGCCTTCGGATCAACTGCATACTTGCTCAAATCTGTTTCACCAGCGGCAGTGAGCACGGCCGAGTCGATGAAGAAATTGCCGCTGCAAGTGGCCGAGGGCTGGTTGAAAATCCAGTAGGCAGCGTCAGCTACGATCTCGGGTTTGCGAGAAGCTTGCACCGATTCATTGCCACCGAGCAAATTGCGAATGGCCGATGTATCAATGGCCGTCTCGGGCCAGAGCGAATTGACAGCGATGCCAAACTTCTTCAGCTCGGCCGCTTGACCCAGGGTGCAGAGGCTCATGCCGTACTTAGAGAGAGTGTAGGCCAAGTGCGGGGCCAACCAATCGGGGTCCAGATTGAGTGGCGGCGAGAGATTGAGCACATGCGCGTTGGTGCTCTTCTTCAAGTGAGGGAGAGCGTGTTTGACCACCATGAAGACAGCACGAGCGTTGACCGACTGCATCAAGTCGAAACGCTTCATCTCGGTCTGTTCGGTGTTGGTGAGCTGAATGGCGCCGGCGTTGTTGACGACGATATCAATGCCACCAAAGGTTTCGACGGCTTTGGCAATCGCTGCTTTGATTTGCTCTTCATCGCGCACATCGCATTGAATAGCAAGGGCTTCGCCACCAGCAGCTTTGATTTCATCAGCGGCACTGTAAATGGTGCCAGGAAGTCTGTCATTGGCAGCTGCAGTCTTTGCCGCAATGACAATACGTGCGCCGTCTTTGGCGGCTTTGAGAGCGATGGCCAGACCAATGCCACGCGAGGCACCGGTGATGAACATTACTTTGTTCTTGAGAGTCATATGGGTTCCCATTTATGGTTATGCTACAAACTGGCACTGCAACATCACTTTAGACACAGACAGCTCAGAGCAATGCACTAGGTGTGCAGGGAGCAAAGTGTTTAACAGTGATGAGAGCGCTTAGAGTGTTTGAGTTGTAGAAGGAAGGTTTTATTTGCGTGAGTAATTTAAAAGTAACGCGCTGAGTTTCCACGATCTGACTAGGCAAAAGATATCTTGATTACCCTCAAGCATACAGGTAATGCGCTAATTTATTGCAACCGGGTTGCCAGGTGCTCCGCAAGCTTGCGTCAATCATGGAGCTTCACAGAAATAATATAGAACTCACTAGTCTTACCTGTCTCTTGATTAAGTACTAGTGGTTCATTTAGGTTCTCAAGGCATACATAACTTCTCTTTGATTTCAGGCCACAAAGCCAACAACTATCCTATCTGCCCATACCTAACTATTTCTTCTGACCCGCGGTCAGTTGGAGTAACACGTACCGAAACAAAATTATGAATACCAATGTTTCAAGCGCCAAGCGCTACAAGTTTTCTGTTGAGAAGAGTTGGTTGCTGATGCCGGATGGTGTTCGACTGGCTGCCACTTCTTACATTCCCAAGGCACGGCGCAAAGGCGAGACTTTTCCAGTTTTGCTCGAATACTTGCCTTACCGCAAAGACGACACCTTCTATGTCGTTGACCACCCCTTTTTCAGCTACCAAGCCCAACTCGGATTCATCACTGTCAAAGTTGATATCCGCGGCACTGGAGCATCTGAAGGACACATTCCCGAGCGCGAATATTCTGACATCGAAATGAGCGATTGCGAAGAGATCATCAAGCAACTGGCGGCCCGTGCACCTGCAAACGGCAATGTCGGCATGCTGGGAGTTTCTTGGAGCGGCTTCAACTCAATTCAAATGGCGATGCGCCGTCCGCCGGCTCTCAAAGCCATTCATGCGGTGCATGCTTCTGATGATTTGTACCAAGACGATTTGCATTACATCGACGGCAATCTGCATCTCGACCCCTATCACCTGTACATTTGCCATGAACTTGGTCTGCCCCGCACCCCAGACTACAAGCTCGATGACGACTACTTCGCTCAGCGCTTCAACCATCGCCCCTGGCTGTTCACTTACCTGAACAATCAGCTCGATGGAGAGTTCTGGCGCAAGAAGTCACTGCGCGAAAACCCCGGCCAGATTGACATTCCGGTCTATCTGATTGGTGGCCTGCTGGACGGCTATCGCTCAGCCACCGCTCGTATGTTTCAACAGCTCGATGTTCCGGTGCGCTGCGATATCGGCCCCTGGGAGCACTCTTGCCCCGACGAAGGCCAACCAGGTCCGAACTACGAGTGGCAAATCGCTCTCTCTGACTGGTTCAATCGCTACCTGCGGCCAGAATCTGCCAAGAAGTTGAGCGCCAAGAAGAATCCAAAAAAGGACCCCCAAAAGGAATTGATGGTGTTCATCCGCCATGGCCACAAGCCCGACCTCGAAATCGAGACGGTGCCTGGATACTGGCGCAAAGACACTCTCCCTGCTCAAGGCGGCAAAGACCTCAAACTCTTCCTCAGCAACACGGGCAAACTGCGTCGCAGTCGCGCCAAGTTGCCGAGAAATTCTGGATCTGCGTCTGCATCTGCATCTACGTCTGCTGGTCTGAAACTCAACTATCACCCTTTTGCTGGCACCGCTGCTGGCACGTGGTGGGGAAACAAGACTGGTGATATGGCGGCAGATGACGCTCAGTCACTGGTGTTTGACAGTGAGGTGATTACCGAAACACTGCAAATCATGGGCACGCCCAAGTTGAAGGTATCCGTCAGCTCGACATCGGCAAAGGCAAAATGGTCTGTCCGCCTTGAAGATGTTGCTCCCGACGGCAGTGTTGCCCTCATTACTGGTGCTCTGGCAAATCCCGCTCACCGCGCTAACAGCTTGGCTCCCACTCTGCCAGGTGTCGACGAAGTCTATGAGCTGGCAGTTGATTTGCAGTTTACTACTTGGACTTTCGCCAAGGGCCACAAAGTGCGCCTAGCCATTGCCAATGCTCAGTTTCCGATGTCGTGGCCCTCGCCCGATGCAATGGTTTCGACAGTACTTGCCGATGGAAGCAGTGCAGCACTGACACTGCCAACGGTGCCCGTCAATGTACGCAAAGTACGCGATCTGCCGAAGTTGGCCAAGAAGCAAGACTCGCCAGACAGCTGGAGTATTGACCATCCGGCTTACAAGCATGACGGCAAGCCCGACAGCGAGACGTTCAACCGCGTCAACCGCCGCACTGGTGAGCAGTCTCACACCATCAAAGCCCGCAGCGCTTACGTCATCGACAAGAGCAAAGAGGGCGGAGTAAAGCGCACGTTCGTCGTTGAGACCAACAATACTTGGAGCACGAATGCGGCCAATCCCGCTTGCTCAAAGTATCTCGGCGTCGCAGAGACCACCATGGTTTCACAAGGAAAGCATCTGCGCTTGCGCACTCGCATTCTTGTGCAATCGGACCAAGACAATTTCTACATCAGTGTCACCCGCACCATGTTCAGCCAGAACGGACGTGTGGTCAGACAACGTCGTTTCGTTGAGACCGTCGCCAGGCAGTTTCAATAACAAAACCAAGGAATCTATCATGACTGACAACAACAAGAACTACTATCCTGAAATCGAACCGTTCTGCACCGGCCTGCTCGCTGTTTCGGGTGGCCACAAGATCTACTTCGAAGAGTCGGGCAACCCTGTCGGCAAGCCGGTGGTGTTGCTGCACGGCGGCCCCGGCGGCGGTACGCAACCGAACTATCGTCGGCTCTTCGACCCGGCCGTCTACCGCATCATCATGTTCGACCAGCGCGGCTGTGGCAAAAGCGTGCCATTCGCTTCGCTCGAGAACAACACCACCTGGGACCTGGTGAGCGACATCGAGGCCTTGCGTCAACACTTCGGCATCGACCGCTGGACGGTCTTTGGCGGCTCGTGGGGCAGCACTCTGGCCATCACCTACGCTGAGACCCATCCAGAGCGTGTCAGCGAGCTTGTGCTGCGGGGTATCTTCCTCGGTCGCAAGAAAGAACTCGATTGGCTCTACCAGTTCGGCGCCAGCGAGATCTTTCCCGATTACTGGCAGGAGTATCTGGAGCAGATTCCGGTCAAGGAGCGGCGCAACATGGTCAAGGCTTACTACAAGCGTTTGACCAGCAAGGACATCGACGTTCGCACCGCCGCTGCCCAGGCCTGGAGCAAGTGGGAAGGTTGTTCGTCGAAGTTGCACATCGATCACGAGTTGATCGCACGCAACGGCGACGAGACCTTCGCCACGGCTTTCGCCCGCATCGAGTGCCACTACTTCATCAACGGCTGCTTCTTGCGCTCTGACTCGCAGCTGCTCGATGATATCGGCCGCATTCGACACATTCCAACCACCATCGTTCAGGGTCGCTACGACATGGTCTGCCCGATCACCACGGCTTACGAACTGCATCAGGCCTTCCCTGAAGCCAAGTTTGTGGTCGTCGGTGATGCTGGTCACTCGATGTCTGAACCGGGCATTCGTAGCGCACTCATCGCTGCCTGCGACGAGTACGGTGCCCAGTAGCAGCTGAATCGGTTTCAATTCAGACAGTGGGGAACAGGCCTTCGGGCTTATTCTCCACTGTTTTTTGCTCACACTAACTTCATGAAGTAGTAGAAAAGCCACATAAGCTAACAACCGATTGAGATTTAGTGATCGCGCATGCATGGGCTCTGTGCAGTTGAGAAGCCGCAGCAATGGGTAAGTAAGCTCTAGCAGCAAAGTTGAGGAACACCATGACCCGGCAACTGCAAACCCTGATGATATCGTCATTGATACTGACTACAACTCTGAGTTTGAGTGATCCAATAGTCGCACTCAGCAAAGAAAAGTCAAATACAAAAGCGGCTCAAACTGACAGACTGTCCGCGAAAAGCGAGCAGGCCATGGTCTATCAGCAACAAAGCAAGGTGCTGGGCAGCTGTCAGTTGCTGGTATCAAAAGCCGGTCTGCGCCTCAATTGGCATAGCAAAAACATTGCCATCGTGGCCAAGCCACCGCTGTGGCGCATGACCGTGCTCAATACCGCTCAGCGCAAATATTTCATCGCTCCACCAGGCCGTTTTCGCGCTTGTGCAGCTATGACTGTAAACCTCTACCGCACAAGTGATACCAGTATTCTCAAGCCCCGCAGCACAGAAAAAACTACGCTTGAAGGGCGCAACGTAAATAAAATCTCGATGGTCGGAGAACCTGCACTCAAAGCCGGTGACCGCAATTGGCAAAAGATGCTGCTGCACTCTGCTGATTATTGGGTTGAGCCCACCACTATCATTCCACCACCAGTGGTGCAAAACATTCAAGAGATGTATGTTATTCCACTGGCTGCGGGAATCCCCCTGCAACTAATTACCGTAAACAACAAGTCTAAAATAGAAAATGAGCTGCTCTTACTGAGCGTAAAGTCACGCACAGTGAGCGCCAAAGAATTCACTATTCCTGAAAAATACACCCAAGTGAAGGCTCAAGAAGACCTGCTTACAGACGGCACCAGTGCGGACGTTCTGCAACTACTGCCAGGCAATTAAAGGCTCAAAGTTATGGCTTTTTGGCTGGCGCACTCTTACCATCTTCAGACCTGAGAGATGGCGTGCGAACATCCCAAAGTTCTTCTAGAGCACCTTCGTTAGATTTGTCTAGCAGCATCATTGCCTCTGAACTTGTGCGCTCATATCCTGCTGGAACTATGAGCTTCTTACTATCAAAATCGACTTTCTCGATTGAAAGCGTGTTGAGACGGTTGTATGTATTTTGAGCGAAATCAACATGAATAAATCTCAGTGGTATTCCCTGAGCTGGAGCCACTGGCGGCAACTTGAAAAACCAGACCATAAAGTCGCTGCACTGGCTGGGAAGATTGAAGTCGTTACAGATATAGTAAGTGCCATACTCAGTCGAATGCCTCTCACCCGAGTCACGCAGGTGGGCGACAAAGTCTTGCTTCATGCGCATAAGAGTTACCTTGTGCTTCAAGAATGACTGTTGCTGAACTTTCTGCACCTTCATTCCTGACATGCGCGCGGCCAGTAAGTCCATAATATTGACCTGGCTTCTGTTCTTCCAGGTGGCGGCAGATTCTTCATAAAAGCGCTTTGACTTTGGGGAGTACATAGTCACTCTCCAGTCAGGCGCTTTGCACACCACGCAGTAGCCGCGCGCAACGCAATCGACATAAACAGCCTTGGGAGTCAGATAGACAATCATCTTGCCGCGCGTACAGCTCTGCTGGGTCAACTTAAAGACTTGCTCAGCGCAGACAGCTGGAAGCACAGAGAAGAGTGTCAGCGCAGCAGCAAGGACAAACGAGAAAGCGATAGAAAAACAGTTATAACTTTGCAACCGTATATTTCCGGATGAATATCAAAACAATCGTGCATGTTACCAACTAGAGCTTTCTTATACCTTCGGCCTGACAGCCAACTAATAACCTTAGTTGCCATAGACTGACCGAAACACGCTTAGTTGCCAAGAAAGCGCAGCTCACGTAATCAGTAAACCAGGTTTACAAGAAGATCGCTAATCTCATCTGCAAACCCTCTCAGGCAGTAGAAACGACCTGTCAGTTTTAGCTAGTGTTATCTCTCCCTTTTCTTAGCTTCTACAAAACTAACACCACCTTCTTCCATTCAGAAACCACTACTGCATTACGCCCTTTGAACTAACTTGCCTACGCGAGTGGTATCAGCTCAGGGGCTATCAGTCTTTCTATCTGTTCAGCCAAGGCTAGAACTCCGACTCATTCTTAGAATCATCCGCTGATGAAGAATTAGGAAAACCAATGAATAAAAACAACTTTCCAGCTGTGGACCAGAAGGCCATAGACAGCCAACTGCGCGCCAACTGGTTTCGCACTATCCTCGGGTTGGCAACACTCGCCGCTCTTGGTGCAGCAACCTTCGCACTGCTCGGTATCAACGTCACGATTGCCACGGTTATCTTGGCTCTGTTCACCGTCGCTCTGCCTCTCTTCAGCTGGTACAACAGTGCCACGCTCGTTAAGAAGCTGATGAAGTGCGAGGCCCCCAACAACAACAATCCTGACCACCGGCGCCTAGTTCGTCTGGTCAAAGAAATCTATCCCAAGACCGGCCTGAAAAAGATGCCTGATGTGTTGGTTTCGCCGATTCCGATGCCGAACGCATTCGCTACCGGTCGCTCGCCCAGCAACTCTTTCATCGCCTGCACCGAAGGTCTGTTCGCCGTCGACCTCACTGACGAAGAGCTGAAAGCTGTTCTGGCCCACGAACTTGCTCACGTCAAGAGTCGCGACGTCGCTATCACTTCGCTCACTGCAACCATGGGCTCGCTCTTCGCCATTCTCTTGGCCGGCGGCATGCCTTGGCTCTTCAGCGCGGCTTTCGTCAGCAACAAAGACGGGCTGCTTGTAGACATGCTCTCGGACAAAGTGAAGAAAGGCAAAAAGAACTTCGCAGCTCCGGCTGTCGGTATCGCTGGCTTCTTCTTCACGCTGCTGGTCTTTGCCGTAGTGAGCTTCTTCACCAAGTTCGTCACTTTCTTCGTCAGCCGCAGCCGCGAAAGTGCAGCTGATGCCCTGGCCGCTCAGTGGACAGGCAACCCTTGCGCGCTGGCAACTGCTCTGCAGAAAATCAACGACTGGGTGAGCCGTAATCGCTTGCTCCTGCAGCTCAAGATCATGATGGGCGGCCTTGCTCCCATGCTGTTCTTTGGTCTGCACGAAGACGAAGATCACGATCCCAAAACCGTTGGTGGCAAGATTGGCCGCTGGTGGAGGGAAATTGGCGAGAATCATCCGCCTATTCCCACTCGCATCAAAGAACTTGAAGCCATGGCTGGTGCAAGCTGCCCGACCATGGACGACATCAAGAGAGAGCGCAACGCTGCTCTCAATCGGCTGTTTCGTAATGGTCGTCGTGTCAACGACAACCAGTAAAAGCCGAGGGTTAATCGCCCAGCAACTATGTAACTGAGCAATAATTTGCCTAGATGGGAAGGTGTAACCACTTTCCTGTCTAGGCATTTTTTCTTGGTGCCTTTTTTAGAGTCCATTTGTTTTGCCCACAGCAACCGCCATAGACTTTTAATTTTTTCGCCACATCTAGTCAGCTATATAGTAAGAATTAAAACGCTAGTCAATTTCGTTTGCGTGATTGGGCTTGACGCCCCTAAATTGCCCAGAACCAAACTTTATAATTTCGCTTGAGTAACAACATCTAGGTGAAAAAGCAAACCACAGTTTCTGCCCGCGTGCGTGCGAGCGAACAAGATAACAATCCAAACTAGCGCAAATAGAATTTAGCTTGGCATCACCCACGGTGACACCAAGCTTGCTTAGGTTTTATCAAAAGTATTTAGATAGCAACAAAAAGCTCGTGTCAATTCTGCTAACCAGCGCAGATATAAACGAGCTAGTGCTGCGCATTTAGCTCAATATTTAAAAAGAGCTAGCGCAAGCTAAGCTATAAACACTATAAGTCACTTGATTTATATTCTGAAAAAGTCAAAATCGTTTTTTTAGATCGTCGCTCTCGCGAGCGGAGCTAGATTTAAAGGTCAACAAACCACGTACTACCCCCATGTATAGGGGCTTCAAGTCGCGCAGTTAGTAATAACAGGCGCTTACTTTGATTGCCTTTGATTGCTAACTAAACCTACGCTTTAGATCTCTTTTCAACTCCATTCAAACAAGCAGACATAAAACACTCCCACCCCCACGAAATCGGCTACTCCTACAAGCAATCCACGATCTGAAAGGATCTATCTTGAACACCTCCAGCACTTCCACTTCCCGCGCTTCCCGTTCCAGCAAGAAAGCGGCTCGCGCAACCACCATCACCATCGCCGCCGGCACCACCATCCAATGCGCTGTCGCTGACATCGCCAACCACCCCGAATCCGGCGTGGTCGTGACCATCGAAGGCAATCCCAACGGCTTCATCCCCAACCGTCTCCTCGCCGGCAAGAACAATTCGGCCAAAGCCGAACATCGCAACCTGCTGATCGCCACCCCCGGCATGACGCTCGAAGTGTTCGTCGAAGAAGCTGGCATGGCCGCACCCAAGGGCGAAGAAAAGCCTGGCCAATCCCGCGCGCCGCGCCCCCGCATCATCCTCAACGAAGACAAGATCGTGCACAGCAAGATCATCGGCGCCAAGCAACAAGCCAACGCCCGCCTGCGCGAACAAGTTGCTGCCTTGCAGGTCGGTGACTGCATGCACGCCACGGTCGTCCGTTTCGCCTCCAAGAAGAACGACGACGGCGAAGGAACTCACCTGATCGGCGCCTTCGTCGAACTCGAAAACGGGCTCCCGGCGCTGCTGCACAAGTCGCAGATGATCAGCTTCCAGGCCATCGAAGAAGGTGCGGCCATCTACGTCGCCATCAACTCGGCGGCCATGGACGGCAACCGCGCCAAGGTCAGCGTCAAAGAACTGAAAGCGCCCGCTGCCAGCAGTGGCGTGTCGACCGGTCACCAAGCCACGGCTCCTGCCACCCAAGACGCACCGCCGTCGGGCCGCTCGGCATCGCAAGCGATGTGGGACCAAGTGGCAGCCTTCCACAACCAGCCGGGCAGCGACACCGTCGTTGTCATCGACCCCAGCGTCTAATCACGCTTTGGTGTAACCATTTTTTAGGACGAATTATGAACTTACACAGCCAATCTGGTGGTGACGCCTCGACAGCGTTGCCGCTCGTCTCCATGGCAGAGTTGCGCCAGTCCTACCGCCGCATGCGCGTCGCAGCCAAGCCTGTGCGGCGCCTGGTCAAGAACCCGAACGAAGTGTCGAGCGCAGTTCCTCCTGCCGTGCAGGCTTACCTGCCAGCAGTGAACGACTTGATCGCTTCGCTGGCGGCCATTGACCTGCCTACCACCAGCTTGTGGATTGCCCGCCTGGTACGCCAGCAGCAGGCTGCCCAAGCCAGTGCTGCGGCGGCCCTGCAAGCCAATTCGAGCGTTCAAAAGGTCGAGCTGATCAGCGACAGCTACCAGACCTTCGCAGCACTGTTCAACTCTTGTGTCGACGCCTACCACGAAGTGGTCGACAGCCTCGCAAACCAGCTCTAAACCAAAACGAAAGTCTCAATGACAAAAGCCATACTCTCTCTGCAAGCTCACCTCAATCAGATCGCCATCTACCAGACGGCCTTCGCCATCCTCGCTGGTGAAATCGACGTCGGCAGCAGCGGCGAAGAAAAGGCAGTGACCATCGTGCCCGGCGCCAAGGCTTGCGCAGACATTTCTAGCGACGCCTTCAACCCGATGGTGACGATGTCCCTCGACTCGGAGCCTTCTGAACTGGAAGATGCCATCACGGTGCAGCTCTCTGGTCTCGCGGCCTCGCTTCTGATGCAGAACCAGGCCGAGGGCATCGCCGATATGACACTCAGCCAGGCTCACACCTTGGCCGAGCGTCTGGCAGACATGATGGTGCCTGACTGGCGCACATCGCAATCGCAGCTGGTTAGCGATATCAAAAAGCGCTGCTACGAGCGCGCCGCAGAGCTGGTCACCACGCACAAGGAGCGCATCGCCAAGGTGACAGAACTGCTGGCGCGCAATGCCACTGCCAGCGAAGTTCTGGACGCTTCCTGAAGAAGCGCTGTCAATCTCTTCAATTCTTTCAACATCAATTTTCAAGGAGCACACAATGACTGGTAGCGACATGGGCGGTCTGTTCATCGGATTTGCCAAATACATCTGCATCTTCTTCGGCGTCATCATCGGCGTCGGCGCACTCTTCACCAGCGGCTGGCTGTTTCTGCTCTTGGCAGCGATTGCGCTGCTGCTGCTCGGCCTGGCCTGGAAGTTTCACGTCGACATCCGTCGCAGCGAAGAAGCCTTCTACGCCAGTCGGCGTCAGAGCGAAGCTTCGATGCGTCAGAACAACCCTGCCTACGACGCCCTGCGCAAACTGAGCGAAGAAATGCACCGGCAAGGCCTGCGCAACTTCACCACCGGCCAGCGCGACGGCAACGCCCCGCACGGCTCGGGCAGCAGGTCTCAGTATCTGTTGGTACGAGCAGAGGTCAGTAAACTTGACGGCAACGGAAAACCCATCACCATGAAGGACGGCACTCCCGCTGCCCTCTGGCAATCCAAGGTTCCCACCACCATCGGCGACTTCCCCGTGCGCGTGGAATTCGTCAAATAAAGGAAAATCATGAGAACACATATCAGCCCCGAAGCTCATGCTCGCGCTCTGGTCGTCGCTGACATCCTCAAGAACCTCTTGGAGGCGCGTTTGGTCAACAAGACCTCGCACGGTTTCAGCTGCAGCTGCGGGTCTTGCAAGGTGGGACCATCGCGGGTGGTGGCAATCAACGTGCCCAAGTCGTACCCCTATCAGATCGCCATGTGGTTGATGTGGACCTGCGAGATGGAAGACAACACCGGCAAGCGCTGGAGTCAGAGCATCAGCACCTACATTCCGTGGACGGAACTGTACCCGATGTTTCGCAAGGCCTTCGCCGGCATCGAAGTTCGCGTCGAGCATCCCTACGCTCAGTCGTACCACGGGAGCCCCGGGCCGTTTCAAGCATCTGGCCGCATGGTGGAAATCAGCACCAAGCAACACGCTTTCGTGCGGCCCATCGGCGACCTGAGCGAATCGATTTGGGTCAACGCCGAGCTGCGCATCGACAGCAACTTGAAGCAGTACGCCAGCAACGAAGCCTTCATCGCCTGCAACGTGGACGCCCTCGAATTCGGCCAAGACCGCGGTCGCCGGGGCAACTACTACAGCCTCGAAGGCCAATCTGGACAGCAGGCCTTCTTCATCTACCTCCCCGGGGCTGGTCACGGCAAAGACAGGTACCTGCCCATCGCCAGGGTGGTCGCAGCGAACAAGGCCGCCGGCACCGCCACCATCGAACTGGATGACTCGGTGGAAGCCTTCACTCCCGCCTAAAAATGGCAAATTAGAGTAGAAGCGCGAGAAAGAGAACCAGTGCCCAACAAGCACCGTTTCTCTTTCTTTTTAAGTAATAATAAGTAGACCGGTCTACTATCAACCGAATTGATTGACAGTGCCTTATTATTAGCAGCAGTCAAAAGCGAGATTCAAAATGAACCAGCAAGAATCGACAAACTCCTCCACTCGTTTTAGAGTGCAGAAAATTGCAGCATTTTCAGATGGTGCAAGCGGTGGCAATCCAGCTGGTGTAGTGCTTGTTGATAAATTGCCCGATACTCAGACCATGCAAGAAATTGCAGCAGAAGTGGGCTTCTCCGAAACAGTATTTGCTGAACCCGCACTTGCTGAATCCGTACTTACTGAACAGAAAGGCAAGAACTGGCGGGTGCGTTATTTTTCACCCGAATCTGAGGTACCGTTTTGTGGGCACGCCACAATTGCACTAGGAGCAGCACTGGCTCTCCAATCAGGCATTGGCGTTTTTTCGCTGATTTTAAATCAAGCGACAATTACTGTTGAAGGTCGTACCGATGCCGGTGTTATTTGGGCGGCCTTGCAATCGCCTCCAACCAGAAGCAAAGCGGCACCAGCCGAACTCGTATCAGCCACTCTCAAGCTTTTCGGATACTGCGAAAATGATTTAGACATGCGTATTGCGCCAGCCCTAATTCATGGCGGCGCCGATCACTTAGTGCTCGCTCTCAGTGACCGCAAGACCCTGTCAGCCATGAGCTACGACCTAAACGCCGGTCGAAAGCTAATGACAGAGGCAGGGCTAGTTACGATTATTCTGGTCTATAGCGAAAGCGCAAATCTGTTTCACACGCGCAATCCATTTGCTTCGGGTGGCGTCTACGAAGACCCAGCAACAGGCGCATCCACGGCGGCTTTTGCCGGCTATCTGCGTGATCTAAACTGGCCCCATGGTGGCGCCATTGATATCATTCAGGGCGAAGATATGCAGATGCGTTCGCGCTTGCATGCCGAAATTCCTGACCAATCAGGCAGCTCCATTCGCATTTCTGGAACAGCCCGCATAATGAACGAAGAGTAGCTATTGAGGCTGATCGCGCTCTGTCAGATTGAACTCCACCGCACCGCTCGCCAGTAGCAAATTTTGCGGAGTAATGATTATCTCTTCGCCCCATTGTCCAGTACCGACACCAAGCTCGGCTTCTTTCATCAAGGCGCTATCAATGATTGTGCGAAAACCCTGAGGTTGCCATGAAAATGGCGGTATCGAGCCAATTACATAACCAGTTACTGCTACTACTTTTTCAGGGCTGGCCATTTTGATATTGCGCGAACCAAGTGCTTTTTTTAGTTGTCCAGAAATAGCATTTTGATCACCGCCAACCATAATGAGAGCGCATTCGCCCTTATCGGTTTCGAATATCAAAGTCTTGACCATGGCCCGCTCGGCAAAGCCTAGAGCCTTAGCGACATTGGCAGCACCTTTTTCTGTTTCAGGGGAAAACTGCAGGCGCTTGTGAGCAATTTTATGCTGCTCTAAGTAAGCGAAAACAGGAAGTTCAGTCATATTGCCTCAATTTCAAAAATCATCTTGCCGAGGAGTAACACCGCGTTCAAATGGAGTAGTCAAAACTACACTGGTGATGGTTTTCTTTACTCCCTTGACTGCGCGAATGTTATCAAGGAAAGCAGAAAGCGCAGCTGTATCGGCGGTGCGTACCTTAAGCAAAACACATTCTTCACCAGCGACAATATAGTATTCCTCAACCTCAGGAAAGGCCATCAAACTCTGAGCTAGGCCACTGGCCGAAATCGCCTCAATGGTGACTCTGACAAAGGCACAAAGCTTGAGGCCAAGAAGTTGCGGATCGATATCAATTGTGTAACCACGGATGACACCAATCTGTTCAAGTTTCTTAACGCGGGCGTGAACCGAAGGTGGAGAAAGATTGAGAATTTCCGCCAAGTCAGAGTACTTTTTTTTGGCGTCTTTTTTGAGCAAACCTAATAGTTTTTCGTCAATGTCATCCATGCAACTAACCTTTTGACCAATAGTAACTAATTCTATTCAGACTCTTACTGAATTAGTCATTTAGACATTATCATTGTACCTAGTTAGGGCAACTTCATCAAACGCCAAATTTGATTAGGCTGCCAAAGACCAATGAGTTGCTGCTCAGAATCACCCAAAAGAGCCTTCTTTGCAGCACGACAAAGGGAAACCGAGGTGCTAAATGTTCAATATCGATTTAAAATCAGACAGTTCAAAACTAATAGCCGCATTTCTTGCGGTTTATCTAATTTGGGGTTCAACTTATCTAGCCATTCGCTTTGGCTTAGAAAGCTTGCCGCCCTTTCTCATGTCTGGCACACGATATCTGATCGCTGGCGCCCTCATCTATTTATATGCATGGAAAAAGGGGGCTGGGCATCCAACCAAAGGCCAATGGTTGAGAGCGACCATAATTGGTGTGCTGCTCTTCGTACTAGGCAATGGTGGCATTGTGCTGGCGGCTCAATCGATTCCATCTGGGCTGGTATCACTCATGGTGGCGACAGTACCTATCTATATAGTTTTGCTTGACTGGTGGAAAGGTGGTAAGACACCAAGTCACTTCACGGGAGCCGGTCTAGTTGTGGGTGTGCTAGGAATGATACTGCTACTCGGGCCAAGCAAAATAGGCGGCACAACCAGTGTTGATCCTGTTGGCATAGTGTGGGCAATGCTTGCATCGTTGGCCTGGGCAATTGGCTCTCTCTATGCGCGTCATGCTGACCTTCCTAAGTCTCAGCTGCAAGCTGCTAGCATGGAAACTGTCACAGCCGGCGCAATCATGATTCTGATTTCGGCCTGTATCGGTGAAACTAACGGCTTCAACATCGCTGAAGTGACAGCTAAATCGTGGCTCTCACTGCTTTATCTAATTGTATTTGGCTCTATCGTGGGCTTCACCGCTTACGTTTATATGCTCAAAGCAGCCAGCCCAACTCGCGTTTCTACTTATGCCTACGTCAACCCAGTGGTTGCGGTATTTCTAGGCTGGGCCCTTGCGGGAGAAGCAGTAACATCGCAGACAATTATGGCTTCGGCAGTAATTCTATGCGCTGTTTGGCTAATCACCAGACCAAGCAAAGCCAAACTCCAACCGGTACCAGTAAGAACTCGCGAACTAGAGACGGCAAAGCGCTAGAACAAACAGCAATTGCTATTTTTCTAAAAACTCTTTAGCAAGAGCTGAACCAATTTGAGCGTGAGCTTGCCTATCTGCGGCTGCCAGACTAGCTTTGCCTAGATGGTCATAGCACTTGGCCCTTTGAACATAACCATCAGAGAGTAAAGTGGTTTTCATATCGCTAGTGTAAGTGGTGTTCAATACTTTGATGGCGGCGGTACAGTCTTGTGCCGCCGCTTCCCACTTGCCCAGTTCTTGGTAGCAAAGGGCTCGGCCCAAATAGGCTGTCGGCATAAAATTAGGAGCTGAATTCTTCAAAGCCTCGGTATAAGTAGAAATAGCTTGATCAAATTGTTTCTCAACTCGTTGAATATTGGCAGCTCGACTTAAGTACGCAGAGTGATATGTATAGCTCAATTTAGCAGCCATAAAGAAATCAGCAATGGCCTCACGATGCTTTTTCAGTGCAACGTAGCAGTTGGCGCGATTTGAATAGCAATCACGAGAAGGATATCTAGCGATAACCAGTGACAGCACTTTCACCGCTTTGCTACATTCTTCCAACTTAAAATAAGTGCTGCCAACAATATACAAACGTTCAAGGGCAGCATCGTCAAAATTCTTGCAACGATCGAATTGCTCGACCGCTTCTTCATAACGCTGATGCCCCCAATAAGCGAGACCACGCCACAAACTGACAGCATTGGTGTTAGTGGGCGTTTCTCTTACTCTTGCTATGAGCGCATCGACTCTATCAAAATTGCGCGTCTCCATGGCAGCATTCAGTTGGGCAATTGGCAGTGTTCTATTGGCAGCCGTATTAGGAACACCCGTATAAATTGGGTTGCGCAGACTTGCTATTTCTTGGGCGGCAGTAACGCCGGCAAAGTCTTTAGAAACGTCTTTAGCGACGCTCGGCAAGTAACCTGCGAGAGCAGTAGCAGCGATAATAAAAGTCAAATATCTACTGTGCTTTTTGGATTTCTTATTCATTTGGTGGCACTACCAGCAGTGTCAGATTTTTTACTGAGATATTTCACCAGCGAATCTACCTGCTCTTTAGAAAGCGGCCCTCCAGCGCTATCCAAGAAGCCAGGCATAGATGGGCTGTTCTTACTGCCGTGGGCGATCACATCAAGAGCATGGGCACGCAAATCGGCATCAGAATAACCAACTGATTCAATCAACGGGCCAGAGAGAATGCCACTCTCCTGCTTGCGGTGGCACATGGCACAATCAGCCTCAAATAGCTCTTTACCGAATTGACCGACGCCCTCATCAACATGACAGCGCTTGCAACGTTCAGCAGTAAAAATTTTGGTACGGTCTTTCATTGACATGGTGCCGTGAGCGTTCTTCACGTCCATAGCAATGAAAAGCCTGGTAATTGGCCGCTCTGGATCGTCTGAGTAAACGACCATATCTTTAGTTACTGGCCCCTGTTTCATAGTCGTGTCAACTAAAATATCGAGCTTAACCGAGGCCCCCGGCTTGAGCAAAGCGCCTTTAAAATTGGTAGCCGTACAACCACACTCTGACTTAGCTTCTGTGACATGAAGGGGCTGCTTGCCCGTATTGGTGATCGTAAAAGCGCAAGGAACTTCAGCAGCAGCCTCTACTTTTCCTAGATCTATTTTTTCGTTGTCGAAATGAATTTGTTGCGAGTTGCTCGGTGGCTTCTCGGCAGGCTTTGCGTCAGTAGATTGTAGGGTTTGCGGTGCTTGTGGAGTTGATTGCGGAGGCGATGAGGAACATCCTGCTATCGAAAGAACAAGACAAATGAGCAGCAAGCTGCGCTGGTTCAAACAGAATCCATCCATTTCTCTGGCACCGGTTTTCCTTCACGGGCGCGGTACTCAGGGTTCCAGAGTTGCGCATAAACTGAAATGTCGGCCTGGCTGATTCCAGCTAGAGTTTCGCGCCCAGAGCCGCCTGAGTCTTCATGAGCTTCGCAAATAGCATCGTAGCGAAATGCCAATTCGGCCAAAATATTGGCAGCATCAAAGTCACCACGAGCGATGGCACGGTCGCGCGCCGAACCTAATTCTTCTTTGGTCAAGCGACCATCTGGCTCACCAGAAGCCGTTTCTGCCAAGTCTATCTCTTCCCAGTTTTTACGCAGAAAAGGCATAATCACTTCGGTCAGAAATTGATATTCATCCAAGAACATTTAGTGACCTCGCACCCTCTGAAGCAATACTTCAGTTCAAAACTATCATTCAGGACACCTAATTGATTTTACCCGTTCAGCACAATCTGCCAACCCCGCCTTGACAACAGCCAGCCTGCCGCCAAAAATCTAATGAAAGAAGCAAAAGAATTTGGCGCCTGGAGGCATGTAGCGAAGCTGAATTTCTGCTAAACTTTGCTCACTGTCAAAAACTTAACTCCCTCAGGTGCGTGCAATGGACTCTAAAGCCATACATTGCCGGGAATCCTTATCTTTCACTATTGTCTGTGACGAACGCTGCTTTGTCGTCAATCGGCTGGCGGCCTTGCTCAAGCTCTGGGATCGCTCACAGCTATTCACTTTTGTCGACCGCGAATCGGTCAGTGAAACCGCACGTCAATTGATTCAAGACCTTGATGCTTCACCCTGGAGCCTCTTTCTCATCGACGATAACAATGAGCGTTGGTACGGCCCAGAAGCCATTCCAATGATTTTGAAAAACTTGCGCTTTGGCAGATTTGCTGCTGTTTTATACATTTTGCCTGGAACAATGTGGCTCACCCGCCAACTTTATCAGCTGGTCTCACGCACACGTCTGATAATTTCTAGCCATCCAGCTTAATCGGCGTCTACAGCCCCAGCTGCTCCAACACCGACTGATAAGCAGTTTGTTCTGATGCCGACGCTATCAATTCAATCTGCAACCGTTCAGCCAGAGTCTCACTATCAGTAAATGCTTTGCCTTTAACCTTGGCCATTGCTTCAACCATTTGCTCTTGCAACGAGAGCACATCAGGCGCTTGGGTAGACATGCGGGCATAAGCAAAGCTGTCTTCGCCAATCAAAAGGGCGTTGGGCGATAGCGCCTCAATCAGCCAAACGGCGCGGTCTAGTGGCAGGGGCGAGAAGTCGGCCACAAGGTATTCGACCTCATCGGGCAGATTGAGAAAACGGCCGAGAATGTCTGAGGTATTAAGCTTCCAATTCGAAAGTACCGATTGCGCTGTCTCTTCGCCGCAGAACAAGGGGTTCGAAGGGGGAAAAGCAGCGGCCGGGTCGAGGGAAAACTGGGTGGAAAAGTGTGGCCCCCGGGCCGGTGCCTCAGTAGAAGTTGGTGCAGAGAAGTCATTAGAAGCACTGACAGTGGCTGCCGTTTGTATCAGCGAGCGGTCGAGCGCCTCGTACATGGACTGAGCCAAGGGCGATACTGTGCTGAGATCGGTGGCTGCTACTAAAACCAGTTTCTTGCGAGTGCGCCTTCGCCAATTGCGAGCTAGAACCGCAAGAGCTTCTTCAGTATCGTCGACGGCCAAAAGAGGAAAAGAAGTAGCAGCTATTGGATAGCTGGGGCGGTCGGCGACAATGCAGCCGAGGGCGCCAGCAGAGAAAGCCTCACCGATAAAATCGTGCCCGTCGAAGGTTTTACCAACAAGAGCGACAAACCAAGAGCCAGATAACTCACTGCGAGTGTCGGTGGCAACCTCGCCGGCCTCGTCTGGAACCATACCGACGGCCACTCTGGCCCCGGTGAGCTCGATTATTTCTTCAGCTGAGTAGACTGCCGCCAACGAATTCGGTCTATTCTCCAGCAAACCTATTAAACCCGTTAAATATAGCATTGCCATGTATTTGACAGGGGCTCGCCAGCCTTCCATAATTCTTCCATGCTAACAAAAATCAATTCCCCTGTTTCCAAGCTGGTGGAAGCCTTCGACGGCGTCGCCGAAGCTCAAGCCTGGCGCGAACGTCGCCACTTGCTAGACACTAGGCAACTTACTATTGACGAAATTAGCCTATGCCTGGCTTTAGCTCACTATTACAAGCATAATCAAATTCACAAAAAGCCACCACTGACGATACTAGCCGCCCACACTATCGCCACTGTCTTTTACGAAAATTCAACACGGACAAAGACAAGTTTTGACTTAGCGGCGCGCAAGCTTGGCGCTACTGTGGTCAATCTTGATGTCAATACTTCGTCAGCGGCCAAAGGCGAAACCTTAGAAGACACAGCTCTCAATCTGTGGGCTCTTGGAGTGAACGGCATTATCATGCGCCATAGCCAATCGGGAGCACCCGACGACTTGGCCGACAATGTAGGCGATAAGCTACACATCGTCAATGCTGGTGATGGCTGGCATGCCCATCCCTCTCAAGGACTGCTTGATCTCTATACAATTTTAGAAAGCTTAGGCCAGTTACCAGCGTTTGCCAGCAATGGTAAAGTCGAAAATCGACTAAACGACGCCAGCCTTAAGGGTAAGAAAGTAACTATTGTCGGCGACATTATTCACTCACGAGTGGCCCGTTCTAATCTTTGGTTGTTGAAAAAGCTAGGTGCAGAAGTGCATTTGGCCGGTCCACCAGCTCTTCTTCCTGACACATTTGGCGACGAAGAGTTTGCTGCGGTTGTTCATCATCGTCTCGAACCAGCTATTAAGGATGCTGACTTTATTATCTGTTTGCGCCTGCAATTAGAGAGGCAGGCTCAAGGATTGATAGCAAGTATTGACGAGTATCGCAAACAATATCGCCTCGATCACGATCGCATTCGCCTAGCTAAAAGCAATGTGCGAGTGCTGCATCCAGGGCCAATTAATCGTGGTGTAGAAATCACCAATGAACTTGTAGAAGATCCAATTATCTCTTGCGTTCTCACTCAGGTTGAAAACGGATTACTCTGTCGTATGGCCATTCTCACATTGCTTTTTTCAACTCCAACTACGAAATCTTAGGCCTCAGAAATGCTGATCAAAAATTGCCAATTGTGGGATAGCGACAGCAACTCTAATGCTGGCAAAAAAACAGACTCGAGTTTAGGTGCACGCTCAGATATTCGTATAGAAAACGGCAAGATTGTAGAGATAAGCGCTAAGGGAAAAGAACTGACCGCGCAAAAATCTGAAACCATATTCGATGCAGATGGCCTCTGGCTTTTACCGGGATTCATAGACATTCATACCCATCTGCGCGACTTGGGACAAACAGCTAAAGAAGACGTAGCATCAGGCACCAAGTCGGCTGCCTCTGGTGGTTACACAACAGTTGTAGCTATGGCCAACACCGTACCACCAATTGATAATGCCAGAATTTTTTCTCAGCTCTTACAAATAATCAAAGAAAAAGCTGTGATCAAAGTCTTGCCCATTGCATGCGTAACCAAGGGTATGGCTGGTGCAGAACTGACTGAAATGGCCATTCTTAAAGAGCTGGGCGCTATTGGTTTTTCAGACGATGGACTACCAGTTACCAATTTAGCTGTGATGCGCCGCGCACTAGAACAGGCCAAAGCACTAGGCTCATTAATCGTCAGCCATCCTGAAGACAAAGATCTCTCTGGCACAGGGGCCATGAACGAATCAGCCTATGCAACGGCCAAGGGACTTCCTGGTGTACCAACTGCATCTGAAGCAGCTTGCATTGCTCGTGAAATCGAAGTAGTGAGAATGACCGGTGGTGCGCTGCACTTTGCCCACGTCTCGGCAGCCGCTTCAGTCAAATTAATTGAAAGAGCCAAGGCCGACGGACTACCAGTGACAGCCGATACCACGCCTCATCACCTCACTCTCACTGATAGTGAAATTCCTGGCTACAACACCAACTACAAGATGAATCCACCGTTGCGCTCGAAAAGAGATCAAGACACTCTTGTAGAAGCGCTAAAGAACGGCACGCTAGATGCCATTGCCACAGACCACGCCCCTCATACCAGTACAGAAAAAGAAATGGGCTTTATTGCAGCTCCTTGCGGCATAATTGGCTTAGAAACAGCTTTTGCCTTGTGTCTAGAGCGCCTCACTGACGAGAAACTGCCTGCATCTTCCCGCATGACAGTACCAGAGGTGGTGCGCAAATTCACCAGCGATCCAGCGCGCATAATCGGTCTACCGGAGCCTAAAATTGAAGTCGGAGCAGCTGCCGATCTTTGCTTGTTTGATCCACAGATGACTTGGACCTATGTGGTAAACAAAGCCACATCGAAAAGCAACAACTCACCATTCGATGGCCGCGAGATAAAAGGTCGCACGATTCTGACATTGTGCGACGGTAAAGTTGCCCATCAATTCGAAACTGCCACCAGTAGATGGCTTGCCATTGAGGGGCTGGCCTTAAAATGACAGGTTCCAATAACACTTCTAGCAATGCAGGCCATTCTGCTGGCACACCCAAGCCAGCTTTGACCGAGAAAGCCACAGTTGCCACTTTCTGGCGGCGCGCACAGCGTTATTGCATGATCGGAATCTTCAGTGCGATTGCCACTGCAGCCTACCTCACTCCACTGCAAAAATATTTCACCATGGGCCGTTATCAGCATTACGGCATCACCATCAGCATCTTCGGCCTCGGTTATCTTTTGCAAACGATCTGGTCTTGGCGCACATTTACTAAATGGGCCAGAATAAGTTACTTATCTACAGGCCTATTTTTCAGCACTGTGGGCATGACCTTTTACACGAATCCTTGGCTAGACAGCCGTATGTCAATGCAAACTGCAGACAAAGAATTCTGGAAAACAATTTTCATTGCCGTCTACATTCTCATCACCATTGCCATAGTCTCTATCTGGCTCAAGTGGATCAAGGAAGAGAGAGGAGCTTAGAATGGCCAAGCTAATCATGCTTGTCGGTGTGCCCGGATCAGGCAAAACCACCCTATCTAAACGAATTGTCGCTAAAGGCTTTCACTATATGAACGCTGATTCTATTCGCCTTGAACTATATGGCGACGAAAAGACCCAAGGCGACCCTGCCGCAGTTTTTGAAATATTTTTTGAGCGTCTTGAACAAGCAATGACAGAGAAACTCAGCATCATCATTGACAACACCAATCTCAACCCCAAACACCGCAAACAAATTCTCGATCGCGCCACCACATTCGCATACGACGATGTGCAGCTGTGGCTTTTGGATGTACCACTAGCAACGTGCTTAGAGCGCAATCGCCATCGTGATCGTGCGGTGGAAGAAGACATCGTCACCAACATGTATCACGAACTTTATAAGAACGGTCGGCCCAAACGAACAGAGGGCAAAGTTGTTGTCATTCGCCCTTCGCCAGACGGCACTGATTATTTGTTCTTCCCACAATCTTGAAGGCTGTAATGCACAGCAAGTGATAAAGTAATACCTCATTTCACAGGGATAAAAAAATGGGCTCGTCAAATACCCCGGCTAGGTCGACTGAAACTCTTCCTCCAATTCGCTCACCCAGACTAATTTTGAGGCCGTTTCTGCCATCCGACTTTGAGCAGGTCCATGCCTATTCAAGCGATCCCGAAGTCGTCAAGTTTATGCAGTGGGGGCCCAATACTGAAGAGCAAACTCGGCAGTTTATGGAAACCTGCTTTGCCAATCAAAAAGAAGAGCCTCGCCTGACCTACGACTTTGCCGTAGTCATGGCTGATACTGCCGAATTTGTCGGCTCTGTCTCTTTGCGCTTAGGCAAGAAAGACTCAATGATTGGCGATATAGGTTATTGCTACAGCCGTCAGGCCTGGGGCAAAGGCTACGCTTCCGAAGCAGCTGAAGCAGTAATTCGCTTTGCCTTTGATCACCTAGGCTTGCAAAAAGTTGGGGCCACTTGCGACCCTTTAAACTTTGGTTCGGCCAAAGTTTTGCAAAAAGCAGGTATGAAGCTAGAAGGCTTCTTGCGCAAGCACATCAATATGAAAGGCAAATGGAGAGACACTTTACTTTTCGGATGCGCCAAGCAAGATATTGAACAAAATTTGGCAGAGCTAAACCTTTGCCAACGCCGACTCTCGCCTGGAGAACCAAAAGCTCAACCACTAAAAGAGTTTGAAGAAGTGACTGTCACTCACTTGACTGAACTGTTTGCTGGTGGCAGCCTTGATAAAATTTCCATGAAAGCAGGGGCACTGATATCTGCTCATACACACGTTTTAGAAGAGAGCGCATTTATCATTTCTGGCCGTCTTCAATCAGGCGAAGACGACAAACAAAAAATCTACGAGCAAGGCAGCATTGTCTATACTCCAGGAGCTGTTAGACAAGGACCACATCTGGCTTTGACCGATGTCGAGCTTTTGATCATGCGCAATGGCCCTATTGGCGAATTCGAGTAGTTAGTCGTCTAGATCGCTCAAAAAAGTTTGTCTCAAATTCGTCATGAATTTGAGACAAATAAAAATGCACTTGTGAGTAGATCGCATCTACAATTTCTCTAGCGGTCTAAGACGTGACCGCCTACATCTAAGTGAGCATGCGGCTTTTCGGCCAGCTCTTTAATATGGGCCAAACGCTGCTCAATCTTCTTCTTAGCCATCGCATTTACTATTTTCATGGGTGCAAGGCGTCTCAGTTCTAAATGAGTAGTAAGCTCCAATTCAGTTGCAGTGGCAGTAGTTCCCGAAGTCGAACTGCGCTCAACCGGAGTAAAGATCCAGGCCCCTTCCATTACTTTGAACTGATTTGACTTAATAACTTTGTAGTCAATGCGCTTGTAGGGTATCTCTTGCTCACTAATGACGCACGTAGTGGCAGCAATGAAGGGAACAATCGTCCACTTTTGCTCAAACACTAATAGGTTAGTGTCTTCTTTGTGCAATTTGCTGTACACCAGATTTGGTGCGTTCTCTCTTTCTTCGTGCACCATTTTCCAAACAATTTCTACTGGCGCATTGATCAAAATACGACTAGAAACGTAGTCGTCAGGCCTTTTATAACGAGCGACAGCATTGGTATCTTTCAACTTTGCATTGATCTTAGCTTGGTCTTTCTCGCCAACATGATCCACTATCTCTGGCTTGTTTTTTGCCGAGGCCGGAGGCAAAGAAAAAAATTGAAAATACGCAACGCTTACTGCTGCCGCTGCTGCTGAAATAGCCACAAGACAGGAGGCCAGTCGTTCATTCTGTGATTTCATAAAGTGGACACCATTTCAGAACAAGACTTAACCCTTCATCGAACCAACTTTGATCAAATGCTTAGCGCCCTCGTTATAGCTCAAAGCCGAGAGCTTGCCTTTGTTTTCAGCCAAAAATTGTTTAACTTTTTCTGGCTCACTTTTACTATATTCGCGCAAGGCCCAACCAATTGCCTTACGAATAAAAAACTCCTTTTCCGGAGCTAGCTTTCGACAATAGCCAAAAAGATTTTTATGAGATGTATTCTTCTTGTGGCCAAGATGGCTCAATAGGCCAGTTCGACGAATCCAAAAATCTTCATCTTCGACATAGCGATCAACAATGGGTCGAACGGTCACTTCATTGGCTAGCAACACCGGCCCTGTTAAATGGCTGGCGATAGAGTCTGTATAATCCCACCAGGCCCCTTCTCGCACCATCTGTTCGTAAAGTGGCAATGAATCGATAGTAATAAACTGTGGAAACAGTTCAGCATAGTTAATGGCCAAATACTTCTCTTCACGCTTGGGTTGTTGCCAAAGACTGAGAATGTTTTCGTGATATTCAGCCAAAGTGGACGGCTTAAAATCACGTTTCAAATCTTGGATTATCGGCAAGCGATCTGGCTTCTGTACACCATAAAACGGCATATCAGTTTTCATATAGGCCGCCATTTCAACAGCTTTTTCTGGATTGGCCAAACTAGTTAAGCGCTCTTGCACAAACAGTGCAATTTTATCGTTCAATTTCTTCTATCCTCTAGTCAAAGCTGTGATCATGTCAGTCAATGCGCTCAATGAGGCTTTATCGGCTTTATCGGCTGTTTCAGCCACTTCACCATTACGGCAATATCTTGCTATGAGTGCTTCGCGCTCGCCCCGCTCATAGTCAGCAAAATCAAAACCGGGGGCGACTGTGGTACCCATCAAAGCATACTTGCCACCGGCCACCAAGCGTGAACCAAACCACACTCCAGCCGGTAAAACTAGCTGTACCTCTTCGCCAGCAGCAAGGTTTTGTCCTAGTCTGACAATTTTAGTCGAACCATCTTCAAAGAGCTGGAGCATCTCCACTGTGTCGCCAAGGTAGAAGTGAAATATTTCATCAGCAGTGAGCTTGTGCAATTCTGAAAAAGTATCGGGAACAAGCAGATAGTAAATTGCCGTAGAGAGGGCGCGAACCGGCTCGCCCGAAACCTTTTCAGAGCGGTAAGTCTCGCGATAATAACCGCCTTCAGGATGAGGCTTAAGAGCAAGTGAGGCAACTAGCTCAGTAACAATATTAGTCATGTTAAACCTCACCTATAAGGCGTATATCTCTAATTTGCTTTCGATAAATTGCCATGTCTCTCCTCCTGCTAAAGGATACTCTAGCGTAGCGATTTCGAGCACAGTTATAACTTTGACGAGTTTGCGATCATGATTGACAGGCGAAATCAAGCAACAACTTATAATTCCCTCGATCAGCGGCTCTGAGCGCCTCTAGGTATCGAACCCGTGTCTCACCTTCAACATCAATGGACTGGCCACCCCACGAAAACGGTGCTTGCCCTGCAAACATCATGAGGAGATCTGCAGTGAGACGCGAATGGCGACCATTGCCATTAGGAAAAGGATGAATACTCACTAACCGATGATGGAAACGGACTGCACACTCCCCAAGAGGGAAGGTATCATTCTCCATCCAATAGGCACCATCACCACACAATTGCCCTAGCAATGCCTGAATCATATGCGGTTCGGCACCAATATTTTTGCCACTCACTCTGAAAGTTCCCGCCCATGTCCAAGTATCATCAAACATTCGCTTGTGGAGCAAGCGGAGTGACCCAACAGTCAAAAGGGACTTTTTGAGAGTTCGGCTTTTTGTGGCCCATAGCAGAGCCTGAGCAATATTTGCTTGCTCGAAAGCGTTCAATTCTGACCAGGTATCTATCCCTGGCTTCAATCCGGCCGCCTCGTCTGGATCAAGAGCTGTGGAGCCGGCTGCGTCGTTACCACAACTACTGTTCATGCTTCCATAACTCACTAGTTCCCTTGCGCAAAATGTCAGCAGCTAGTTCTGCAATTAGATCATCGCTGTCACTGCTTGAAGTCTGCTGTTTTTCTAGTGCCATACTGCGAAACACTGTTGCTGATAACTGTTTAGCTCTTCGTTGAGCCTGCTGAGTCACCAAAGCCTCTAGTGATGTTTCTGGCACCAAGGCGTAGACGACTCTGCATCCCATCGCAGCAGCTGCCCTCTCAAGAGTCTTTATATTCACAGTGCCTCGTCGTTCGCTTTCTTCCACATCCATCACAGTGGACTGGCTGACCCCCATGCGCTCAGCTAACTGTCGACTAGTCATTTCGAGAGCATCCCGAATTTCGCGAACATAGCCTTTGAAGGGCCGACTAATTCCCTTAAAAGGAGCCAGCGATTGATCTAGCTGCCTACGTCGAAGACGTGTCGTAAAGTTGGCCACAACCTATACCTCGAACGGATACAACCTATTATATCAAATAAAGTTGAGCGGCATGAGTAACTCAAATCTCAACCATCTGATAGGTTTAAACCGTTCAAATATCGTATAGATCGTGCTTGCAAGAGGGCTCTAGATTAATGAAGTTTACGACTACACTATTTAGTAGAAAAACAGAAAAAAGCAAGGAACTGTAGCCACCGAAGTGACTACAGAACCTTGCTTGAAGAAAAGCAAGAGGCCTAAGCCTACTGCTCGACTTTAAAGAGTTTGAGCTTGGCTTTGCTCGGCCGGTTGCGCAGATCTTTCACAAGCATCTTGCACAGCGCCTTGATTGCCGCACTCTGCTTCTCGCGCATCACCACGTTGGCACGAATGCGTTCCATGGTGCGGTTGATGGCAGACTGAGCAATGTGTGACTTGTAGCGGCGGAAGCAGCGCTTCAGCTTGGCTTCGAGATCAGCAGTGTCCACGTCGACGATGCCGCTGTACAACACCTTGTACACCACCTGGATAGGCGGTGTCTCGGGGGAAATGGTCTCAGGCCATTCCTCCAAGAAGCGCTGCACATTGCTTTCTGCCGAGCGACCGGGGCTGAGGATGATATTGGCCAACACCGCGAAGATGTCAGCCTTTCCACCCGACCCTGCCTTGGCAGACTTACCAGACTTACCAGACTTACCTACCTTACCTACCGGGCCGTGACGCACATCCAACTGCAACAGGTACTGCTGGATGTGCAGCGGTGTGGCATGCATGGCCTGCCGCTGCAGAGCCGAGAACTCTGGCACAACTTTTGCCCCGGCGAAGTGAAGCACCATGGCTGCCTGGGCCGCTTTGAAAGGCTCGACAGTTTCAGCACTCTTGCGCCAGTCGCGGTAGAACACGCCACTGAGCTTGCGCACGAGCGGGTTCAAGTTGAGGTGGTAGGGCTTGAAGCCACTGAAGACAGGCAGCAACGTCTCGCTTGTGGGCGAAAGGTCCCAACCTTGACTGTCAGCCAAATCACTCAACATAGCCAGAACCACCTTGCTCAGAGCACGGCGGTCTTTGTCGTCACAGAGACGGCTGACCAAATCGAGGCCTTCGATGACGTGATGCCAACTGAAAGCATCGTTGCGCGCGGCGATCTTGAAGAGGAAGCGCAGGTATTCGCCGGCATCAATGAGACAGGCAGTGAAGAAAGCCTTGGCGTCAGCCACAAGATTAGCCAGCTCAATGCCAGCCAAATATTTGAGATTATCGGTAAGCAAGGCCAACAGCTCCGGTGCGTAGCGCACACGGTAGAAGCCGAAGCCGCCCGAATTGACCTTGACCAACTTGTAGCCGGCACCGACGTTGAGGCGCTTGGTGCGCTCGAAGAGCACGAACTTGCTCTCGCTCACCGTGCCATCAGCAGCGGTGACTGCCATGGTGATCGGAATGGGCCAACGCTTGTGGGCCTTGCGACCTTTCTCCAGCAGGAGGAAGGGCCGCTGGGTGAGCACCAACTCGCCAGGCTTCTTGCCGACAGTGACCATGACTTCGGGATGGCCGACCTGAAAAATCCAGGCTTCCATGATCGAGCGAATGGGCAGGTCAATCTGGTTGGCTCGGCAAGCCGCTTCCAGACTTTCCCAGAGGTCGAACGATTCGGTGTTGCCGAAAGCGTGCTTCTTCAGGTATTGGGCAATACCCTGACGCAGCACTTCCGCGCCGATGAGGTTCTCGGTCTGGTAGAGCACCGAACAACCCTTCTCGTACGAAATCGCATCCACCAGGAGAATGGCATCGCCGGGGCGTTCCACAGTCTCTTCGATGGGATGCGAGGCGCGCACCGAGTCAGTCCAGTAGGCCTTGTCACGCTTGTAGCAGAAGCTGTCCCAGCAGGCCCACTTGCTGTTGAAAGCATCGGCCGCCTTGTACTGCATGAAAGTGGCAAAACTTTCGTTCAACCACAAACCGTTCCACCAGCGCATGGTGACCAGGTCACCGAACCACTGATGGGCGATCTCGTGCATGATGATCTGGCAGACTTGGTTCTTGTTGCTGTCGCTCGAATTCTTGTCGACGAGCAAGAGGCGCGGCTGAAAGACGACCAGGCCGACGTTCTCCATACCACCCCAAGCGAAGTCGGGAATGGCCACCAGGTCGATTTTGTTGCCGAAGGGATAGGGCACTTCGAAATAGTTCTCGAAATAATCGATACCGAAAGCCGCAGCCTGCTTGGCGAACTCGTGCTGGTCTTGGGTGCCAGGAATGGACCAGATCTGCATGCGTTTGCCATTGACATAGAACGGCGCCGTGCAGGCCAGCCGTCCGACGACGAAGCAGACCACGTAGGTGCTGATCTTGAGCGTCTCTTCGAATTCCACCACCTTCTTGGCTGGGTTGTCAGCGCTGGGCGTGACACCAACAACGTCGCCGTTGGAGAGTGCCACCAGCTCGTTGGCCACCACCAGGCGCACCTTGAAGGTGGCCTTGAATTCGGGCTCATCGAAGCAGGGGAAAGCCGAGCGAGCATCGGCCGATTCGAACTGGGTGCAGAGAACGGTGTGAACGTTCTTCTCTGCATCTTCATAGGTATTGGCAAAGAAGCCCTGACAGTTGTTGCCGTGCTGACCAGCAAACTGCAATTCGAGCACCCAGGCCGAAGCAGCCAGCGTGCCATCGAAGGCAATGTCGGCCATCTCTTTATCAGCGTCGAGGGTGACCGTGCCCTTGAGCACAGTACCGCTGGCGTGCCTCGCCTGCGCTGAGGTGATGACGAGGTTCTTGGCGTTGATTTTGACAACGCTTACGGGTTGGAGCACAGCGACATCGATGGCGACCGTGCCATCGAAGAGACGCGACTCGGGGCCAGGAGTGATGGTCAGGTCGTAATGCGACGGCACCACAGTACGTGGCAGCCGAAAGACATTGTTTTCAGGCGCTGCAGCCTCGGCCTTGGACAAGGCTTTGGCCTGAGCACCTTTGCTGCTACGGCACTGTGCGTGGTGGCAGCCCGATGAAAGCATGAGATGTGACATAGTTTTTCCTTAACCAGTTAAAGCGCTCTGCCACCGCAGGTGACAGAGCGCTAGTGATTGCGATTGAGAAATTACGAAGCTCTACTTTTCAGAGCAGAGCTTCTCTACGAAGTCGGGTTCTTTGAGGGCGCGCCCGATGATTTTGTCTTTGTCTATGGCCGCACTGGCACCAGCCGCAATCAACTCATCGTTGAGTGTGAACAGGCCACTCGAAGCGATCACCTTGAGCTTGGACGCTGCGACCTTGCGGGTCACCTCGATACCAGTCATGGCGCTCATCTTGAGGCGATAGTCAACAAAGGCAATGTCAAAATCGCTGGCAAGAGCCTTCGCAGTGAAGACTACTTCCCGACCATCGGCTTCCATCAAGACCAGGTCTTGGTCAGCCGATAAACGCGCGCGCACAAACCACGAAACAGTGACGTCGCTGTCTCGGGTCAAACAGATAACCAGCAGTTCACCCAGTGAGATGTCGTCCTCGATCAAGAGAACTCTTTTGCCGGCCGCCATTAAACTTGCGCCTGACGAGCAGTGAACTTGCAGCCCGGTTTGAAAATGTTTGGATCCATATAATTGGCTCCTTTGATTTGATTGACGTTTCTGGGGAAAGCCTACGGCTTGCGCGGCTTTCCATCAGGACCAATGATGAACGTGCGGTCGATTTTGCCGAAAAACGTATCGACAGTTACGACCACCACGGTATTACCGGCGGCATCAAGCGAAAGCTCGACTTGACTGACCGTCATAAAGCCCAGCAGCCATGTTGCCTTGACCTCAACACCGTCGATTTTGCTAAAGACGATGCGCTCACCAGCCGGGCCGGTAATCTTTTTGTATTGAAAGGTGACTTTTTTCGCCACCTTCAGTTCGGCTTGACCATTGAGGTTGGTGGTCGTAGCCTTGCTCAGCTCAACGCTGAATAAGTCGCCCTTGACCTCGATCTTGGTCACATTGGCTGTGCGCAAGTAGTTGCCAGCATCGCTGCCGAGAACTTGATCGAAACGCGATGCGTCAAGGTTGGTCGGGGACGGCAGCTTGCTCAGCATGCTGTCGACAAAGGGATACAAATCAGTCTTGGTAACGCTGTTTTTCACGGCGTTGCCCGGCTTAGTTGTCGTTGCCTTAGTTGCGGTCGTAGTTGTAGTTGCGCCTCCTGGTGCAGCCGATGCAGTGGCTTGGGGTTCAAGCCCAAGCCAATCCTGGCGGAACAACTGCTGGTAGATGACACCACCAGCAGTTGCAGCCAGAACTAACAGCAGCAGCACGAGAAACCGCATAATTCTATGCAGTTTCATGTTGTCCTCTTCTCCGCGCTTAGCCCTAAAAGAAGGTGATTGCGCGGTCTAAAATGCGAAAGTAAGAAGCAAGTGCTTTAAGAAGCAAGAGGAAGAAGGCAGCAGAGCGAACTCTGCTACCTTCCCCTTTCTTGGCAATTGCTAGCCCGAATGACGCCTAAGCGTCCTGGTCAGGCTTCTTCATACGCGGTGCCGGAATGGTGACCTCGACGGGCACCATCTTCTCGTCAGCCGCAGGCTCGCCTGCAGGTTTGTCCGCAGGTTTGTCTGTAGGCAGAACAGCTTCCGGCTGAGCAGTCACAGGCGTCTCCGTAACCACCTGTTGAGCCGGAGCAGTCACCACCACGCCGGCCGGAGCCTTGGCAACCACTGCTGACGCATCTGGCTCCAGCGACTCCAGTGGATCAGTAGTACCGAACAGGGAGTCGAGGTCAGCACCAGACTGCCCGACTTTGGGCAGGTTGGCCTGTTTGCGAGCGGCAGCGCGACGGGCTTCTTCAGCCTGCTGAGCGATGATGCTCTTGCGCTTGCCCAGGGTGTAGGCCGTCGGCGGAATGGCCTTGAGGACCTCGAAGAGCCGATGGCAGACCTGCTCAGCTGCGAGCTGATGGGTCTGCAGCGGAGTCTTGCGCCGAGCCCAGACTTTGTCCGAGCGGTCGAGCACCGGCAGCGACACCACGGTGATGTCGATACGAGTCTCGTAGTCGCCGATGTCAGCGAAGAACCAGGTGACGATGCTGACTTCCACATAGGTCGACTTGGTACGGTCGAACTTGGGCTTGTCACCCTGCACCCACCAACGCTTCTTGTCGGCGACTTGCCAGTACTGCTTGAACACCCGGGTCAAGCCAGCGGCGTTGGGATAGAACCCTGCCGGCGTGTTGGTGCGCGAGTAGGGCGGCGAGAACCGGCTCCAGTCGCTGAGCACGGTGTCGGTCAAGTCGACCGGGTTGAAGTTGGCCACCGTGTTGCAGATACGCATGAGACCGGCTTCCTGCGCTGCGCGCGTGAAGATAGCCGGAATATCTGCGAAGCCGTGACCGACGACGTGAGCACCGTAGTAACGGCGCTGCGGGTCAAGCTTGGCCTTTTCCACAGCCGCCAACATGCGCTTGATGCGCCGGGCCTTGGCCGGGTCGATGCCTTCGCCGTGACTCCAGCCGCCGATGTGACCGTGGCTGAGATCGGCACCGTCGATGTCGCCACCGAAGTGGCCGACCATGCCGTCGTGACTGTGACAATGGCTGTGTGCCACCATCATTGCTTCGGCAGTGACATGCCCGGCGTGATTGCCGTCATGATCAATGCCACTGTGAGATCCATGATCATGGCTACTGAAGCCAAGATCGACGCCGTGACCATGGCCTACGCCAAGGTCTCCGCCGCCACCGCCATCATGTCCGTCCATAAGATATCTCCTTCGAGTTGAGGTTAATGCCCAAGCAAGGGCGAGAAAATTTGACCTACGTTTTAGTGCAGAAATGAGAAGTTAGAGGTCTAGCGTCCGAGCAAGACCTTGTCACGAGAGTAAAATGGAGCTAAGGGGACCAATTAGAAATGTCAGACACCACACCAGAACCAACTCAACAGTCCAGCCAGAAAGCCAGTCCAGGCCACTCAGCATTCGCTGAAGATGGTTCCCTCGACTTGCTGACACCGGTTGGTGAAGAGCGGTTGATGAGCTGGCTGAAAGAGTTTTACGGCAAGGAGATTACAGTCACAGGTCGCGAATTGCTTCGCCACCGAGACCTCTCGTATGTCGAGCGCATTGAGCTCGAAGACGCCTTGCCACAATCTCTCATTTACAAATTGGTCTTGCCTCCCTGGGACGTAGAACAAGACCTGCACGAGCGCATCTTGATTCCGTCGATTTCCAACTCTCCACAACTTTTCATGGCCGCGCACCAAGGTCAGGTGACAGCCATGTTCATGGAAGATTTGGGCCGAGACGCTCTAGACAAGAGCGGCGGTTCACCAGAGATTGCCCGTCGCATCGGCGAAGAGCTGGCAAAGATGCACCGCTCATATTCCTATCGCACAGACGAGCTGATGCAACTTGGAATCTTGCGCTGCCTCTCGCCTATCGACTACGAGTCTTTTGTCTCCACTTTTACAGAAAAGCTAGCCAACTGGCAGCTTGTAGACGACGCTGAAAAAGCCCTCCTGCTCAAATTGGCCAATGTCTTAGCCAAGCCTCTTGCAGGAGAGACAATTTCGCTGGTTCACGGCGATCTTTATGCAGAAAACATCATCCTGCGTGGACAACGTTTATTCCTCATCGACTGGTCGTGGTTCACCGCTCTAGGCGTACCGCTCATGGATATTGCCACGTTGACCATGACACATCACAAGAACGGCGGCTTTGAGCGCTTCCGCAACGAGTTAATCGAATCGTACTGCTTCGAATCAGGCCGCCAAGAAAAAGATGTCGTCGCTACCCTGCCTTACGCCGAAGCGCTTAGTCGGGTGCTCTTTCTCGATTGGCTGGTGGAGCGCAAGAGTCGCGGCATTGAAGGAACCACAGTTGGTCCCGTCGACGACCTGATTAAGGCTGTCGTCAATGAGCTAATCTCACGGCTCCACCAGCTCAGCGCTTAGCTCTTGGCCGAGAGGCGGGTAGCCAGCTCCACCAGAGTGCGCACGCCGTAGCCCGTGGCACCGCGCGGGTCAGGGCCCATATCGCGGTCGCGGAAAGCAACGCCGGCGATGTCCACATGGCACCACTTGATCTCCTCGCCAGCGAAGGCGCGGAGGAAGTAGGCCGCCGTGGTCGAGCCAGGGGCGCCGCCCGAGTTCTTCAGGTCGGCCATATCGGAATTGTTCGAGGCCTTGAACTCTTCCCACATGGGAACAGGCAGCAGGCGCTCGTTCTGCGACGTGGCAGCCGAGAAGACCTGATTGGTGAACTCGTCGTTGTTGCCGAAGATGCAGGCGCCGACGTCGCCGGTCATCATCTTGACGGCACCGGTGAGGGTGGCCAAGTCGACGATGGTGGTATCGCCCTGACGCTTGGCGTATTCGATGGCGTCGGCCAGGGTGAGGCGGCCTTCGGCATCGGTGTTGTCGACCTCGACGGTGAGGCCCTTCATGGTCTGCAGAACATCGCCCGGCTTGTAAGCGCGGCCGTTGATCATGTTCTCGGTGGCAGCCATGACGCAGCGCACCTTGATGTTGAGACCGAGGGCGGCAATGGCCTGGATGGCGCCCAGAGTGACAGCGCCACCGGACATGTCGCGCTTCATGTTGCGCATGCCATCGGCAGCCTTGATGTCGAGGCCGCCGCTGTCGAAGGTGACCGACTTACCGATCAGGGTGAGGGCGACCGGATCGCTCTCGCTGCTGCCGGCCGGGCTGTAGACCAGGTCGATCAGGCAAGGCTTCTCGGCAGAGCCCTTGGCCACGGCGAGGAGGGCATGGGCGCCCATCTTCTTCAGCTGCTTGTGGTCGAAGACCTTGATCGACAGGTTTTCGTTGGCAGCTGCCACCGCCTTCGCCACTTTGGCGAGCTTGGCAGGAGTGAGGGTACCAGCCGGTTCGTTCGCCAGGTCGCGAGCGAGGTTGACCGACGAAGCCACCTGGAAGCCAGCACGCAGGCCGCGGAACATCTCGTTTGCGGTCTCGAGAGTGCCGACGAGATGCAGCTTGGCGAAGCGCTTCTCGGCTTTGTGACCGCCGAGGGCAGTCTTCTGGTGGTTGATGACGTAGTCGAGCATGCCGGCATAGCTGGCCAGAGACTGCGCCATGGTGTAGGTGTCGGTGCCAGCGGCAGCGGCCGGGTCAAGCTGCGAGAAGCCGATTTCGGTTGCACCAAGCGACTTGGCCTTCTTCAAGGCAGCAGTGATAGCCTTGCGGAAGCTGTTGATATTGCCCTTGCCGCGTGCGCCCAGACCGAACAACACCACCTTCTTGGTGGAAAGGCGATCGCCAGCGAAGTGAACGAGAGTCTCGCCCACAGCACCGGTGAAACCGTCGGCCTGCGCCTGGGTAGCGATGGCGCCAGAAGTGACTTCGGCCAGCAGCTTGAGAGAGCCGTCGCTGGACGAAGCGATGCTTGCCACCTCCCCCTCGAAACAGCCGACCAGCAGAACATCAGCCTGGACCGACGCGAGGCTTACCGTGTTGACGTGCGAAGCGATAGTGTGAACTTTGAGTTTCATTTTGTTCTCCGTGATTTAGTTTTTTTTCTGGCTCATGCCAGAGGGAAGGCCGTTACTTAAAACGGCTGGTAGTGCCTTCTCGCGACGGGTCGTAACCAGGCGGAAGGATGATTTGGGAAACCGGTTTGGCATCAGCCACAACCTTGACGGGCTTGCTCCACAAATCTTTGTTGGGGATGGTGACCTCACCATCAGCGAGTTTGACGATGGTGGAGAGATATCCAATATCGACAACCTTGCCTTTGATTTTGTCCATGCCGATCACCTCAATGTTGTCTCCAGGCTGAAAGCGCTTGGTGACATTGAGGAATATCCCGCTGAGCAAATCACCGGCAGCGCCTTGCAGCGACAGAACGATGGCAGCCGAGAGGATACTGGCGCCGAGGAAGAGCTTGCTGAGAATGTCCGGTGCCACCACACTGGCGACGACGAAGACAACCACAAGCCAATAGCCGAGTTGCATCGTGCGCAGCAGCATGGTCTTGCCACGAGGACTGGCACCAGCTCGCTCTAGCGTGCTCTGCAAGGCAGTACGCAGGGGGCGATAGAAGAGATACGAGATAGAGAGAAAGAGCAGGCCGATCAGCAGGTTGACGCCGATGGGCATGAGTTTGTCTTTGAGGCCGGCGAGGTCGGAAGTCTGGAAACGAGTAAAGATCTCATTTGCCAACCCACCACCCTGTGAAAGCAGGCCAAGACATATGAACGCGACGATGATAGCCACCGTGCGGAGGCTCGCCTTGAATCTGGTAAACATATGGGCTCCTGTAAGAAGTTTTCAATGGACGGCCTATTGGCGCTGTCCGCGTGTGATTACTTACTCATGTCAGCACTGCAACTCGAAGACCCATTACAAAAACCGTTATCCGCACTAACACTCGTTCTTCTCAAGGCATGGCTTCACCCTGAAGTGATAACTTCAGAGAATAAGTTCGCGCTGGAAGACTAGGTTAAGAGTTCGGGATTTCTGTGATGAAGGAGAGAGTGAGATATGACTTCTTGAGCCTATAGAAAATAGAGACCGTAAATACAGTGTTCTTGAAAACTATGGCTAAACTCTAATAAGCTCTTGATTATCAGTATTTAAAAGAGAGAAGAAACTGCCATTTTTGGCGGCTAGCGCAACTGACTGAGGTTGTCACCGAAATCGGCCCGCACAGCCGCGCCACCTTGACAACTATCCACTGACAGCGGCATGTGTACTGGTTTTTATCTGCATTACATAGTTCTTTACTTCTAAACGCTGCTTTTCAAGTAATGACTAGAGTAGATTCTGCGCGTACCTTTAACTTTCTCCTCGACTTAAGAACCAATAAACACCTGACTTAAACACGCTCATACCTAGACATTGACTCCCCACCTGCGCATAACCGCACAGGAGAAGCTGTCACAGAGGTATTTGTCGAAGTATATGTCGGTCCTTGGTTCGAGCAGTCACAGGTGCAAATTCTCCTCAGCGCATGCTCCGTCTATCGTTCAATCGACAGCAGTGCATGTAAACCAGTAACCAGTTGTCTAGTGCTTGTGCAGCTCTTGAGCGCCAGATAGACAACAAGTTTTCGATAGGTAAATTATGACTACTCCCTCCCAGTCTCAGTCTCAGCCTTCTTCGCCGGCACCGCAGGCCACCTCGAAACTGATCGAACAAGCCGACCAGGCCCGTACGCAAGGCGAACTCGATGTCGCTCTCGTTTGGATCAACACCGCGGCCCAGCTCGATTCTGCCGACCAGAAGCGCGACCCCTCGTCGGCCGTCAATGCCCGTCTGCTCGGCGTCATTTTCGATGCGGCTACTTACAGTGAAGACCTCGCCATCAAGTGCGGCAACTTCATCGAACTGCACCACAAGTGGCTGGCCCAGATGCGCCAAGCCGCTGCTGCCCTGCTTCCCCGCCTGAACTCGGGCACCGACAACAACGCCGCAGCCATCGACACTGTCGCCCTGATCTCCGGCCATCTCGACGCCCTGCATCGCCGTTTCGTCACCCACAGCTATGACTCTCTGCACCTGCCAACGCCGGTGAAGGAGATCAAGCAGCTGGTGGAGACGCTCCAGGTCATCCGCAGCGAAGCAGCTCAGCTGGCGCCCGAAGGCACCTGCGCCGACCGCACCGTGCTGCAGCGCCTGGTCATCCTCAACCATGCCACCGGCAACGCCCGCAGCCACGTGCAGTGCCGCGTCCTCAGTCTTCTGACCGAATGGGACTCTGCCTTGTTCTACACCGAGCAAGCAGTGCGCTACGCCGGCGAGCTGTCGACCAACAGCGATGGTGTCTACGGCACCACTGCTGAACGCAGTGAGCTGCAGGCCATCCTCGGCAAGGTGCACGCGGCCGCCAAGGCGCGCAACCGCCACGACACCAGAAGCCATCTGGGCGAAGCCACGGCTCTGCTCACCCGCATCGGTGGCTTTCGCAACTAACGCCAAGCGTTAGCTCGACAGCTCTCGCCCTGACTAAGAGCGGGTCTCACTTGAGGCCCGCTCTTTCAGTCAGAGACCGCCATTCTTCCCCTCTTTCAACCAGGAATATTCACTACACGAATAAACGGACACACACATGGTTTACACAGTTCTGTTAGCACTGATGGCATTTGCCGCACTGCTGACGCTCTATTCGACCTACATGGCGAGTCAACGCAGGCGCCATAGAGACGAAATAAAAAAGGTGACAACCTGCGGTTACGTAGCTCCTCCTGCCGGACCGATCGCTACAGCTCGTCTGCTGAAAGTGGCTCGGGCTCTGACCAACATTCAGGTAGGTGCAATAAAATTTGTTGGCCGAGAGAACCTCGACAATCTCATTGGTCCCCGTATCATCACGGCTAATCACCCTCACTGGGCCGATGCCGTCATCATGCCCCAGCTAATTTTAGGCCCAGCTCGTTATATGGCAACAGATCGTGTCATGACAGCTTTCGGGGGCCTGCTCGGGGTTTTACTATCACGTGGTGGCATTTTTACTGCCACTGACAAAATCAAAGATGGCGGCCTGCGCACACGTGCAGCTGCTATCGAGATGGTGGTCAACAAAGAGACACTGGTAGTTTTGCCGGAAGGTTTGACCAACTTTTCACCAATCATGGGCCCCTTTCGCAATGGCGTTGCCATAATCGCTCGCACTGCTGCTGAGCGCTTAGGTGAGGAGGTCTATGTCGTCCCCAACTACATTCGCTATGGCCGCTATCCTGGGCCATGGCTGTCGAAATTCGATCGTGCCAAGCAGTTCGGCATGGTCCTTTTGGCCTTCCCCTTGTTTCGGAGAAAGGCTGTGGTAGTGACCGGAAAGCCTATCAGTACTACCGAGCTTTTCACCAAGGCCGACGGAAGCAAACGAACCGACGACGAAGCATCAGCTTTTCTGCGAGAACGTATCGCAGCCCTGGACACAGTTTCGGTCAAAGATGCGTTTAGCCGCAGATAGAAGAAAATCAAAATAGAAAGAGACATAGTCTTTTAATTGCTTGCAGAGAGGAGGCGAACAGTGCATTTCAGACATTGTCTGGATGCAACTGCTCAACTCCTCTCTTTTTTCTGAACATATAACAGACCGGTCTAATAAACGCTCAAGAACCGCAAAGGCTGTCAAGCGCGATAACCCTATCCCCTGCGTGGGGTTGTATACGTCCGCTAGACAAGCTTTTTAAAGGTGATCTCATAACCCGGTAAATGCCTTAATCGGCGTTTGAAATTACTCTTTCTAACCAACTATAACTAACCATTCTTCTAAATCAATTTTCTCCAAAAAATCACTTTCAAAACCAACCAGTACCTGCAACCAATCACTTTCTCGCCTCTCGACCTATCGAGTAAGTGAAAACTAACTGAATAAAGGAAACCCTCAATGAGTAATCAAGCGAAGACTAAGTTTGCTTGTCAAATTTGCGAAACTCGTTCGCAACTGGCTGACGCCATCTCGGCAGAACTGAAAGCGGCCGCTCAGGTCTATCACCTTGCTAATCACTGGCGTTCAGCCCATGAAACCCGTGAACTGAGCAACTTTCAAGCAGAAGACCTGAACAAGGCCAGCCTCGACCAGTTCGCCGCGGATAGCGCCAAAGAAGCCGACTGGTTCACTCAGTATCAAGAGGCTATCGAAACCCATCGCCTCGCCAGCGAAACTTCAAAGCAAGCACGCGAGCAATATCACGCCCGCCTGAAGGCTTACACCGACACTCGCATTGCCAAAGGCTGCGGCTGCTAGAGAGCGCCACCGCAATTGGTGCCGCAAATCACTGCCCCGAACCGGTGCATAAATAAACGCACCAAGTTAGAAGAGGCTGGAGGACTGCAAGCCGTCCAGCTTTAGTGGAGATTGAGCATGACTGACCACACCCTACTGCTTGCAATTTTCTTACCAATGTTAGGCGCAATGGCTGCCCTATTCATCGGCCTCGCCATCTACTCTCGTCGCCAAGCTAAAGCGAAAGCAGAGCAAAACGCTCAAGAGCAACCGGCAACCTCTGCCACTCAGAATTCGAAAAATGGCAACCAGAGCAGTGCTTCACTGCACAGCGAGCTGAGCAAATCGGGCGCTGTCATTATCGAAGCAGGCACTGGAAAAACCAAGTTTGCTGACGTAGCAGGCTGCGATGAAGCCAAAGAAGAGCTGAAAGAAGTCGTCGACTACCTACAAAACCCAGAGCTCTTCAAGGGTTTAGGAGTGCGCATGCCTAAAGGACTGCTGCTTATCGGCCCGCCCGGCAACGGCAAGACTCTACTTGCCAAAGCTGTGGCCGGTGAGGCAAACGCCACTTTCATTTCGATGTCTGGTTCACAGTTTGTCGAAATGTATGTTGGCATTGGTGCCGCCCGAGTGCGTGACCTCTTCAAAGAAGCGCGCAACAAAAAGCCCGCCATTGTCTTCATCGACGAAATCGATGCCATTGGCCGCAAGCGCAGTTCTGGTGCATACTCGAGCAACGACGAGCGCGAAGCCTCTCTCAACCAGCTTCTGATTGAGCTAGACGGCTTTGTCGAAACGGAAGGTCTGGTCGTAATCGCCGCCACCAACCGTGTCGATATTCTCGACCCAGCCCTCATTCGCTCGGGCCGCTTCGACCGTCAGATCTTGGTTGATTTGCCCACCCGCGAAGGGCGAGAAGCAATCTTTGCCATCCACACCAAAGGCAAACCGCTTGCGCCTACGGTTAGCCTTGCTGAACTGAGCCGCCTCACTCCGGGCTTCAGCGGTGCCGATATCGAAGGCTCTTGCAACGAAGCAGCCACAGTTGCCGCTCGTCGCCTGCTGCGCCATCCAAGCTTCGCCACCATGACCGATATCGAGCGCAGACGACTAGGTCAAATCGGCATCGCCGATTTTGCTGAGGGAATTGATCGCGTGCAGATGGGTGTTGCCAGGACGAAACGAGCCAAGGCTCTCACTCCTAAGCAAATCTATAACACTTCTGTGCACGAAATCGGCCACGCTTGGATCGCCGACGAACTACAAGAAGGTTATAACGTCGCCAAAATAACAGTGTTGCCTCGCTCTCAAGCGATGGGTTACACCATGATTTTGCCTGACGAAGACCCGGTTGGTTACAGCGAAGAGCAACTCAAGGCGCAAATTGCCACGCTGCTGGCCGGTCGCATTGCCCAAGAAGTTATCTTGGGTGTGGCCGACACCGGTGCATCCGATGACTTCAAACGAGCCACGCGTCTGGCTTTTGAAATGGTGACAAGCTACGGCATGTCGCCGCTGGGCACGAGTGCTGCTCTTTCAAGCGGTAGCATGGACAATTCTGAGACCGCTCTGGCCATCTCAGAGAGCCTCAAATGCTCTATCGAAGGACAAGTGCGCACCATCATCGAAGCCTGCCGGCAGAAGGTAAAAGAAATCATCGAGCGAGACAAAGAAGCTATCATCAAAGCCTCCAAAATTCTCGCCGAAAAAGAGACTATTCTCTCTCAACAATGGAAAGCGCTGAAGCAGGGATAAAACTAGGATTTAGACTTTAAGAGAGGGTGTTGGAGATTTGAATCTCTCCCCTCTCTTTTTTTACCCACCCACTAGTAGACCAGTCTATTATCAACCCGGTTAGCAAACAATGGGCCCGCCACAGCCGCCATGATGTGCTCGCCAAATTTCTTCCAAGATAGCGTCATCTTCAAATGTCTTGATACCGTGCTCGCTATTCTTATAGAAATAATTGTCGTGTTCAGGGCATTTTAGCCAAGCTCTAGCAATGTCGTATGGATCGGCATATTCATTTTTTGCCGTGAGAGTAGGTTGGTTGACTGACACCAAAATGGCATCAATCTCTGTCAGCGGCTCTCCATCGGCTCTTGTTGGCCAAGTAATTTGCAGCATGCCGGAATTGTCTAGCAATGGTAATTCATCATGGGCATGCCTAATATTGAAGTGAGCTTGGTTATCTTTGGCTACCTGAGCCCATTTGGTCAGAATATCATCTGGACAAACTACACCGTCTCTAAGCTTCAAACCAACACAGCCCCAAGAAGCAGAGACTGCAGAATCGCTCGACGTCTGTGATTCAGCCTGCCACAGGTGCACCGCTTCTTCTATCAGATCATTGAAATTATTGATTGGTTTAAGACAGGGGATAACCTTGGCGCGCCCAAGCTGCGCCTTCATCGACAGCACCATTGTATAAGTATCACCGCGACTGCTGGATTTTCTGCCATAGCGAATTGGTGCAGCAACATCAATCGCTTCATTGACGAGAAGCCGCTCCGCTCTCCACGTCTTACGCATCTCTTCTCGGCCGTCATCCCAGAGCAAAGAACCGATTATCAATATTCCTACTCTCAGATTCTTTCTCCTAATACATCACTCGTTGCGCAGCCAGCTGATCATACAGGCAACCTTAATAGATCGGTACGTGCCAAATGTTCACAAAACAAAAGCCAAGCTGATAGGCTATTTCTCAGTCTAAATGACTGTGTGCCAAAGGATTCACGCCCGCCATGGAAAAGAAGCCAGCGCTACTGACAGCTCTTTTTATTTTGATAGTTGGATTGCTGCTTTACCTTCCAGCATTAGGCAGCTACGGCCCGCTGGACCCAACAGATAGCTTCTTTATTGAATCTGGGCGCGAGCTGTTCGAGACCAATCAGTATTTGTTGCCTCTACAAAACTACAAGCCTTGGCTAGACAAGCCCATTCTCTATTTTTGGTCTGTCGCTGGCACGTACCACCTGCTTGGTGTAAATCCTTTCGCTGGAAGGCTTGTGAGCGCCCTTACCGGCGTCTTACTCGGCCTAGCCACATACTTCTTTTCTCTGCCTTATATCGGTCGCAAGCAGTCGATAGTGGCAGCCTTAATCTTCATGGCTTTTCCTCTAGCGAGCGCTGTTGGCCACGTTTCATTGACCGATATGCCTTTATCAATGTTAATGGCCACGGCACTTTTTGCACTTTTTCACTTCGAAAAGTCTAAGAAGCTTTCAGCTTGCCTAACCGCTTACTTTTCTCTAGCCTTGGCTTTTCTCTGCAAAGGGCCAATTGCAGTAATTATTGTCGGAGCGATTTTTGGCCTTTATCTAGTACTGACAAACAAACCTTCGGCAATTTTGAGGAAGGTCTTGGATTGTCGGCCTTTTCTAGGTTTGGCCTTAATTGCTGCTGTCAATTTACCCTGGTACACGATGGCTACAATTGGTACTGATGGTGCCTTTTTCCGAGATTTCTTTATTACTCAAAATTTTGGCAGAATGGTAGGCACGGTCAATCACCAACAGCCCTTCTGGTTCTACATACCTGTTGCCTTGGGCGGCTTATTTCCCTGGAGCCTATTAACTATACTGGCTGCTATTGCCGTTCTTATGAAGTTTACAGAGAACAAAGCCAGTGTTGTTAATCTAATCAAAAATCGTGAGCAGTTAAGCGAACGCACAGCCTATCTCTTCTTCATGGCCATCTGGGCTGTGTTTGTTCTAGTACTTTTTAGTGCTATCAAAACTAAACTTCCCACTTATATTTTGCCAGGCCTACCGCCCATAGCGGTGCTGGTAGCAGCACTGTTAGCCTACTTTGAAACGCCTGACCAAATAGGCAGCGAAAAGCCTAGCAAAGTTTTGGTTACAAGTGCAGCCATTATCTGCGCCACCACAATTGGTGCCTACATTGCTGGCAATTCTGGCCATGGCTGGGTCAAGCTCTTTCTCGTTGAGGCTCGACCAGTCTTAATTGGTGCATTAATTGCCTCACTCTATTACTTGTTCTTAGCTGTGCGAAACAAACGTGAGCAAGCCCTAGCAGTTCTTACCGGGCTCACAGTCGGATTGACGGCCTTACTTGTTCCGATGGCCAATATCGCCTTCTATAACGAGCGCCAAAAGCCTTTTGAGGAGCTTATCCAACGAATTCAAGGTGCTCAAGCCGACATCGCCACAGTAGTAGTCGAAGCTCCATCACTCTCTTATTTCTTGCACCGCCGAGTGGAAGCCTTGCGCGATCCAAACGAAGCGAAAAAATATCTTGAGGGCGGCAAAAAGCCGCATTGGCTGCTTGTGCCGCGCGAAGTTATGGAAAGCCTTAAGTGGTTTGACAGTGAGCCTAAACTGATTGCCAAGACAAAAAATGGCAAGTGGAGCCTCTACAGTCTCGAATAAATTCTCCTTGTAGTAGGTAGATTTCTCAGCAATATGGTTTTGCTGGGGGTACAATCAAATAGTTAAGGTAGAGGTTCAAGTGAAAATTTCGCTTAAACATAAAAACCTATATCTATTGATTCTAGCCTTCGTTCTCACGGCTATTGCACCGCTGCGCGCCTTGGCGCTACCGGCCAGCGAACTTCTGACAGCAAGTAAAGACGCTTGTAGCATGGCTGCCAGCGAGATTTCCGCAAGTAATAGCATGGATTGCTGCAAAGTTGAAAAAGAATGCTGTTGCAGTGCAGCACCAATTGAACCTGGCAACTTAGAAAGCAGCGTGCAGTCTAACCAAAATGCCAAATTCATTCCAATTAAAGGCACAGCCAGACCAGTTATCACTGACTGGCTCACGAGCAGCCCTGAGCTACAAGGCCTAGGTCAACAAGCTTTTTCTCAACAAACACTGGCTAGTCAACGGCCACTGTACATTCTCAAACGATCACTTTTGATTTAAAAAGCGCCCCAGCCGTTTCGACTAAAAACGGCAGATCTAGTGCTTTTACATATCAATACAAGGATCATTGTCATGAAAAAACTATTTATGATGTTATTTGCTGCCGCCTTCCTTTTTGCGCTGGCACCACTGATGATATCACCAGCAATGGCTGGAGACAAAGCTGCCAAAACTCATGCTAAAGATTGCTGCGCCAGCGAGATGAACTGTAGCGCTTGTCAAAAAGAATGCGAAAAAACCCTGGCTTACTTCAAGAAACAAGGCGGAAAATACACCGAAGCAAAGAATATCCAGATACTCGAAGATTGCATATCATCGTGCAAAGCTTCAGCAGAATTTCAATCGCGCAAATCGGCCAATAGTTCAAAAATAATGGCCCTATGCAGTGACATCTGTAAGCAATGCGCCCAAATGTGCAAAGACATGAACGACCCCAAACTGGCCGACTGCATCAAATCTTGCCTTGAGTGTGCAACTTGTTGCGAAGCCGGTGACAAAGGCAAATAAACAAAGCCAACTTGACGAGAGAAATAGCCAAACCCATAGAGTAAGGCGAATTTCGCTTCAACTGATCAAATGCGAAAGGGCCCCGTTTGGGGCCCTTTCAATTACATTTCGACCGAAGTCAAGAACTTAGTTAGGACCTTCATGCTCGATTGGAGCTGCAGTAGCCGGATTGTAAGCACTGTCTTTCTCTTGCCTGAACAGTTTAACTTGGGTCTCAAAGGCAGTTGGCATTACCATAACGTCACCTGAAAACGGGTCGTCGAAAGTCGCTAATAAGAATACGTTCAAACAAATAACTAAGCTTACAATTGCCACCATAACAATTTGCACGTAGATATTAGGTGCGCTAAAGAAGTATGTAAACAGGATAGTGGCCACACCACCAACAGCGAGGATGCACCATAAAATTGGCGACATGCCATTATGCATGGCATCTACTCGCAAACGGCGGCAATCACCCAAGGTGCTCATACAAGGAAGAATCGCTGCCTGAGCGTTTACCTGACGAGCAGTGACCGGCTCATAACAGGTGCACTCCTTCCACAAAACTCGGTAAGTGTTCCAGGTCTGTGCGGCCGTTTTTTTCTTAGCCAACATTGGCCAGGCTTGTATTACTTCTTCGGCATATTCCAAGCAGAGATCCTGCACTTTTCTACGCTTGGAATCAGGTAGGCCATCTGCCAGACGATAAACATTGGCGAGCGACGAGGCTTCTTGTTCTACAGTTTGCCTTGCCAACGAAAATCTTTGCATGGCGTCTGCCACCATAAACCCAAGCAAGACAGCAAACAACATACCGACAAACTGTGAGTATGGGTCGGTAATTTCATGCTGTGTTCTCAGATCTTCATTAACGCCTAGCCTGCGAAAGACAAGCAGTCCAGCAATCGAAATTAGCACTGTTAAAACTGTCAGCGCAAGACTCAAACCTAAGGTCACAGCCATTCTTCCCCCATTCTGCCGTCATCAATTCAAACAGAGTTAAAGAGGTGACGTCAAGACAATAGCAGATTAGTTAGACGATACCGAGTCGTCGCTTTTGGAGAAGGCGTCGGCGGGCATAACGTCTGCCGGGGTAATCACCGGCAGTGAAGATTCTATACCGGATGAAGCTGTCGACGAAGGATTGCTTGAAAGTGAATTTGAATTCGATCCTATTTCCACCGTAGATATGGCGGCAGAACTGGCAGTGGTGTTGCGCGCAGCAATTTTAAGCTCGAACTGCTCTTGCTGGCGATCAAGCCAGTTGTCAATCGCCTTACCAACCTCAGGGTCAATGTTTTTGCACTCCAAAAGCATGTGGCCCTTGTCGGGAAAAACCATTAGTGAGGTTTGTTTCGACCCCATTTTAGGAACCATCAATTCAAGAGTATCGGTTTTTTGAATGCGGTCTTTTTCACCCGCAATAAGCAGTATTGGCATCGATTCAGGAATATTGGCAATTTCTTTGACTGAATTCTTATTCGTCACTGCCGCCTTAATCAAATTGGTGATACTCATCTCTTTAGATGTCTCAGTATTGTTCATCAGCTCAAGAGCAATATTCTTGTCTTCAGACAATATGGGCTGCATGTAAGGCTTGATATCAATACTGTTGTCGGGGTTGTGGATACCTTGAAAGAAAGTCTTCACCCAAAGTGGCCGCGGATGTACACGGGTTCTAAACACTGCACCAGAGGCAATGAAACCATCCATTAATGATGGCTCAGTTGAAGCTTCCCAAATGGCCATGTTGGCGCCGAAGCTTTCACCTACGCAGAAGATTGGCTTGTCAGGATACTTTTTGCGCAGAGCCTTGAGAATGCTGGTCAAATCATCTTTACTTTGGCCGAAGTGCACGCCACTATCGCCAGCGAAGCCATGGTTCTCATTGCGCCAATCACCAAAACCGCGCATGTCGTTGGCGTAGACAATGTAGCCTTTTTCGGTAAAGTGTGTGGCCAAATTGCCAAACATTTTTCCGCTAAAAATAAGACCCTGCAAGGCAACTATCACACCCTTGACAGGCATGTCTGGATTGTTCCAAGAGTGCACCGGAATCATCAAACGCTGACCAACATCACATTGATTGATGTAGACAGAGCTGGCAAATGAAGGGCAAACAGATGTAATACCAATGGTGACCGACAGCGCAAAAGGCAACACTGCTGCTGCTGCTAAAGCTCTCTTCGTGCCGTATACAGGCTTCACTCTTGACTTTACCTTGATTCAACTTTTGTTTTAGATGCTCGAACCAGTGACACCAGCGGCAAAAAGAAGCTAAGGATAACCGCTAAAGCAACAGTAACAATGTACAACACCAGAGCTTGAACAATGGCCTGCTGTAACGTTCCCTGTCGAACCAGACTAAGCATAACAGCACTCATTAGACCAGTACCAATGGTTCCACCCAAAGAACGGAAAAATTGGGTCATAGAAGTGGCGACTCCCATGCTTTCTGGAGGAGCAACATTCTGTATCAAGATTGTATGCACTGGCAAAAGCAAGCCTAAGCCAATTCCACCAATGGCGGCATCAAGCAACAGATCGGCCACTTTAAGCGGCCCTGCTTGAATGTGCCAGGCCAGCAGGGCGGTACCTATTGCTAGCAGTATTAACGACACAATACACAAGAGTTTGTAGCGTTTAGTTTTGGCCACAATCAAGCCACCAGCGATGCTGGCAAGCGCCACCACAATCATTAGAGGAGTGAGAGTAAGTCCAGAATCGATACCAGACATGTGCACCATTTGCTGCAAAATCATGGCCAAGAGAAGCATTGAACCAAACAAACCAATGCCGGTAACAAAGACTGTAGCAAGCGAAATAGCAATCAGCTTATCTTTAAAAAGACTAAGAGGAATCAGCGGTTCAGGGGCTTTCGTCTGCCGCCAAAGAAAGGCTAAAAACATCAGAAGAGAGAAACCTAGCTCACCGGACGATATGAAAGTGAGAGTGCCCAATTTGCCAATCTCAGAGGCAGCTAAAATCATCGGCGTAATAAAAAGCACAAAAAACAGTATGCCACTATAGTCAATAATGGCTTTAGCCCTAGGTCTTAAAGACAATGGGAAAGAGAGCTTAAACAAAAGACAGCCAAGCAAACTGAGGGGAATATTCAGGTAGAAAATGACGCGCCAGCTATTTTTGTCGGTCAGCCAACCGCCAAGAGCAGGACCGATCAAAGCAGCGACAATGAAGGCAGCAGCCAAGAAACCTTGATACTTGCCTCGTTCTGCCACAGGAAACAAGTCACCTATAGAGATAAAGCAAAGACCGATCATGGCACCACCTGCAATGCCTTGAAATGCCCTTGCCAGTATTAGCTGATCGATTGCGTCTAGCCCCCAAAGAGGATCAATCAGTCCAGCACTACCACAAAGGCCCGACGCCAAGCCAAAAAGGAAAGTGGCCCAGATCAAAACTGACTTGGCGCTGTAAATGTCAGCGAGTTTTCCAGAAACAGGCGTAGCAATAGTAGACGAAAGCAAATAGGCCGTTATAATCCAGGCCGATTTATCAAAACCATGCAGTGCCTGAGCCATTTTAGGAATGGCGACATTGAGAACGGTCTGATCTAAGGCAGAGAGAAAAATAGCAATTTGCAAACCAATTAAAATTGCCAGACGATTCTTGGTTAACAACTGATCAAGGCCCTAAATAGCTGAAGTGCAAGCCTTACATTTTGTCGCCGCCATCATCACCGTTTCAAGACATTGCGGACATTGCTTGGTTTCTGGAGCCGGCGGCTCTTTGGGCATGAGCATTTTGGTAATTACATAAACCACAAATGCAATGATGACAAAATCGATTAGAGCACCGACGATGTGACCGTACTTAAGGGCATTAATAGTGATCTTACCAGCGGCATCGGGAGCCGATTGAGACAGTACTATCTGAGCATCGCGCCAATCACCTGCAGGCATGATTAAACCCACTACTGGCATCAAGAGATCGTCAACAATAGCTGTCACAACTTTTTGCGTAGCAGCACCAATAATCACACCTATGGCCAGAGCTAAGGCATTTGTTTTGGTGAGAAAGGCAACGAAATCTTTAACCATTTCAACTCCGGCTACATCGGCAAATAGGTAAGTAGGTAGACTATCGCTGCCTATGCTAGCACGGACAAAACCTCAAATCTCAATCTAATTGAGAGGCGCCCACAGCAATGCGTGATGGATTGCGGTAAACAGTGCGTCGTACCATTTGCTGAAACTGTCGCACCAAAGATTCTTCACTAAAGCGCTTATTGACGCTGTCTTTGAGCTGCTGTACATGTCCTTCAATAGAAACGGCATTATCTTTGAGCCAGCCAAGGCGTCTAGTCAGACTGCCTGGCTCTGTCAAATCAGTCATCCAAAAATCGTCGGCAATAACAAACTGCGCGCCGTCATGGGGATGAGTGACTACAGGCAAGCCACACAAAGCCGCTTCAAGAAGTACATTGCCGAACGATTCACGCAAACTCGGTAAAACAAAAACGTCTGATGCCTGCAATATCGACGCTACTTTTTCAGGCTCAACAGTGAGCCATTGAACACGATCACCAAGCAGAGCTTTGCCCTGTTCTTGCAGTTCATGAGTATCAACTTCAGGAGCACCGCAGAGCAATAGTTTGATATTAGGATCGGTTAGATTAGCTACTTCATTGAGTAAATAGTCGATTCGCTTGTGATATTTATTCCAGGCAGCCACGCAAACGATTACATAGTCAGATTCACTAAGACCGAGAGACTGACGCACAAGAGCGCGTTCATCAGCCAACACAGCAGAAGGAGCGGGTACACAATTACCCAAAATTTCCATCTTTTCAGCAGGTATACCATACTCAATTGCTTCATCAAAGGCTTGGTGCTGCAACTGTTGGGTCAGGTCAAAACACTCATAAGTCTTGGGTTTGAACATACCGCCGTTGGCCAAAATGATCTTAAATTTGAGGTTGAAAGCAACACGAGAGGCCAGCAGCATGTGAGCCAAAGGTACATCCTTGACCCAGACTGCATCAGGCTTCCAATTGATGAGCTCGAAGTTAAGAGCCGACCAAAAACTGACTTGCTCAACTCCGTAGGTAAATTCCCAGCGGTGCTGTTCTGACATAAAAGGAATGTATTGAATTGGCTTGGTCCAAATACTAGACCTGGGAAAATTCCACAAAGCCTTAGCGCCTGGGTGCTCGCCGCCGCTGAACAAACGCACATCTAGAGTTGAGTGGCGCTGCAAGGCATCAAACCAACGAGCGGTAGAAATCTCAAAGCCGCGATTGATGTGACCGAGACCGGTGCTCACCAGAGCAAGCTTTAATGGAGTTGAGCTGCTGGCGGCCGCCTGATTAGAATGATTAGACTGATTAATAGGTAATGGCATTTTATTCATGATTAGTGACCACTCAACGCCTGTTGGGCGCCTTCGATAGTGACCAAGCGCGATTCGAAATATTGACGCGCTTCAGCCTTGGGGTTGAGATGACTAACTTTGATTTGGGCATCGCCCACGCCTAAACTCGTTAAATACTTGCGGAAGTTTTCGTAGGAGCCAGCTGTAAGCAAGCGAGCCTCAACTTTCTCAAGCCGGAGAGAATCACGCTTAGTCTTGTATTCAACATTTTCGATGGACAGCTCGTCGTCAAGTGCTTGCGCCAACTGAGCCAGCTGCTGCTCAGAGCGGTCAGGATCGAATTCATGGCCAGAATCTGGCTCAATCCATACTTCATAATGTGGTTCAGGTCTAAATTGTGGAATCACTGTGAAAAATCTCAAATTGCGGCCTACTCTCTTCGCCGCTCGTACGACGGAGGCAGTCACCTGTAGTTCCGTAATTTTTTCGCCAGTGAAGGAAGAAATGTTTCCACCTTTATATTGAAACTCTAACATCGGCGTGCGGTTGTAGAAACCAGTGACCACAACAACATCATTTATGTTGTAGCGGTAAAGCCCACCCGAAGTACTAAATAAGATGAAGTAGTGTTGGCCCACTTCAAGCTGATCGGCCAACAAAATAGTGGGGTTGGCACTACCCATTTCGGCTTCAGGTACAAATTCGAAGAAGTGCGATTGCAGGGCTAACATTTGCTTGCCAGGCCCCATGAAGACAGTACCGCGACCTTCGCTGGCACCATAGGTAATATCACAGACGGGAATATTACCAAACTGTTCAGGAAAATCAGCCAAGTAAAAAGCCGCTGCAGCCTTAGTCCAGCAAGTAACCAGTTCTAGTGATGGCCAAATTTTGTGAGCGACAAATTGGCCTTCGTTAAGCAAATTATTGAGGAAGTCAGCTCTTTTAGGATCAGCGCGCAAGAATTTGGAGACGGCGCCGTAGGCAACAGCTGACAGTTCACCGGGAGGCGAAATGGTACCCTTGCGCACGTCTTCAATTAGCGCCGGTGCGTAATGCTTAAGCCGCCTCAAGAGTAAGCTAATCGTACTAGGATTGAGCGTATAGAAGCACGAGATAGGCAATACAAGAGCTAGTCGTAAGAGTGTGTAATAACGAATCTCGTAATCGCGAATCAAAAAAACTTGGTAAGGAATGGGAGAAATGTACTTCTTTACCCAATATGGCTCTTTTTGAAAGAGCTGACCCGATATAGCACCGTAGGGTATTCCGGCTTCAGTATGCCCTTCAACGGCTGGCGAAACTACCGACAGGGCCACTCCTTGCTCAACATTGGGAAATGATCGATAGATATGATAGCCAGAAGCTACTGAAGCTAAGCGAAACTCTTCCATATAGCCTGGAGTAATAGGAATGTACTTCGGCTGAGCCGTGGTTCCACTTGTTGTGGCAAACATCAAAGGATCTTCGATGGTGAGAATTTTCTTTTGACCAGCTGTAGCTTTTTCTATATATGGTCGAAAATCTTCATAGTCGCGAATAGGCACAGCACGCTGATAGTCTGCTACAGACTTTATTGAAGAGAAATTATGATCGCGGCCAAATTGGCTGTCTGCATTTTTTTGCAAAAGCTTAAAAAGCTTAGCTTCTTGCACCTCGCGCGGTTTCTCACTGGCGGCAGTGAGCGCACGAATCTTTCCTTCGGCTAGCGAAGCGAAAGCTCGGTACATAGCGCGCCGAATCATAAAGAGAATGCCTCCAGGCCGAACCATCAAGATGAGTCATTAAAGAGCAAACAAGAAACAGGAAATTAGCTTAGGCATTATACTCTGTACCTTATCTGGACCTTGTCGACGATTTTTCGACCAGCAATCAAGCAGAATCCAATAATAGATATATTGGCTAGCTCTTTTGTTGGTAATGCGAGTATACAAATGCTTGTCACTGCCTTTCTATTAACCATAACTGTGCTGACTTGCGCCGTGCAGGCTGTGGCGTTCAACCGCCTAATGCGATACGTCAGTAAAGAAATGGACCGTCCGCGTGCTCCTTACCATCCTTTCGCCTCGGTCATTTTGCCATGTAAGGGCCTAGACCCAGGCTTTAGCGACAATGTAGCGAAGCTGCTCAGTCAAGACTATCCAAACTTTGAAGTAATTTTCGCCGTAGCTAGCACTGAAGACCCAGCCTATTCAGCCCTGGTAGAGCTTTCACGCAGCGCACAAATCGACACAAAAATAGTTGTTGCTGGCATTAATCAAAGCCGAGCGCAGAAAATTAATAATCAACTAAAAGCACTTACGGAACTTTCACCTCAGAGCCAGGTCTTGGTCTTTGTCGATTCAGACGTGATCGCCAGGGGAGACTTCCTGCGCCGTCTTGTCGAACCTTTGCAGGAGGACGGAGTGGGAGTGACAACTGGTTATCGCTTTTACATCGCCTCAATTTCCAATTGGCCTTCTCAGCTCCGCTCACTTTGGAATCGCATTTCCGCCTGGGAGCTGGCTCATCCCGCCTACGCCTTCGCTTGGGGCGGAGCTATGGCGACAAAACGTTCTGTATTTGAAGAGGCCAAAGTGGCAGAAGCCTGGGACAGGGCTGCCGATGATGATCTTTCATTAACTACAGCCGTCAAAGCCATCGGTCAATCGGTACACTTTGTGCCCCAATGTCTCGTAGCCAGCGACGGCGATGCCTCAATTGGCGAAATACTTGAATGGACCAATCGCCAACTGATTCTCACGAAAGTCTATTACCCAGGGCTCTGGATTAGAGCAATAGCCCGAGCGGCAGTTATGGCCCTGTGGCTCATAGCTATGCTCAGTGCGACTATTGGCTACATCGTCTGGGCAGACCAATCGATGGCAATGGCCCTGGTTGCCGGTCTGACAATCTTCCCTCTAGAATTATTCTTCCTCGTTAAAGCAAGAACCTTATGGAAGCGGGTTCTGACTGACAACCAACAATATATTGAAGAGTCGTTCCTAACTTCTTGTGCGGCAATTCCCTTAGCCCATCTTGTTTTACCGTGGATGACCCTCTACTCTGTCTTAACTAACAGAATTCAATGGCGCGGGGTCACCTACGAGCTGGTAAGCCCTACCGAAACTTCAATAATCTCATCTTAATGTAGCGCCGAAGCGCAACACTGGCGCAACGTACAGATATTTAAAACCTTTCAAGTGGAAAATCAGGCCGGAGGTCATATACTTTTGATATCAAAGACAATATTTCCCAGCGAGAGCGCATGCTTGACTGGCATTACGCGTAAACTCTTACAAGTATGCGAAACAAAAGTTCTGGCTCTATGAGAACAAACTAACTGTGCCGGCACTTTCAATCATCGCTATTGCCCCCGCCGCTCCTCGCGAAGCTTTTCGAGAGCCTGCGCTCGCTATTGCTGCTGCAAGAGCCGGAGCCATCGGCGTTTTAGACCTCGAGTATGTAGCTCCCGAATCTTGGGCTGGCGCTTATGGCAAACTAGCAAAACATGCCAACAATGGCCATATCGGCCTGCGTTGCCGCTCAGGACAATTAGCAGCGGGCTTGAACCTACTTGAGAGTACTCAAGAGAAATCGGCCGCTAGCCACTCTGACTCTGCTTTGCTAATTCTCACAGCTTCAGCCGGTCACTTTGAGAAAGCTACCCTAGCTAATGACATCGCCTCAGCTAAACAGGCTGGATTTGTCGTAGTCGTCGAAGCGATTGATGTCAAAGAAGCTTTGCTCGCCCAAGAGTGTGGCGCCGACGGAGTAATTGCCAAGGGCCACGAAGGAGCTGGGCGCATCGGCGACGGCACGACTTTTGTATTGGTACAGCAATTTGTACGAGAACTTTCTATACCTGTATGGGCTCAAGGTGGAATCGGCCTTCATTCGGCCGCCGCTGTTGTCGCAGCCGGAGCCAGCGGCATCGTGCTCGATTCGCAGCTATATCTGTGCCGCGATTCACTGATTTCAGCACAAGCCAGACAGCGCCTAGAAAAATTTGACGGCAGCGAAACCACCGTGCTCAATGGACCTGATGGTTTGTTCAGGTTATATGCCGAAAATGGCTCAGCTCGCCTAGCGCAGCTACAAGCAGCATTGGCTAGCCAAAATAGTTACGCTCTAGTGCACGCTCTGCAAGCCAATGTACAGTTCCAGCCGACCTCTGCTGCCAATAACGAAGACGATCAGCTTTGGCTGGTCGGTCAAGATGCTTGCTTTGCTGGGCACTTCGCTCGTGTCGGTGGCACCGTGGCCGGAGCAATTGACGCCATCAGACAGCAGATTGACCAGCAGGTAGCAATTGCCAGCAAGGCCTCCGCTCTCGCTGAAAATTCCGATTTAGCTAAGTCGCACGGCACTCGCTATCCCATCATTCAGGGAGCAATGACGCGAGTAAGCGACAATAGTGATTTTGCCTATGAAGTTGCTAAAGCAGGCGGCTTGCCGTTCTTAGCCCTTTCGCTAATGCGAGCAGCCGACATCGAACAACTACTCCAAGAAACACGAGACAAGCTCGGCGCAATGCCATGGGGAGTAGGTCTTCTTGGATTTGTACCACCGGCTCTACGCCAAGAACAGATGGCCGTGGTCGACAAGTTCAAACCGCCTTTTGCTCTCATTGCCGGTGGTCGGCCAGATCAAGCCAAAGCCATGGAAGATGCTGGCACTAAAACTTACTTGCACGTTCCTTCACCACTTCTGCTCAAGTCGTTCATCGAAATGGGTTCGAGACGATTTATATTTGAAGGAAAAGAATGCGGTGGCCACGTAGGTCCGCGCTCAAGCTTTGTACTCTGGCAGTCAATGATTGAGGTAATGCTTGATTCTATCGGACCTCGCGACAATGCCTCAACCTTCCATGTATTGTTTGCCGGTGGCATTCACGATGATCTTTCGGCGGCAATGGTGGCAACTCTAACTGCACCATTAAGCGCTCGTGGTATCAAAGTCGGATTTTTAGTCGGCACCGCTTACCTATTCACCGAAGAAGCTGTGAATACTGGTGCCATCGTCAAGAAATTCCAGCAAGCAGCTCTCGAGTGCGATCAAACTGTATTGCTCGAAACTGGCCCAGGCCACTCGATTCGCTGTATAGAATCACCTTACAAAGAAATTTTCGACAACCGTCGCGTTGAACTACAGGGTCAGAACAAAAGTCGCGATGAAATTCGTGAAGAATTAGAACTGATGAACCTGGGTCGTCTACGCATCGCCAGCAAAGGGCTAAGCCGCGGCAATTCCAATCAACTTGCCACCATTCCTGATGAACAGCAATGGCAAGAAGGTATGTACATGATTGGCCAGGTGGCTGCAATGCACGACAAAGTAATGTCGATTGAGCAATTGCACCACAATATTTCAGCCGATGGAAATAATCTGCTGGCCAGGCGTGCTCAGCAGCAAATCGAAAGACAAATTCTTGATGCCTCAGAGTCAGGCAAGGTTGATCACCAGCAAGAAGCCATTGCTATTGTCGGCATGTCATGCCAATTCCCGCAAAGCAACGATATCGAAACTTACTGGACCAATATCCTCAATAAAGTCGATTCGATTACTGAAATTCCAAAATCTCACTTCGATTGGCAAAACTATTTCGATGCTAATCCACTGGCACGCGACAAAATTATCTCCAAGTGGGGCGGCTTCTTAAGCGATGTCGTCTTCGATCCAGCTCCTTATGGCATTCCACCAAGTAGCTTAGAATCGATTGACCCTATGCAAGTGCTCATTCTTGAAGCTGCTCGCAGCGCCTTGCTCGATGCTGGCTACAACGAGCGCAAATTCCCGCGCGACAAGACTTCTGTAATTCTTGCCAATGCTGGCCACGGGCCAATTACAGCGCTTTATTCATTGCGCTCAATGTTAGGCTGGAAATTAGACGGCCTAGACGAAGAAACCACAGACCAAATCAAGGCTGTCTTGCCCGAGTGGACAGAAGATTCATTTGCTGGTTACCTCGGTAACGTCGCAGCGGGTCGCGTGGCCAATCGCTTTGATCTAAAAGGCATCAACTTCTCCATAGATGCCGCCTGCGCTAGTTCGCTGGCTGCTTTATATGTAGGTGTAAGCGATCTGCGTTCGCGAGCCAGCGACGTTGTCTTATTGGGTGCCACAGATACGCACAATCAGCCTGGAGACTACCTGAGCTTCAGCAAAACTCACGCTCTTTCACCGAGTGGTCGCTGCAAAACTTTTGATGCTTCGGCCGATGGTATTGCCATCAGCGAAGGCATCGCTATTCTCGTGCTCAAACGCCTCAGTGACGCTGAGCGCGATGGTGACCGCATTTACGCGGTAATTAAAGGCATCGCTGGATCAAGCGATGGTCGCGACCTCAGCCTCACCGCCCCGCGCCCAGCTGGACAGATGCTCGCTTTGCATAGAGCTTACGCTGATGCTGGCATTTCACCAGCCACGGTGCAACTAGTAGAAGCACATGGAACCGGCACCGTCGCTGGCGATCGGGCCGAAGTAGAAGCACTAACAAATGTCTTCAAGGGCTCAGGAGCCGAGTTAGAGAGCTGCGCTATTGGCTCAGTCAAGACTAACATCGGACACAGCAAAGCCGCAGCCGGACTGGCGTCTATTATAAAAATTGCCAAAGCTCTGCACCATAAAGTGCTTCCACCGACTATCAATGTTTCTGAACCAAGCCCGGCCTGCAAGTTCTCTGAAGGTCCGTTCTACGTCAATACTGAGAGCAGACCTTGGGTCAACACTCAAGGGCAGACACCACGTCGCGGCGGCGTCAGTGCCTTTGGCTTTGGTGGCACAAACTTCCATGCTGTATTAGAAGAGTATGTTCCACCGTGCACAGCTGAAGCCGCACCGGCACTTGAAGCATGGCCAGCAGAATTATTTGTATGGAAAGCTAATACCAGCGAAGAGTTGCTCAAAGCTGTTGGACAAACTGAAGCTGTAGTCAAGAAAATGCGCTTAGACTATGCCATTGAAAGTACCGACACGAGCCAAAAGCGCCGTAGGCTATTTGAACTAGCAAGCAACCTCAATCAGAAGGCAAACCTAAGACGCAGCAATAAAGCTGCCAATAGCCAACTTAGTGATTCAGCCAGTCTGGCAATAGTTGCTTCATCTGTAGATGACCTTGAGCAAAAAATTGCCCAAGTGAGAGCGAAGCTAGCGGATCAAAATACAAATATAAGTGCAGGCAAAACTGTCGAGTTTAGTTTGCCCACTGGTGTTCACTTCAAAGCGGTGTCATCAAGTAATTCACCAACTAATTCATCAAGTAACAAAGTCGCCTTCCTCTTCCCGGGCCAGGGTTCGCAAAAAGTGAACATGCTCAAAGAGCTGTCGATTTACTTCCCTGAAATTTTAGAGACTGTTGAAGCCGCTGACCGCTATATTGCTAAGAATACTGATAAGCCAGGTTTCGATAAGTTCGCTGGCAAGAATGCACTATCACAGTTCATTTTCCCTGCCGCCACATTATCTCAAGCTAAAAAAGACGAGCAACAAAGCCAGCTAACCAGCACTGATGTAGCCCAACCGGCTCTTGGTGTCTGCGATTTAGCCATGCTCAAGCTACTCAATAGTTTTGGTCTGAAAGCAGATATGGTGGCCGGTCACAGCTATGGTGAGTATGTCGCCTTGCATGCTGGCGGTGTCTTCAACGATCAAGACCTACTTAAACTATCAATTGAGCGCGGCCGCATTCTTGGCCAATGTGCTGCAGAAAATCCTGGTGCCATGGCTGCCGTTTCTGCCGATCCAGAAGTAGTAAAGGCCGCCGTGAAGCTGATGCCAGGCGTTTATCTGGCCAACATCAACACACCAACTCAATCAATAATTTCGGGATCTGTAGAAGCAATAGAAGCAGCTCTCACAGTATTCAAAGCGAAGCAGATTGCCGGTAAGCGTATTGCTGTTTCTGCAGCATTCCACAGCCCCCTGATGACAGGGGCAGACAAACAGTTAGCTGAAGTATTGCAATCAGTGCAATGTCATAGTCCAAAAATTCCGGTGTTTTCTAATAGCACCACATTGCCTTATGCAGCTGAAGCGGCCGAAATTGTCAATCAGCTCAGCGAACACGCTCTCAAACCAGTACTCTTCGTCGATCAACTGAAAGCCATGCATGATGCTGGTGCGCGCTTGTTTGTAGAAGTTGGACCGGGTGCAGTATTAACTGGCCTAACCGAGGCCTCATTGAATGGACGTGACTTCGTTGCAGTCAACTGCGATCGTAGCGGCAAAAATAGCTTGGAACACTTCCTTTCTACTATTGGTCGCTTAGCTGTCTGCGGCGCCGAAATTGATCTAAGCAAATTGTTCTGGAACCGTTTGTATAGCAATAAGAGCAAAATTCGTCCGCATTTCAATATGGGCAAACAGCTTTTGTACACAGTTAACAGCGTCAGTATCGACCGCATCAAAGAAGGTGGCTCTAGCCTCAGTACTAATGCTAAAGCGATGGCATCGGTAAAAACACAAAACGCAGCCAATGCAACAAAGGCTGTAGCGAACAATGCACCAAAACAAGTTTTAAGCGCCCCGCTGCCAATACTTGGTAGTAAGGCACCACCAACGGCCCAGCCGTTACCAGCCACCAAAGCGGTGGCAGCCAGCAACCCCCAACATCAATTAGATGTGAAAGCCAGACAAACAAACGGACAGCTAGCAATGGACACAAACAACAGAAAGAACGGGACTCAGCCAGTCGGTCGCCCCGATCAAAATGTAGACAAAGTAATGCTCGAGTTTCAGCAAAGCATGCTGGAAATGACTAATCGCTTCCTCGAGACACAACAGAATGTCATGCTGGCTTATCTGCAAGCGAATGGCCGTGGCCCTGGTCAATTGCAACAAACCCAAGCTTTACCACAGCAGCAAATGCCAGTGGCAAATGCCATGGCTCCCCAAAGCCCAATGTTGGAAATGCCAACACTAGCCCATCCAGTTGTTACTTACGATGCTGGCGCTAACGGCAGCAGCGGCACTGGCTACAACGGTGCTGGTTCTAACGGCACCAATGGCACTGGCAGCAATAGTAATGGAAATGGTTACAACGGGGCTGGCTATAATGGCAGCAACGGCAGCAATGGCCACGGGCTGATAGCAAGCACCGACATCGTTGATGGCAGCCAGGTCAGTCAATTAGCGACTGAATCAGCAAATGAACCAGCAGCTGAGTCAGGCCTGATCGATCCAGCCGCATTAGCCGAGAGCCTATTTGAAATCGTTAGCGAGCGCACTGGTTACCCACGCTCTATGCTTGATCCAACCTTAGATTTAGAAGCCGATCTGGGTATCGACTCAATCAAGCGCGTCGAAATTCTCAACAACTTCAGAAAACTATTGCCTGAGTCTACCCAAACTAAGCTTGAGAGCGGCATCGAAAAACTAGCTGGCACTAAGACATTGCAAGGCATCATTGACTGGATCAATACCCTCAATGATATTGATGACAGTGAAGGTGCTGAATCGATCCAAACTGCAGCAATCACTGATACTGCTGCCGCTTTAGGCAACTCCACAAAAATAGGCAACATTGAAAAAGTAGCCCGCGGACTAGTAGTTCCAGTAGAATTGCCTGCTGCCAAAGCAACTACTAAAGCCTTGGCTCCAGTTACTCTTATCATTGCCGATCAACAAGAACCGGCTAAGCAAATTGCCGGTCTTCTAGACGGATTAGACAAGAGTCTCGGTGCAAAAAACAACATTTTGATCAATCGCAAGAGCTTGATTGATGAACAGGCAGTTAAGCAAGTAATCAATCAGATCAGAGACAATTTTGGACCAATTGGCGCCGTTGTAAATATCTGCAATGTTAGTGCTAATCAAGTGTCTCCATCAACTCAATCGCAGCTTTCGCAACTATCGAGTACATTCTTGTTAGCAAAGGCTGTTGAGAGTGACCTCAAAGGTCACGCCGCAGCAGGAAGGCATGCCTCTTTCGTCAATGTCACCTATTTGGGTGGAAACTTCACAGGCGGCGCCCAAGGCCAGACACAAGCAAATCTCAACCTCCACCAGTTAGCCTATCAAGGCGGGGTAGTGGGCTTGACGAAGACAATTGCTAAAGAAATGCCCGACGTGCATGTAAAAGTTGTCGATCTAAACCTCGATACCACTGCAGAAGATGCCGCCAAATCAATTTTGTCAGAGCTATTTGCCGACGACGACATTGTTGAAGTTGGGTTTATCTTAGGCAAACGCTTCGGTCTCGTTGTCAAAGAAACACCGTACAACTCGCTACCAGCAAGCGAGAAGCCAGCTCTGAATTCCTCATCGGTTGTTCTAGTCACCGGTGGAGCTCGGGGAATTACAGCAAAAATCACCCTAGATCTAGCTAAAAAGTACAAGCCTACTTTTGTAGTTGTCGGTCGTCTTGCTCGACCCAAAGATACAGAATCAGCTAACACAGCCGGTCTTCATTCAGCTAAAGAGATCAAGGCAGCCTTGATAGACGAGAAACAGGCCCTCGGTCAAGCAGTAAACATCCGCGAAATAGAACAGAACTACCAGCAGCTATTACGTGAACGCGAAGTACGTGCCTCACTAGAAGCGCTCAAATTGGCAGGTGCTACCGCCAAGTATTACTCTGTAGACATTGCTGATGCAGCTGCATTTGGCGAGTTGATCGATTCTATCTACGAGACTTCAAATATTGATGGTGTCATTCATGGTGCCGGAATTATTGAAGATGCACTGATCAAAGACAAATCGCTTGAATCATTTGAGCGTGTCTATGACACCAAGATCAAAGGTGCCATCACTCTTTCTGAGAAAGTGCGCCTTGATACACTGCAATTTATGTACTTCTTCTCGTCGGTTGTCGGCAGAACCGGTAACTCTGGCCAAGCAGATTACGTCTCAGCCAACGAAGCCCTAAACAAGTTAGCGCTCAATCTAAAAACACGCACAACCGCTCGTGTTGCCTCTCTTATGTGGGGTCCGTGGCAAGCCGGTATGGCGCCACCAGAACTAGAAGAAGTATTCGCCAGCCACGGCTGGTCGATGATTCAACCTGAAGATGGCAGCCTCTGCTTCTTAGAAGAACTCAACAAAGCTTGTCCAGAACAAGTGGAAGTGATGTTAGTCGGCAAGCTCGCCAGCAAAGTCGGTCCATCTTCATCAACTCAGACCACAGCAGCAAACAAAGCTTCTAACGGTCAGGGTGCAGCGACTCAAACAGCAGCTCCTATAGCACCAATAGTGCGGGCCCAGCTTGCAGCTAAAAACCTGCCACTGACGCTAGTGCCACCAACAAGACCGCTAGTGCCTATGGGGGTCTTCCTCAACAGCGCCGAGGTGGGGCCGAATAACTCTTCGTTCTTGCTAAAAATAGACACTAAAAAACATGTGTATTTGCAAGACCACAAGTTCGACGGCATACCGGTGTTACCGATGGCATGCGCTCTTGAGCTAATGCTTGAAGCCGCCAGAGCTGTCTATCCTGACAGACATCTTGTACAAGTTTCAGACCTGGATATTCCATCAGGAATTGTTTTCCATTCATCTGAAAAAGACTTTGTAATTGAAGTCGGCATCGACGCCGATAACGAAAACACAGTAGCCGTACAATTATTGTCAGCAAATCCTAGAAAAGCGCACTTCCGCTGCAAGGCTAAGTTTGCCCAGCAAGCATCGTTGTGTCCAGAAGTTTGGAACACTGAATTAGCAGCCCCCATTCAGTCTAAGTTCAACCTACGCGACCTACCAGCCTCGACTTCAGAGCTGCCTCAGCCTAAAGATCTATATGGCACTTGGCTCTTCCATGGCCCTGCCTTCCAAGGTTTGGCATCAATAATTTGTCTGGCTAACAACGACATAGCTGGTGAAATAACTGGCAGTGCTCCAATTGATTTTGTCACGACAGCAGACTCAAGCGCTTGGAACGTTGACCCTCTATTAGTTGATAGTGCCATGCAGTTGGCTGGTGTCTGGGCCCGTCATCACCAAGACGTGACTGTATTGCCCAATGGCTTCCGCAACATGTATCTATTCCGTCCTATCGGATTGGGTACAGTCAAAGCGAGAGTATATCTAGGCACATCCTCAGCTACAGACCTACTCTGTGACTTGGCTATCTACAACGAAAATGGTGAGCTAGCAATAGTTGTTGAAGGACTGGGCGGCATTGCCAGCAAAACATTCAATAGATTCGCTTCGTCACCGCCGGTGCAAGAATTGGCACGATGAAGCCGTCGAAAAGCGAGAAGCCAACAGCAGAAATAAAGCGGGGTAAAATTGCCATAATTGGCATGGCCTGCCTTTTTCCTGGTGCTCCCGATCTTGCCAGCTATTGGTCAAACATAGTTCGCGGCTTCGACGCCACACGTGAAGTCAGCGACAAAGAATGGAACCTGGCTGATTACTACGACAAAGATGCTACTAAATTTGGCATGAGCTATGCCAAGCGCGGTGGCTTCATCACTGAGTTTGCTCAATTCGACCCGCTAAAGTACGGCGTCATGCCAAGTTCTGTGGTCGGTAGTGACCCAGACCAAATGCTCACACTGAAGGTTGCCCAAGACGCGATGGTCGACGCTGGCTACTTGACCAAGCCATTTGATCGCGACCGCGCTGAGATTATCATAGGAAGGATTGGCGCTCCTGGAGCCGGGTGTCTCAATCTTGTGCAGCAATGCAAAACAGTCAATGAAATTGCAGCGATATTGCAAGCCGTTCTACCAGAGCAAAATGATGACCTTCTCAAACAGCTCGCGGCGCAGATTCAAGGCAATCTCCAACCCGTAAACTCCGATACCATTCCCGGCACCATGCCCAGCGTCACTGCTGGTAGACTAGCAGCCAAACTAGGTTTCCGTGGTCGCAACCTGCTGATAGATGCGGCCTGCGCCTCATCTATGATTGCGGTAGAAACAGCAGTAAATGACTTGCTCGAAAACCGCTGCGATTTTGCTCTCGCCGGCGGCGTGCATATAAACTCTTCGGCAGTGTTTTTCCAAATGTTCTGCGGCCTAGGGGCCTTGTCTCATAGCGATAGTATCAGGCCCTTTGATCAAAGCGCAGATGGCACCATGCTTGGCGAAGGCGTCGGTATGATCTGTTTAAAACGCTTAGAAGATGCCGAGGCTGATGGCGACAAAATATATGCCACAATCTGCGGCGTCGCCTCATCCAGCGATGGACACGGCGGCAGCGTCATAGCACCTTCAGCAGAGGGCGAAGCTCTGGCAATGCGCAATGCATACGCCATGGCTGGCCTATCACCTTCAACCATCGAACTCTTAGAAGCACACGGCACAGGCACTCCTGCAGGCGACGTAGTGGAGTTGCAAGCTGTTGAAAAAGTATTCAAAGATAACAAACTAGGTCGGCACAATAGCGAACTAGAAGTAGCCGATAGCGAGAGCGAATTAGAGCCTTGGTGCGCCCTCGGCTCAGTCAAGTCGATGATCGGCCACCTGCAATCAGCCAGTGCTGTGGCCGGAATCATCAAAGCCACGCTGGCATTGCATCACAAAATCTTGCCACCAACACTGAACGTGACCACGCCTAACAGCAAAATTAACTGGGCAAAACATCCTTGTTATGTCAACTCGCAAACGAGACCATGGCTCAAAACTGATGACCGCAAGCATCCGCGGCGCGCAGCAGTGAGCGCTTTTGGCTTTGGCGGTATCAATGCTCACATTATCTTAGAAGAGAACACAGCTCAATCGTCTGTTGCAGACCAAGCACTGCATAACCCCTCTCACTCGAGCGAAAGCCAAGAACGTTCGCTGATGCAAGAGTGGGAGAACGAAGTATTCTTTCTATCAAGTTCTAGTCGCGAAGGTTTGCTCACTGCAATTAGCACCTTAGCCGCTACTATTGATCAACACAAGATCGTTTTAAAAGACCTCGCCTATACCCTCAATTGCCAGTCTGGTGCCGCCCCTCGCAAGGGATATCGACTGGCAGTGGTGGCCGGTTCAACTAGTGAACTTGCTGCGCGTCTCGCCAGTGCAGCAGAGCAAATTAGAGACGCTAGCACTAAGAAAATAAGCGAAACTAAAAAGGGAATCTACTTTACCTCACCAGAGGCACTGCTAGGCGGCCAGACGGCGTTTATCTACCCCGGTCTTGGCTCAGCCTATACCAACATGCTGGCCGACCTCTGCGTGCTCTTCCCTGAAATTAGAGAAGTCTTCGAGATAGTCGACAACATAGCCTTAGCGGCAGGCGCCACAGAGTTACCTAGTAAGTCAATATTTCCACCACCGTTTACGGCTGGAGAAAGAACAGGCTCGCCTTCACTAGCAGCAGCTGATTTTGCTGTAGTAGCGGTTTTATTAGCCGAATACGCTCTCTATCAGTTTCTCAGCCACTTAGAAATTAAACCTGACGCCATAATGGGCTGCAGCACTGGCGAATTCGCTGCCATCACCACCGGTGGCTCTGTAGACGTGCTTTCTGTGGCTCAGACATTTTATGAAGTAAGCACTGAAGTGGCTCGCACACTGCCGCCCGACAGCCTAGCCGACTTGCGCTCGTTGAGAATCTTAGCACCGGCTGCAACTGTTATGAGTCTTGTGCCTCTAGCAGATCGCAAAGAGGTTCACCTCAGTGCCGACCTTGGCGATGATCACTCAATAGTCACTGGTAGTGCCAAAGCCATTGAAAATCTCAACAACGCTCTGCGAGAACAGCACTTACCATGCCACCTTTTACCGGTGGCCATTCCCTACCACACACCTCTAGTCGAAGCGGTTATGGTCGGCAAAGAAGCGGCCGTTCGCGCTGTCGAAATTAGCCCCCTAGCCATTCCAGGCTGGTCATGTTCTACGGCTCAGCGCTACCCAGACGACATCGAAGGCATTCGCACCTTCTTCACCGAGCTGTTTACCAAGCCAGTAGCCCTGCGTCAAACCATTCAGTCAATGTACGATTCTGGTGTACGCACTTTTATCGAAGTTGGCCCCAGTGGCATATTAAGCTCACTAATTCCGAGCATCCTGACTAAACAAGATCACTTAGCGGTGGCAACCAATTTAGCTTCCAAATCAGGTTTGACTCAAATTCATCATCTTTTGGCAGCTCTCTTTGTCCAAGAAGTACCAGCCAAACTTGACTATCTCTACCAGCGCCGTGAACCTCTTACAGTCAACTGGCAGACTCCGCCGACTAAAGTGGTCGCACCCGGCACCCCACTGCTACTGGCCTACGCCGATCTTAAAATCGACACCAGCCTTTTTAGCAATGACCAGCTACCGTCAGGCCAGCAAGACTATTCACCAAGCAAAAGCGGAAGCCATCGTCTAGATTCTGAGCCCGCAGCTGACGAACAATATGACTCTGAAGAACTGGTGGTGCAGAGTTTTCTCAGCACCAATGCCTCATTTTATAGCCGCATTAGCGCCGTCTCTGAGCAAGTAATGCGCTCTTATATAGAAAATCAGGACGAGCCCGGAGCCGCAGTCGAAGAGTACGATCAAGGTTTCGAAGATGACAACACCGGGTGGCTCAGACAATTCGATACGAGCAATGAGCCAGAGCAGCTGCCTTTTCTCAAGCGCTGCCAAGTATTTCCTAATGCCGAAAGCAGCGAACTCTTCCTCACCCTAAACTTAGCCACTGACCTCTATTTACTCGACCACGCCATTGGCGGCGTCGTCAGTGCAGTAGAAAATACCCGCGTACATCTAGTACCGCTTATGGTATCACTAGAGATCATGGCAGAAGCGGCCATGGCCCACCACAATCGAGACAACCACGGCAGTAGCGTCATTGTAAGACTGGAACAAGTCAAAGCCTTTAGACGTTTAGTGGTAGACCAAAACGAACTATCGTTAAAAATGACCGTTACCGATAGAGATGGGAAAATTCATGTGGAAATGGCTGAAGCTGACAACCCCACAGTCTTGATGATGGCAGACTTTGTCTTTGCGGCCGAGTATGGCAGCGCCAATACGGAGCAAGCAAAAAATGCCAACAAGGCCAGGTTAGCAGTCAGCGGTGCACCAGCAATCAACCTCAAAGAGCATGCACAGCTGTACAGCCCCAAAGCAATGTTTCACGGCCCAACAATGCAAGCTGTAAAAGCCCTAGATCAAGTGGGAAATAAAGCTATCGGTGGTAGAGCGAAAGCTACTCCAGCAGCCAATTGGATGCCGAATTTACCCCAGGCCAATTTCCTTCTCAACCCACTATTACTAGATAATTCTAGTCAGTTTGTACTGTTCTATCTCTACGAAAAAAATCTTTCGGCCACGGCCCTGCTGCCTTTCTTTATTGAATCAATCGACTTTTATTTGAATCCTGCCGCCCTAGCGCCTCAAGTGGAAGTAGCGGCAACTTTGCCAGCGCTGTCAGAACGAGCGACAGAAGCAGAAGTCGAAGTTATGAGCGGCGGAGAACTAGCGCTGCGAATTAACAGCATCAACAGCAGGCGTGTAGTCTTAAGTAATACTTGGCAAAACTTTGTCGCTAACCCGCTTTCGTCGATCTTGAGTTCGAGCATCATCACTACAGACGAACTAAGCAATCAGGTGCGCGAACGTTGCGCCATAATGCAGGTTTCGCAAGATGTTTTGAGCGATGACGAAGTAATCTTAGAGTGGTGTCTCGACTATCTTCTAAGCAAGAATGAACTGAGCCAATGGCGCAGTGTGGGCCAATCTAAGAAAAGAAAAGTAGATTGGCTACTAGGGAGAATTGCCGCTAAAGATGCCATTAGAACCTTAGTACGCAATGGTATCGGTCGCATTCTTGGGCCCCATGATGTAGAAATACACAACCATCCCGATCGCTCGCCTTATGCCATCATAAAAGACAAATCGATTGCACCAATAGCCATTTCAATAACTCATACAAACGGCAAAGGAATAGCCCTGGCAAGCTTTGTCGATGTCGGCCATCCTGGCATTGATGCTGAAACAATTAGCTCGCGCGATACTGATTTTGCTTCCTCGTTCATGCAGCCCTCTGAGCTAAAGCAGCTAGAATCTTGTCCTAGTGCCAATCTAAACGCCGAGATAACGAAAATCTGGACGGCTAAAGAATCAATGTACAAAGCCAATCTCGGCAAGTTCGAAGCCAGTAAGTTCGAAATACTTGAGTCAAACCCTGACAGTGACTTAATCGTCATTAGCGGCGGCAACGGCGCTGGTAAATATAAAGCCTACTCACAAACTAAAAATGATTTGGTTTTGACTTACACTCTGGCAGAGCCGAAAAAAACGGTGTAATTTGGTGGCAAAAGCAAAGCAGCAGCCAGGCAAAAATCAAGTCAAAACTCGATTAGCTACTGTCGAACTAGCTTTAGCAAAGCTAACAGAAGACTTTAAGGCAACAACCTACCGTCAGAATGAACTAATAGCTGATTGCATAAAGAATGCCAACGATGAGCTACAGACAGCCTTTAAAAGTCTCTTTAGCGGCAATTTGCAAGAGAGCTTTGACTTGGCCGGCGTAGCGTGGCTCTATGCTGATTTTGGACGCCAAATTTTAGAAGCCGAAGCGATTGAACATATACTCGGTGAAAGCGACTATATAGAGCTAAGCGAAATATCGATACCATGGGAAGGAAAGGCTACCGACCTCTTATGCCAGTTAGAACAAAGTATTCTCCAACTTCGAGCGGATATTGAAGAACTAGCTTCTGGCGAGAGCGCAATATAGCCATGCCATTCAAACTGCCTCATCATCTTTTAGAATGGCTCAAAGAAAGAAGCCCTGAGGCCAAAATAGAACAATTGGTGCGAACTATTGGTCAAATAGACGAACTGATTCAGGGTCGCGAAGATGCTCTCAGCGTTTTGGTAAGAAATCATATTTGTATGGCCGAAGAAGACTGTAATGCCGCCTTAGGGGACAGCAATTTCGACAATAAGAAGAACAATAGCGAAAGCATAAGGCGTATCGAATTTGGACTGTTCAGACTAGAACTAGCAAAGCAGCAACTAAACAGTGAGCACTTAGAAAGCTCTCCACCAAATTTTGATGATGACACTGTAGAATATCGCGCCCTTGAGCTTTCTGGGGCAATCATAAAAACGAAAATGGCAATTGAGTTTAGCAATTGCGTGGTTAGTGAAGCACATAAACTGAAACTCGTCAGCGTTGTTAAAATGTTCAATGAGTCTATTGAGCTATTGAAAGAAAACAAGCTAGATAGATCAAGACGCACAATTGAAGCAGGTTTGCTTTGTCTCTACCTAATAAAGAGAGAGATTGAAATTGATAATCATGAGTCAATTATCGATTTAGACTATATCTGGAAAAATATCGCGGTTGAAAAAAAACAGCGGCGAATCAAGCAAGCGATCGAGGCGACGTACGAGCTAAAGGCTGCAGTCTGCAATTTCCCGCAGCAAGCATCAGCAAAGGTGGTGAGCCGCCTTGAAGATGCCGTAGAGAAACTGCATAGCGCCATAGATGCTTATTTGAAAGCACAAGACGAAGTAGTAATTGAATTAGTTTATAACACCACGCTACAGATAAAATTGGCTCGTGAAGCCTTTCAAAACGCAGCTATGCAAGAAGACTTAGACAGTGCCCAGGCACAGCCTGAGGATCAAATTGATAGTCGCGTCAAGCAGTTCAAGACTCAAATATTAGTGCTGCAGCGACTGGTATCAAACCGAGCCAAACAGGCTGAATTAGCCAATCGCAGACTGGATGCAGCAGAGAAATATTATCAAGCTGCGGCTCACCTGTATGGCAAAGCATTAGCAGCAAAAGCCAGCAAAGAATCTGCAGTGGCCGAAATCACAGGCGGTGGCAAGCTTTCAGACAGCGACAGGAAAGAGCTATTGAAGACGGTGGAAAAGGCTGAGGCTTTGGCGCGCTCCGCAAGTCTAGACCTTGAGTTTGCTAGCAACCTTCTGTTTTGTAAACAGAAGCCGGGTTATGAACTAAATCAGCCATAAGGATGATTACGGAGCTAGCGCAAGGAAACAGAGTATCTGTGCGAATCTGCCAGGTCATACAGCACTCGAATATTACCAAAAGGAAAGTTTCAAGCCTCTTAAGGACATGTACATTTGTCTAGTTCTTAAGTTTGACTCTGCTCTGATAGCTTGCATAGGTTCGCTTAACACCTATTCTCGAAAGATTTAACTTCGTTGCCCCACAACACTATGGTGTGGATACGTTCTTTTATTTCTTCCAACCACTCAAGGCAATCTCACCCTTTTTCAACCACAGCACTGATTCTGCTCTTTCTCTCCCAGATTTGCTGGAGCGTTAGGCACTACTTTGCTTGGACCTCACTCTTAGGAGAAACATATGACCACTCAACATCAACCTACTAAAATCACAGTGATTGGCGGCATCAATTCAAAGCACCAACACGGTGTGGAGTTTGACAATGCCGACCTCTTGATTCTCACCAAAGTACTCGGCAGCGACTTGGGAGCTGGCCCGATGGCTTTCGATAATCATCACAACGGCGCCCTCAGCAAAGCCATGGCTGCCCACAACTTTCAAGGCAATGTTGGTGAGCACCTGGCAGTTGAAATACCAGCGATCGAGCACGGCGGCCACCCTCGGCACATGGTCGTAGTTGGACTTGGCAGACCCGATGATATTAGCCGCCGTCGTATGTGCGCCTTGTTTAACTATTCACTGACCCTGGCCAGCCAATACAAGGCACGCTCTATTCTCATCCCGATTTTTCCCCAGCGCAGCTCTGAAGCGGTGATGAACCTTCGTGGTACTGCCGCTGTCTTGCGCTGCCTGGTAGACCAGCGCGTCAAGAGTGGAACTCTCGATGCTCTAGAAGAAGTTCGTCTGCTCTGCGCTCCACAGGCCAAGCAACACATCGAGCAAGGCCTCGCCGTAGAGCACACTCTCTGCAACCAATGCCACATTCTCAAACTGGCGTAAAAAGGAAACAATTCATGTTTACAGACAAAGTTGACCTGCAACAGATTCGCAAGACCGTCTTACGTTCTCAGCTTCTCGCCCTCGACGCCCAAGCGCAAGCCATTTACTACCTGGGCAGCGAACACTGTGACGGTATAGATTTGGGCCACAACCCTGAGATCTATCTCACCGTTCAAGCAGTGAAGGACGTCGCCGCCAACGCTCGCACAATCGTTGACGAGGCCAAGGCCTTGAGCGCCGCCGACATGCTGACGAGATTGCAGGCTTTGCAAACTCTGGCCAACTCGGTGGTGACACGCACAGAAGAAGCCTGTGCTCACGCTCAAGCCGACGCCGACAAGCGCCTGTCCGAAACCCTTGGTCGAACATTGAACAAAGGTGAAAACGTCAGCGAAGTACCTCTGGTGCCAACTGACACCAAACACCTAAAGGCCCGGGCCGGAATCGCCTGCCACAGCGCCGAACTGGACCAGCATCAGACCTTCATGATTCAAGCCCGGGCTATCTGTGATCTCTCGCTGGAACTGTCGTTCACGGCGGCCACAGAGGCTGGACACGACTATCCGTCTGACCCCAGCTACTGGAAGATTTTCTAGAGGCGGCGAACAAATTTTAGGTAAAGACTGACTTGGAGAGGGTGTTCGTCAATCGGACACCCTCTTACTTCTTTTTCTTTCCTCCTATTCTTCTCTTCTTCTGCTTGATCGCCTCTGCCACAAAGCGTTCACACGCCGCGCATCCCCATAATTTTCCTTTGCATTTATTTTACTACGGCATATAGTGTAATACCCCAATAATGATATGATTTCAATCATCGAAGCGCTGGATTGCTCGAGCCTGAGCGTAGTATTTAGCTGCCTCCATTTCTCTTTTCACCGAACGCAAAAGCACTGCATAGTCTTTGTAAATTGCTGCCAGTCTGCGTTTTGTTGAACCGTCACTCGATTGGTCACTTTCTAACATCAACTCAGCTGCTCGCAGGAATTGTTTCTCGGCTTGGGCAAACAATCCTAGGCGACAATAAACAAGGCCGAGGCGATGATGACAAAGGCCAAGCACTCGTTCACTTAATTTCGGCAAGGCTTCGAATTTGGCTAAGCACAACTTGATTAAGCGCTCTGATTGCCAGGTCTTGCCCTGCTGTAGATACAAACCAGCTAAAAACATCTGGTCTTCAACTTGCCGATCTTTCAAATCTAACTTTCCTGAAATGCCTAAGGCAACCAAAAGTAGTTCTTCGGCTACTAGAAATTCTCGGTGCTTTAATAGAACTCTTGCTAAACGTGAGTTAATCGAGCGCTGATGCTCATACAGCACATGCCGATCAGCTGAATTATAGAAATATCGCTCCGCGCCTGCTTGTTTGGTGGCAGCAGAATGGCTACCACGCTCAATACTAGCGCTCACCACAGACTGAAGCAGAGCATCTAGTTCAGCAACCTCTACTTCTGTTTGCATTCCTGAACTAACAGCATCTACTTCAGACGCTCGTTCATCCGCTCCACTGACTTCACTTTCAGGTCTGAGAAAATCGAAATCGATTGTTGACCACTTAAAACCAGGTTTACGTTTCTTGCTCATGGTCTTGCGCATCTTCTGGCCAGCAGCCGCGCGATACTTAGCAGGGCCACTGTTCGTCGCCTCTCCCAGCAGATTGAGGCCAAGTAGACACTGAGAGACAGGCTTATCGGTGCTAAATACCTGGACAAGACAAGCGGTTGCACTCTCAAGAGTTAGTTGCCCAGCACCAACCATTTGCTGTAGCGAAAGAGCGGCATCAAGCAACGACCTCGTTATAAAACCGCGAGCAAGCAGCATTTCACCGATCGGATGCCTGTGGGTGCGAGAAAACTCAAGGGCATGAAGTACATCGGCTTCACTGACAATTTCAGCCCGCGTCAGCAGTTCACCAATACGAACACTTTCGATGCTCTGAAAACCAATATTGTCACCCTCAGAAAGTGGTGCCAACATTTCAAGAAAACGTTCAGGATTTTGTTTCAATGCTTCAACGGCTTGCTCTTTGGATAAGAGCCCATCTCGCACCCTCACTTGAAGCTCTAAAGCGGCATCGAGAAACGACTCAGAGAGCAATCCATCAGTAAGTAAGACCTTACCTAAAGGCTCATGACTGACCAGACTTTTCGCATTGACAGCCTCAAGAGTTTCGAGATCTAGTATTTCGGCAGCAACCAGCAGTTCGCCCAGCTTACACGTGCTCGAACCGCTCAAAGATGCAGCATTGGGAACTACCTCTCTCAGGGCCTCTTGGAAAGGCTTATCAAAGTTACAGGCTAACGACAAAGCCTTCATAGCACTGAAGGAGTCAACCACTCCATCTCGCAAAACTGACTGCGCTTCAAGGCCTGCGCGCAATTGACGCGGTGTCAGCCAACCGCGCTCAACCAAGGTTTTGCCCAATAACCGTTGCCGCGTTCCTGATTCTTGAACGGCCTCATCGACCTGTACTTGGGATACCACACCGGCTTTAACTAGAATTTCGCCAATAGAAAAATTAGCAACGTAAGAGTTCAAATTCGCTCTCAAACCTATCCAAAATAAAATCGGTCAGTGACGCTATTACCAATCAATAGTACCCAGAAAAAGCGGAATAATCTTCGCAATTTGAACTGATTGAACGCAATTGGGAAATTTCATTTTCAATTGAACTATTGACAGTCTCTCAACGTTATCTCTATTGTGAGACTAGCGAGGTGAATGCGATGAGCCAAGACCAGCAATTAATTGAAATGCTACAGCTCGAGATGCGGGCGGGGTTTGCTTTGCTTGCAGATGGTATTGGCCTGACCAATCCTAAGCTCGACCAAACAATCGAAAGGCTTGACCAAACGGTCGACAGGCTTGATCAGACAGTCGCGAGGCTTGACCAAACAGTCGAAAGGATTGACGAAACAAACGCCAAGCTTGACCAAACAATCGAAGAGCTGCATGAGTTTCGATCTGAAGTTAATACAAAATTGAACGGCATCTCGTCTTTTCTTTTGTCCCAATGAACCACGAAGAATTCGCACTCAACAGAATTATGATCGCCTCACCATGCAGCATTGGCTGGGAAAACATGGACGGTGATGAGCGCGTACGCTTTTGTAATGCCTGCCAACTCAATGTCTACAATACAAGTCAGATGACAAAGAAAGAAGTCGTATCGCTCATGAGCAACGGAAAAGCAAACTGCTTACGCATTTATCGTCGAGCCGATGGCACAATGTTGACGGAAGATTGCCCAGTGGGATTGCGGCGAGTGCGAAATGCAATCAAAACAATGACTCAGCGATTGACTAGCGTGGTTGCATCTATCTGGGCTTTAGCGCTTTCAACAAGCGGAGTAATGGCGAAAGCTCCAACATATAAAGAGGTCGACTGCGCCAAGAAGGCAGCCGGAAAGGCGGTAACGGATGAGTTCTTTCAAGCTAGTCGGTCAGATGCTAAAAAGCAACCAGCTGATCGCAGTGCACAGCAATACTACGAAAAAGCATTGGTCAATTTAGAGTCGAAACAATATGCTAAAGCTGAACTAAACTTTAAGGCAGCCACAGTCGCTCTCACAAAGACAAGACACGACTCGGCCTTCGAAAGGCTTGTATGGAGCCAATACGCGAAGATGCTAATAGGGCAAAACCGTAAAGGCGAAGCTGCAGCGATTAACAAGAGATTGGATGACAAACGCTGGAAAGATTCTCCCAAGAAAATCCAAATTATCGACGGAGGACCGATTTTAATTGACGACAGAAAAACATTACCACTTCCAGGACCGCTCCCGCCGGACAACCAGTAAGTCATACCAAGTGACTTCATCTCAATTGAACTATGGACAATCTCTCAGCGTATCTCAAATGTGAAACTCAAGCTTTTTTTGCGCTCATCACCGTCCATCTCGGCCCACGATACTGGGCAGGGAGCGGCTATGCTAACCTCATCTAAATTGACGCGCTTAGACATAGCCACCCTCAATTGCAACGACTGCTTCATCCTCTGTCTTTCTGAGAAATTCCACAACAGTCACTTTCGCGTTTTGAGCGGAATTAATCGTACGATACCCACTGAAACAGTCACGACCTCATACCCAGCAAGTTACCCGATTGATAGCGGCGCAAACCTAGCTCAAACGAAGCAGCTCCTGAAATCAAGACAGCAAGCGCCCCAAGCCAGGTAAAGGCAGCAGCACTAAAGTCGAAATCGCGCAGTGCTTCAACTGGCAATCCGCTAACAAAGCCAGCAGGAATCAATGTGTAGAGCACTACTTTCATCCATCCATCGAAGAGACAATTCGGATAAGTAGAGAAGGTAATCATGGCGAAGAACCATTGTTCAGACAATACTTCTGCCTGACCAAAGTAAAAAGCCAAACTACCGCGCCACAAATTGAAGCCGATGAAGACAACAGCAACGGCAACAACCAGCAAGTTAAAGAGCAAGAAGTGCTGCAAATCTGGCCGAACCATGACGATATAGATAAAATAGCCAAAAGCTAAGTCACCAATAGCGGTGGCACTCATCTTACCGAGGGCAAGATGCGGAATCAATGATCGTGGATAAAGCATCCAAACATCAAGCTCACCGCGAGAAACCATGGCGGCCAAATTGTGCAAATTCCAGCAAAAAGCGTTACCCAAGCCAAACCCAGCAGCACTTATAGCCCAGAGCGTCACCACATCAGCTTGCTCCCAGCCTTTTATGACTGGGAAGCGGCTGAAAAAGAGCATCCAGAAAGCTAGCCAGGTACCATTGTTCAAGAACATCGCGAGGGCTTGCGAAACAAATGCCCCGCGATATTCCATTTGCATTGACCAATTGAGCTTGATGTAAGCGCGGGCTAGCCTGAGGTAGCTCAGGATTTTTGAAAACCACATAGTTAACCTCCATGTGCTGAAATGCGCTCTAGCGCCCAACCATAAATCAAATTGACAACACCAAGCATCACCAATATGTACAGGCTCTGCAAACCTACAAGTTGACCAAATTGCAACCAATCAGAATGAACAAACAGATGGGCTGGACCCCAAACCAAATAAGGGAAGGGGAGGAAGAGCACAAAGCTCTTCAACCAATCAGGAAACAGTTCCATCGGGATGAGCATTCCACCGAGAATCATGCTTAGCCTCGTGTAGATAAGCAACAAGCCAGATGTATCTTCTAGCCAAAATGCCCAGAGACCAATGATCAAATGGCCTAAACCATCCAAGACAAAAGCCAGTAGCACTGTAACTAGCAGCATAATTGGCGCTGCTGGAGTGCAATCAAACGGCCCAACAAGACAGAAAGTAACGGCAGCACCGGTAGCGAAATTAGCTAAGAATCTAACTATTCGCTCACCGAGCGCACTACTCAAACAGTAAAGCGGATAACTTATTGGTTTGAGCAGACGTACTGCCAGTGCGCCCGAGCGCACGTCTTCATCTATTTGCTGAGCCAATCGTGGTGCCGACATGTAGATAGCTTCAGTCACCGTCAGATACCAGAGCATCTGACTCAGCGACAAGCCACCAAGGACGGCACTAGCGGACTCGCGATAGGTAGCTTGCCAAAGCTTCAAAAAGATGAAGAGAATGACAGCCAAGAAGAAAGTTCGACTGGCAACTTCGCCTATATAAGCCAGGTTGGACCGGGCCGCTACTTTTGCAACGGCCCAGCTTTGGCGTATTGAATTTTTCATTATTGCAATTTCCTACTGCTGACACTAACTCGGCGAAATACAATTTTGCATCGTCAAACTAGCTGCACTGTTGAACAAATGAGCGATTATTTCTTCCAGCCCAGCTGGCTTTCCTTCGATCAAAGTATTGGCGCTAACACCAGATAGAGAGTCGTCTAAAACTACTCGACCATGGTTGATGACAATAACTCTATCGGCTACTGATTCGATGTCACCAGTGTCGTGGCTAGTGAGAAAGACTGTTACGCCTTCTTCTCTATTCCACTCACAGACAAGATCTCGCAGATTTTGCCGAGCGATAACATCAACACCAATAGTCGGTTCATCTAAAAGAAGCAACTGGGGTCTGTGCAATAGACTGGCTGCTATTTCAGCGCGCATACGCTCACCCAGGGAGAGTTTACGTACGGGAGTTGAGAGGAAGCGACCAAGGTCAAAACGCTCTACTAGCAGTGCCTTTCTTTTTCTATAGTCATTTTTGGGAATGCCATAGATTTCGGCCAACAGGTCAAAGCTGTCTGATGGCGGCAAATGGAGCCATAGCTGCGAGCGTTGCCCAAATACAGCACCAATTTGGTGTACTAGTTTAGAACGCTGCTTCCAGGGATCTAAACCCAACACCGATGCAGTGCCAGAGCTTGGTTTAAGAATGCCAGTGAGCATCTTGATTGTGGTCGACTTACCAGCTCCGTTTGGCCCGATAAACGCCACTGACTGACCCGCTGGAACGGTAAGCGAAATTCCTTCAACTGCCACAACTGTCTTGGCATTTCTGCGCAAGAGGCCTTGTTTGATTTCGAATACCTTTCTCAAATTGTCAGTTTCTACAGCGTTCTTTAAGGGCTTCATTAGTGCACTTTCTCTCTCCATGGGTGTACAAGGGTCAGCGTCGTTAGAACAAAATTCAGCAAAAAAAAGGCTCCCTTTTTACTGGGAGCCGTCGAATAAGCTGAACTGAATGCGAAATGTGAATTCTAGATTCTTTCAGTGCATACTCTGCGACGTGCTCCTCTTCTTGGCGCCTTCGGCGACAATCTGTTGGGTGGGAAGCATGTAGCAATTCTTGTTCATCAACCCATTATGCTCGAACAAAAAAATAGTTCAATAGATTGTTAAGGAAAAAGAAATATCTACTAATTAATTACATATTATAGAATGTAGTAGAAAAATAAAAAAATGAATTTGAGCAAGACCTGCAAAAAAAAAGCGGCGACACACTCAACGAGTATGCCGCCGCTAACATAACAAAAATACTTATCTACCAAGTCACATCAGTTGTCACTTTCAGCGCCAGCTGTAGTAGATCAATTTATCTGGTCAAGCCAGCGAATTGCTTGCGACTGCGTGCTGTTGCCATTCTGGAAGCCCTCATAAATACCGAGGCGCTGCTTGCGCGTCTGGTTGTAGAGGCTGGTGACGGTGTAGAGTTCTTCGTTGAAAGCGGCCTGAGCAGAGCCGAGAGCAGCTTCAAGAGGAGGAATCAACTGACTGACGGCGAGGTCGAACACTTGCTTGGCCTGGTCGATGCTCTCGCGCTTTTGGCGCTCGATGGCAACCAGACGGTCGGCATAGATGATGTCTTGTTCGCGCTTGTCGCTCAAATAGATATCGTGACTGTCTCGCAACTGTTCGTCGCGAGCTTCATCGGCTTCGACCTCTTCAAGCTTGAGAGCATCAAAAGCCGGCAAGCACGAAATGTGATCGGGCGAACCGGCTTCAGCACAAACCTGCTCGTAGCGGGTCTGTGCTTGGGAAAGTCTGGCAGCACGCTCGGAAGCAATAACCAACTTGCGTTGATCAAGTGCTGCGAGTGCGCGGGTGATGGCCTGGCCATGGTTGCTTCCTGCCAGACGATACTCATTCTCGTAGAGCTTCTGCGCCGCCTGGTAGGCACGCTCGCAGGTGATAACGAGTTCTTGCAGGGTTGTCGCCTTAGCGTGTCTCAGGGCTTCACGAGCGGCGATGAGGGGCGCTTCAATGCGATTGCGGGTGGCGGTGAAATTGGCGTCAGTTCTCTGGCATGCTGCAGCATAGCTGGAGAGGACGAGGGTCAAAGTGTTGGCGCTGTGCATATTTCCTCTTTCGATTGTTTGTGCAGTGCTTGTGAAACAGGGCTTAAGGCAATGCTCATAGAGCAATGCTTGTTTGCCACTGCTCGTAGAACATTGCGTTTAGTTCAATTCAACTCTTCCAACGTCACTTACCTGAGGCACTTGCGTGCTTCTGGTCAGGGGCTTGTAGCGAATAACGGTTTGGGTTTGGTTGAGTAAGAGTCGTTGGATGCCTGAGAAAGGAAAAGTTGAATTGCACCATTACCCTTGAACATCCAGAGGCGCAAAAGCAAACTGGGTGGGTCATTTCAGTTAACACTCTGAAAGATCTCAACAAAATAATTAGAAAGCAGCGCTAGGCAAGCCCTTTTCAATTGATATTTACTTACATTTGGCAATGTTCTGTAACCTGAAAGTGAATGTAACAGCCACTTTACGAAGAGTTAAGTCAGCTACAAAAGATCAAACCAAAATACGACTTTATATAGTGAAATGAACTATTTTTTTTACGATGAGAGGCGGCGAGGAAGAAAGTGGCCATAGACCTCTCTCTTCCTCGCACCTTAGTACTCACATGCGATCACTGCTGGTTTGACTACAGCTGTGAATTGTCCGGGCGTGAAGCCTCACACAATTCTTTCAGACGCTGCTCTGCGGCCTGCGAATCAAGCTTGATCACTTTGCCGCTACGCAGCAAACGTTCCACCTGTTGGCGCATCACTGCGGCAAAGCAAGCATGGTTCTCGCCGGTGCTGCGACGAACTAAAAGGCTGCGGTCAATGGCATGAGGCTCAAGCGAAGTCAGACCGGAGGCCTTGAGGGCACCAGGCATGAACGGCATGAAACCAGCTGCAACATATTCGGCCTCACCTTTGGCAAAATTTGCCAGCACCAGATTGTGATCTACCGCTCGGCCACGCGACTGCATGCAGTTCAGCAAGCCAACCAGCTCGGAGACGCTAATCAAATACTGCGTAACCACAAATTGCTCTTGCCGCGTGAGAGAGGCGAAGGGCAAGCAATTGGGATCGAGAGGCAATTGATTGCTGTCTCCACGATTTACAAGAAAAAGCCGGCGACGGAGCGCACTGGCAATGAGTTTTACTTTGGCAAACATAGGGAGTCTCCATTGAATTTTTTAGTTCGTTAATCCCCGTCTGCGCTGCGTCAAAAATCAGGTAAACCACGTACTGCGGAGGCAGCAAATGAAAGTTCAAGATGTTCTGACCAGATAGCAGATATTGGCGTTTAGAGTCTATTTTGCAAATTTGGGGGTGATGATAATGAACCTATACATCCAGCCCGGTACACGCAACAGTTCTTCATTACTTTTTGTTATAACAAAGCCAAGTGGCCACTTTATGGCCGGTTCAAGGTTCTCACAAGCGCGCGAGCCACTGATTCAAAGATACGCTATTCTACTATAGAAGACAATAATTCAAACCAAAAAGAATGAGCCGAGGGCAGCGGTGTAAAACAGATTGCTCTGTTCCACACCACTAACCCAAGGCTCATTCACGCAGACTCAGTCTCCGCCAATTACTCGGCATCCGCAACGAGGGCAACAACGCCGTTCGTCTTGAAGCGATCCTTGATGAAAACGAGCTGTTCGTCAGTTGCTTCAACGCGCAACTCCAACTTCCAGGGGGCCCTGAATGCGCATCCCACGAACACCAGTTCCAGACCCAGATGCTGAGTCAGAACCAGCACGGCATCACTACGCTCGACACCCATCTGAGCCGCATTTTCGGCTTCGATGACTACCGAGTAAACCTTCTTGCTCGCCGTCTTGGCACGCTTTGCAGCGGCTTCGATTTGACGAACTTCTCCCAGATGGCGCTGTGCCACCGTGGAGTCAGGCTTGTGAGTGGTGAACGAGTCGGCGGCCGAGAGGTCGCCTTCGTCGTCGAACACGTCGAAGTCGAGTGCCACGCCGCCGTTCGAATGCGTGACCTTGACCAGGTCGCCAGCGCGAACGTCTTCGAAGCCATCTTCGCCTTCAGCGATCTTGGTGCACAGGCGATCCAGCGAGTCAGTGAAGTACTTCTTCACCGTACGCTTGATCTTACGAGCGTTGCCCGTGCCCTTCATCGCTTCATCGAGAATGAAGTCGCGAGCAGAATCTTCCACCGAAACGGTGAAAGCCTTACCGCGCTCCATCACGCTCAAGAAGCGGTTGACCACTTCATTGAGGCGAAGAGTAGTGATCGAACGCAGGTCTTCCTTGCCCAAGGCGCGGAAGAAAATCACCTCGTCGAGACGATCGAGGAACTCCGGACGGTGACGGGTCTTCATCGCCGACAGAATGATCTCTTTCGAGGCATCCTGCTTCTGAACGACCGTTTCACGAACGAAGCCGATCTTTTCCTTGCGGTCGACCACATCGGCAGAACCGGTGTTGCCGGCCATGACGATGACAACGTCGGTGAACTGCACTTCTTCGTTGTCGGCCAGGTTGAGGATGCCGTCTTCGATGGCGTTGAGCAGCAGGTCGTCGATGGACTGGTGCAGCTTGTCGGCCTCGTCGATGAAGAGGAAGATCACCGGCACTTTCGAACCACGACGCGAGGCTTCCAGGTTGACCCGGGAAAGCAGCTTGCGAGGATCGCGGCGGAAAGTCTTGGCGGCCTTCTCGGGGTCGACCTTCTGAAGCTCTTCCAGCTTCTTATCGAAGGCGGCCTTGTCCTTCTCCTGGTCTTCCGGTTCCTGGTAGCCCTTGTAGCCGGTCGGAGCACCAATCAGGCGAGCTGCCTGGTGCTTTTCAGCCAGCGAGCCGCCGTCGAGCTTGACGTAGGCGTTCGGGTTGCCGTGAACGTAGAGAGCCAAGAGCTTCATCAGCTCGGTCTTGCCGACACCGGGTTCACCGATGAAGTAGTAAAAGCCGGCGCACTTGTTGCCATCGCGAAGAGGGCTCAAAGCGCGTGACTTGATGCGAACGGCCGCCGAAATGGCGTCGCTCTGTCCGATCAGACGCTGACCGAGGAAGTCGGTCATGTCGATTTCGGAACGGGTTGGGCTGCTCAGGTCAAGCCTGCGGCCTTTGCTGGTTTTGGTAGCTGGTTTCATTTGCGTAGTCATAACAAGTCTCCTTTGTGGGCACGGCCGTGAGGCCGAATCCCGTTTTGAGTCCAAACTGAACGCAAGCGCAAAGAGCCTCGAGTCAAAGACCTCGAAGCCACTTACGCAGGCATCAGCCGGAGCGGTTATAGAAAAATGAGGGGAAAGCAGACATGCCTTCCCCTTGCGGTCGGGTTTAACTAAACCAAACCTAATTACATCAACGCCTAACGAAGAGAGTCTTCCAACATCAGTTGGTACGACATTTCGACAGGTGCACGTTCCTCGTCAAACACAGTACGAGCAAGCTGCGCTATCTGTGCACGAGCTGACTCTACATCGCCGTCTTGAGGAACGAGGACCTCAATTTCGGCATAGCGACCCGAGTGCTTACCCAGGCCAGAAACGTCGTCCAGCGTAATCACTACCCCAGGCATAGAAGCATTGTGATGCTCCAGACGCTGCTTGGAAAATGACATGAGCTTGCCGCCGTTGAGCAGACCACCGAATGCGAGCAGAAAACGCCGAGTGAAGGCAGAAAGTTTCCCCTCTGTCTCACGACGCTCACGGCCACCGGCAATGTTCACCCACTCTTTGATTGTCAGAAGCGTCCAGCTCTCAGTACCCACGACTTCATCGCGAATACGGAGCATCTCGCCTTTGACTTTGACAGGTAAAAACTGGTCGGTCATAGCAATCAAACGCCCTTGCGAAAAACCCATTTGCACGAGTCGTTCGTTGAAGGCACCAAGCTCACTATCTTGAAGACGGAACTTGCGTTCAACTTCGAAGTTAGGAGTGGCGTCATGGTGAGCGTTGTTATGCGCTGCGGACGGTTTGCTTGTAGTGGTTGTTTTAGAAGTAAATCGTGGTGCTTGTCGTTCGGGCATGCGCCACGAAAAAACGAGCCGCCAGAGGCACTTAAGCAAGATTCTCATAATGGCTCCTTTCTACTTTGGTTGAGACACTAGGTTAACTCGCACAGCACCTCAGAAAAAGAGGTTAACACCAGCGGTCTACTTCGAAAAGCTTGATGAGAGCTTCTGGAATGGGTTGGTTGCTGAGCTGGTTAGTGGTCTAGGTCTTTGATTTATCCGGTTTTGTTGAAGTGTATAAGTGATAACCTTAACCTATCCTTTATCTTCTTGAAAACCTAATAAAATCAGCACTCGTCAGGCTTTAACCAGCGAGTGATCTGCAAACACCTCGCGCGCCTCGTCAATCGGTAACCACTTGCGATTAAGAGGTTACTCATAAAGCATTTTCGGGGTACCCTCGCAGAGCTACGCCATTAGCTATGATTTCAGATCAGACGCTACTTTCAAGATTTTCTATATCTCTAGTCATAAGGTTAAGTAGAACACCAGATAGAAGCATTGATAGCCAGTACAAGCTTCGGTTAGTTTGTCAGCGCATCTCAATCAAACCTATTCTGGAACGAACCTCCACCCCCTCAAGCCCCCTTGCACTTCTTGTGACCTTCTCCGCACCTCCTCAAGGCGCACAGATTGTCACGGCAACTTTTCGACCATTCCCTAGCGGAGCGAGAAGTGTTGTGTGTTCAGGTCGGTAGGCAGGTTCTAGAAAATTCCAGCTTCCATCTTTCTCTACTTCCATCAAAAACAAAAACTTACTCACCAACGTGAGTAAAGGAGACTTATCGTGAAAACCCCATTCAATAGGGGTTCACATCTCGTCAAGGAATTCGTCGCCACTTGGAGAAAGAAATTCCGCGAGTATGTGGACCTGTGTCTTACAAGCGGGTTCATTCCGAAGTCGTTCCGTCCCCTCCAGCTTGTTGGTAAATATCTGGCGCGCCTCTGGGTCTACATCCAGGTCGGACGCATTCGCATTGTCGGCAAGGAGAATCTGGTCGCCCCCGGGCGTCTCATTTTCTGCCCCAACCACAGTTCGATGTTCGACGCACCAGTTGTCTATTCCATCATGCGTCGTATGCCTAGGTATATGACAGCGCAAGAAGAAATGCGCGGCCTCTGGGGATTGAAAGCAATAGTTATGGGCGCGTTTGGCTGCTTCGCAGTCGACCGCACCAAAGGTAAAACCGTCATCGAACCGGCAATCAAAGTGCTGGTTGGCGGCGATACGTTGGTCGTTTTTCCGGAAGGAAAAATCTCCAACTCCGGCACCTATCTTCCCTTCAAGAAAGGCTCAGCTCTGATCGCCATTGGCGCTTACGAGCGGCTTGAGAAGAAAGAAAAGGTCGGCATCGTCCCCATTCACCTTTGCTTCGGCAAGCGTGACGAAGCTACCGCTGGTGGCTCTTACGGAGCCATGGGTTTCAAATGGCGCGGTGGTGTCACCATCACCGTCGGCAAGCCGATTTACATCAACGACATCACGCCCATGACCTCAGACAATGTCACCGAAGTCGTGCGCGAGGCTATCGTCACTCAGGCATGTGCGACAACGCATCTGCCTGTCGACGGCAGATAGCCTGTTGTGACCGTCGGCTCAAGGCTACCCAACAGAACTGCTCTAGGGCCTGAACAAGGCCTTAGCGACCAAAGAAACAGAACTACGCTACCGATGCGTTGAAGGGAGAGCAATCAACTGGCCAGTCAAGTCAGTGAAGCTCTCCCTTCTCACTGTCCATTCCAATCGTCCCTCTTCCCCCGGCTAGTTGGCTCTTTTCAAAAAGAGCCTTGTCCGGTCAAAAAACTCTCCTAACCGTGTCGGTTCTACCGATACAGGAGCACTTTCAGTGAACACCTCGACCCCCTCCCAAGCGCCCGCCCCCACTCCCGTCGACGAAGAAGCCGCCCTCAAGGCTTTCCAGGCTGAATTCGTCAAACCGGGCTCACACGTGCTCGACGCCTGGCTGAGCCGCGGCTTCATCCAGTACCATGTCGACCCCGAACTGTTCGCGGCCAACATGGGCAAGATTCCCTCCGAGTACATGGGCGTCCCCACCATCGTCACGCTCTTCCCGCGCGAAGAAGACTAAATCTTGACCAATCGGTCGTAACGGCAGAATGGGAGAGGCGTGTCTAAGACACTAACCTCTCTCATTTTGTTTTACCGCTTGACTACCATTTACTATAGTTAGCTGCTGCCTCAGCCATTCTTTACGAACACTAAGAATCAGAAGAAAGTTCGAAAAATGCTCTCACAGTTTATTGCCGACCTTCGCGATGTCCCTTTGGCAGAAGCCTCTACCCAGGCTGCGATGGTCATCAAATACTTTGCGGCGGGAATGATCCTGTCGCAAGGTTCTCTCATCGGCACCTTCGGTTCGCGCTACGCCAAAGACGGCAAAACGCGGCTGATCTGCAGCCTAATCTTCGCCATGCATGCGGCTCTGGCTGCAATGGTGATTTGGCTGGCCTAACCTCAAAGGAAAACCAAAATGTCTGCTCCTCGTAACAGCATACACACACCAGCAAAGCGATTCTTCGCTGCCACTCTCGCCGGCATAGCTGCCCCTCTGGTGGTGATTTCGGCCCTGGCAATATGCTTCGGCAATCTGCCGACAGCAGCCAACTTGCTCGGCCTCCTGCCGCTCTCACTCATGCTATCGCTGCTCAGCGTGGCACCCTGGTTCATCTTGCAGAGAGAAGCCCTTGCCACACGCTGGTTTGTTTCGATTGTCATTCCTGTGGGATTGGCCATCGATGCATCGGCGATCTTGATGTTGCTGGAAGCGCATAGCAACTCATATTCGAGTGCAGCGGTCACTCACTATGACGGCTGGTTTGTTGTAGGCAACGGCATCTGGGCTATGGTTGTAAGCCTGGCAGCAGCGAGCGTTAGTCATTGGCTCTTGCCGAGTCAAAGCGCAAACAAGAGCTGACGCTTCTATTCACGCGAAACAGAGGGGCAAGCAATTGTGCTTGCCCCCGGTGGCTCAAAGACTATTTTTAAAATCACTTAGCTATTAGAGCATATAGTTATACAGCAAAACTTGTATTCATCAGGTTATTGCACGAGTCATCAGCTCTTCATCGAAATACTCATTATCAACCTTAAGGGCGCGTTTCTCTAAACCATAAACCTCAAAACCAAGTGATAGATACAACTCCTTAGCAGCTTGGTTTGTGGTGACAACGCTGAGCACTACTTCTTCCAACCCTTCAACGGCCTGACACCGTGCCAGCAAGTCTTCAAACAGCAATCTCGCAATACCTCTGCCCCGCGCTGTCGGGACAACGTAAACGCCCCAAATAGTGGCCTTGTGTCGCACTTTTATACCAGGCTGGCGAGCCAGGCCAGCTATACCAACCAATTGATCAGCGAATGCACCCAAAATAAATCCGCCGTCTTTTGGGCTCAACCGAGAAACTGCCTCTTGTTCACTCATAGCCAAACTTTCTTCATAAGAAGCGCCAAAAGCATGGGGACTCTCTTGCAATGCCAACAATCTGACAGGCCAAAACATAGAAAAGTCTGCTGAATTGAGCAGTCTGATGTTTAGGTTTAGATTGTCTCTACTCGATTTGGTCATGGCTTCTGCAATATGCCACAATACGCCACTAACCATACCGAGAACGTCATTTGAAAAACGTCCTATTGTTTCTAGTCAACACTCTTTCAATTGCCCTGCTCATAGTCTCTGTGGCAGCATATTTCAGCTCGCTCAGCCAAGCGCTCGAATTAATTTGCCACCTACGACTAATATTTGCCGCTGTCGGTTTAATACTTTTGCTAGCCACACTTCCTTTGAAAAACGTACTGGCGATAACGCTGGCAGCCAGTGCCTTTCTGTCAAACTTTGCAGCAATAGCCATGCTTTATCTTCCGGCCCCACCAATGAACAGATTGTCCGCAAAAGCTGACGACGTGCACCACATCAAGATCATGCAGTTCAATCTTTGGGGTGGGAAAAATAAAAAATATTTCGCGGTGGTACAACAGATCATTGAAACTAACCCTGACGTCATCGGCTTCTCAGAAGTAACTCCCATTTGGCTTACTGCCTTAAAGGCCGGGTTAGCAAATTACCCCTACACCGTTGCCGACACTACCGGCGGTGGTATTGCCATCTTCAGCCGCATCCCTTTAGAGAGCAAAGAAATTAGATTCTTTAGCCGACTGAAACGACCGAGGGCAATAGTTAAAATCAAGCTGGCTAGTGGACACTTCACTATGATCATGGCTCACCCTTTTATTCCAATGAAAGAATGGCCATTGAGAAATGACGAATTCACTATTTATGCCAAAGAGGCTATTGAAGCCAGTAGTGGCGGACCTGTTGTACTAGCTGGAGACTTAAATTGCACACCTTGGTCGAGTTACTTCACTAAGCTACTTACTGACAGTAAACTCGTTGATACTGAGCAAGGCTTTGGCCCGCAACCAAGCTGGAGCACCTTTCACAAGATTGCAATGTTGCCGATTGACCACTGTTTGGTGAGCAAAGACATCAAGACAGTTAGGCGCTACACAGGCACAGAAGTCGGCAGCGATCACCTGCCCGTTGTTGTTGAACTAGACATGAGAGCAGGCCAGTAAGTTGTTTTGTATGCAGTATTTTATTGTGCCGGAAACTAACTACCGACTACTGAGCGAACAACTTTCTGTAGGTATTCACAAAGAAAACTGGCGCAGATAGTCGGTTTGATCTCATGAATGGAGCACTTGCCACCCTTAAGGAATGCGCATGAATAGCGACTGATAGCATCAGGAACAACGCGCATGGCTGGATAGTGTGCCGGGTTCTGCCAACTACTTTTGTCAGGAAATAATGCTCGACCCTCTTCATAGTCGATGAAAACTTCAACGAAAGGAACCGGCCTGCCTAAGCGATCTTCTAACCGTTTCAAAACCTCAGCATGGTCTTCAATCGGTCCTAAAATCCAGTCTTTATCACCCAAGGTGCAGCAAATGCCTGACTGTTCAGCTACTCCGCAGCAATTGCGCTGACAGGTATATGAAATTAGTCGCTCGCGAATTTCATTGTCGGATAGTGCGCTCATGCTGTTCTCGCGGGATGCCTATTTCTATTCAGCCATAGAAAGCTTGCTAATTGCTTTCTCGACTACTGACCACGAAAACGCACTAAACAACACGTGATTTGAATAATAATAATGATTACTGGCTTACAAAAAAAATGAGAAATCTAGTGCCGGCGCAATTGCCCTGCATTTACCTTTAATGTCGCTTCTCAGGCGATCTGCGGGTAAGATGTCGATAGGGAGCTTTGACTCAGTCTTGCCTTCGCCGCTGACAGGGAGATCAATTACTGATGGCGGACAAAATCTACAAAACCCCTATGGAAGCTCTTAAGACTGTCAATCCAGAGCTTGTTGAAGTGCCCTTTGAGCAAGCAACAGACAGCCTCGTGTCTACAGCAACCGGTCAGACCTGTGACAGTAGACCCACGGACAGTCAAACTACTGACTGTAAAACCAGTGACTGTAAGACCAATGACTGTGAAACCAGTGACGGTCTAGCCACCGCCAGCCTATGCACTGAAAATCAAGCTGGCAGCAGACTTGAAAGCCAAGCAAAAGATATTGAGTCGAGTAAAAACCATACAGAGCATATCTGGACCTCAGTCTACGACTTTGATGGGCCCGGCAACTTTGCAGACGACAACCGCTTTCGCAAGTGGTGGGATGGCAGCGGGCAGCAAATATTCAACCTTGCCTATTTCGCTTTAGGAGCGGCCGCTTGCGGCGTTATAGCTTATACCAGTGGCTACATGTACAAAGCCTCTATTGTAGGCATCTGTCTGTTCGCCGCCTTAAGCGTAGCGGCAACAATCTATGCCATCTGTCACAAACGCCCGAGCTCTTCAGACGTTTTCTCTGAGCGCACGCAAAAGAATATTCGCAGAACCGCGCTGATGGCTCCGTTGCTAGCAATCTTGCTAGCTGGCTGGAATTGCCTGACATACGGAGTCGACTATCTCTGGGCACAGGGAATTTACCCTGGCTATAACAAAAACATGAGTTCGCACGAATACGAACGGTTACTAAAAAGCCAGGTTGAACTAACCACAACAATCTCTCCGTTTAACACAGAAGCTGCCAAACGCCACTTTGAACGGGCAAAGTCTGTGGGCTCTTATGCCATTGCAGTGAAAATGGCAAACAAAGTGATCCGTTTCAACCGCCGAGACAGTCGTTGGAAGATCAGGAGATTGGGAGTTCTAGGACGGCTACCAGAGAGAGACCGAGAGTTTCAGACTCTAACAAAGAAATACAAGAAACGCTATGGCACTGACGGCTATCTTTGGAACACCCTCGCTGACACAGCTGTGTACAACCGAGACTGGCCACTAGCACTAGAAATGGCTAACGAACATGTGAAAATACATGATAAAGAAGCTATTGCTTACGAGCAGCGGGCTACGATTTTTCAGGAGCTTGGAATGAGTCAGGAAGCCGAAGAAGATAGAATTACAGCAAGTTCTTACTGACAGTAAGTTGCAGTTTCTTCTCTCTATTAATGACGCTTGCTCGGAACAGGCTCGAGATATCCGGCCACGGAAGGATCGGAGGCAACGACCTGGCTGTCGCTTACGCCCCCTAAGGCTGTATCAGTGATAGTCAAACTACTGCGAGGGTTGTTTTTCTCTATCGGCAAGCTACCAGTAGCCAGGTTTTCGTCACCGGCATAAGTCATGCGCTCGGTAAAGTCGGTGTTGTCTAACCTAAAGTCTGAACCCCAGCGAGCTAGATAGGTGTTTACATCACGTACGAAGTCTTCCATATGCCCAGATTTTAAGGCCGCTTCCATTGCCGCTTGGTCGGCATCACTGGCGGTGCCAAATTTTCCAGTAAAACTAATATGTTCGGCCATACGGGCAGCAGCTTCAGATTGCTCAGGAGTTAATTCAATAGGCTTACCGCAATGAGCTTTGAGATCATCTTGTATTTCCCACAATCCACCTATATCGTAAGGTCTAGTATTTTCTGGCGGTACAAAATAATCGTAGGCGTCGCTCACGGCTTGAGTTAGCCAATTTGAGTGTTCCTCTTTTGGCACTTCAAATCGTCCGGTATCTTTGCACACGTCTTTATCTGTTGCTATGTCAGGCACGGTCAACACCTCGTAGAAAGTAAGAATAGAAGTAGTAAGAATGAGAGTAGTAAGAAGTTCGATGAGAGCCAGATTACAGATGCTAACGTTAAGACCACGTTTAGCCTTTCTCCGTTTATGGTGGCAACTGTGTACTATATGAATGAATAGATCTGGTAAAAAAAGAAGTGAGGGCTGAAAGTCACACGAAGTGAACATTTCAGCCCTCACAGAAGGAATTATTTGGGGACAGATTCTGACTTCGGCGAAGAAGCGGCAGAATCAGCAGGTGTTACCGGACTGCGACAAATTGAGGGGTCCGTCATATCGTGGCCAGACATATCGTGACCGGGCATATCGTGGCCTGGCATGTCGTGACCTGGGGCACTGTGGCCGGGCATGTCGTGACTGGGCATATTGTGCTGATGACCCATGAAGGTGGTGGGAAACACCATCATCAAAGCCATAACCACAGCCATGCCAAAGTGAGCAATGTCCTGACCAAAAGAGAGCCAATGTGGCTTCTTGAAGTCATTGTAGAGGCGCATGGCGTAGTACGAGCCAAACCAAGCCCAATATGCAGTGGAGACAACCGTGACAACGATGCCGCTCAGCGGTGCCGCAAACATCCACCACATACCAAACATCATGGCGGCATGGGCAAAGTCATACCACTGCTTGTTGAAGGGCAGAGTACGACCGTAGGTGAAAGCGCGCACAAGATACCAGACAGTGCCAACAGCGAAGGTGACTTGCCAGAACAGGTCTGCGATGCCAAACCATGTCGGCGCCAAGCAACTCACCATTCCAACCATGCAAGCTCCATGCCAGACTTCGTTTTCACGGTCCAGATAGCCATTGACCTTGGTCAGATACTTGGGACTGAACAGGCGGAAACAGTAGAACAGCGCTCCCAGCAGGAAAAATCCAGCCAGTAGCGAGAGAAAAGGAAACGTAGAGCCATGCCCGCTCATATGCTGCATGTGCTCCAGGTGATTCATGTGGTCATGATTCATGGTTTGCTCCAGAGTTAAGTTAGCAAAGACGCTGCTAGCCCTCAAGACTGCTGTCTTAAGAAAGGGCTAGAAAAAGAGCGTCAGATAAGGGTTTTGTGGAAGAGCCTAAAGGTTATTTGGAAGGAGAGATAGATAAATACAGCACAGAACATAACCGTAGTGAGAGGCCAGAAACAACCCAGCAAGCTATGGCATCTACAGCAAATGGCTGTTTTGCGCTTAATAGACGACTCATAAACTGGGGTTTTCCCTAGCGCAGGGATATGACCCCAACCGGGGGATAGCCAATAAATTAGAGAACTGGCAATTCAGGCTTTGGCTGGCCAAATGCCAAGGGCTAGTCGCCGAATTCAATTTTGGTTGGCAGTTTGGGATTCTTAAACTGAGCTGTGCGTATATCTTCAGCAGCCAGAGCTCTCATGCCTTGTTTGGCATAGCAAAATGCGCGCGCCAAGCGATAGTGCTCGTTATTTGGATCGTCCACTAAAACATCAGTGAGCTGTTGCATAGCTTTGCCAAACTTGCCCATCTGAATCAGCAGTGCTGCTTTTCGGTAATAGAGGTCGGTGTTATTGAAGTTAGCACCTGAGGCCTCACAAGCATACTGATAAGACTTTTCTGGTGTGGGGTCATTTGAAAAATAGATTTTGGTCAAGACGAGTTTTTTATCACTATCTTCACTTGCGGCACCATCAGCGCTGTAGCGCGGGGCATAAGACGCAGTGTTACTGCGAGATCCAGAGCGAGCCGGTGAAAAATCTTCGGGCGCAGATTCTGGATTTTGCACAGGCTTGCTCGCCTTCTTAACAGGAACAGCGGCCCCTGTAGCCACATCGGTGCTATCCAAATCTAAGTCTTCAAATACTGTTGGTGGAATTCTCTCTGGTGCAGCCGGCCTAATTGCTAGAAGAAGCTCATTGCCAGACCATTTGCTGTGCATGACCGGAGTTTGCCGAGCACCAGGATGGTCTTCTTTTACCTCATTTTGAATCGACGATTGGGCTTTGTCAAAGGCTTTTGATATAGGTGTCGATGAGCCACCTGAGCGCAATCCGTCTAGAAGATTTTTGGTGAATACACCATTTTGATAACGCTTTGATTCCCACGATTGTTCGTCTGGTTTACTCGAACAAATCACCATTTGTCCAGATCCTTCGGCCAGGACCTCGGCATCAAAGTTACCTGTACGGGCAATGCCCTTACCTTCACCGCTGGCACTGCCGCTATGACAAGCATCCATCACCAGCAAGACGCGGTCAGAGAGCACCCGACTTTGAATCGATTCAAGCACTTTTTGCATTTCAATGCCAGTGGCGAAGAGGTCTTCAGGGTCAGAATCAGCAGCAACAATATAGTTACGGCCGCGAAGGTCCATCTGCGACGGGCTGCCATGAGTAGAGAAAAAGAGCACAATCATGTCATCGGGACGCGCCAATCGTGCCAGAAACTTACTACCTAACTCAGACATAATGCGACGCTGAGTGGCCTTACCGTCGAGCAATATACGCACGTGATCAGGGGCAAAGTTGGCTTCTTTAGTCAAATAGTTATAGAAGTCACGAGCATCTTTGGTGGCATATTTAAGCTTAGGAATTTTATCGCTGTTAAACTCGCCAATGCCAACAATCAAGGCCCATTTGTCTCTTACTGGCTTGTTCACTCCATCGGCCACTATGGGCAGCTTGGACACCTCTGTACTAGTGACCAAACTATTGGTAGGGGTCGCCACAGTGTCAGCCCCCAAGGCGGGCAGGCCTGACACCGTAAGGGCAAGGGCTACAAGAGATTTAATAGTGCTGTTCACTGCTTGTCCTTGTTTAGTCAATTTTAGTGAAACCGAGAATCCTGTAGCTCTTATACCTCATTTATGGCAATTGCCTTTTGGCTAGCCGTAAATTGGCACGAACCCTAATGCCACAAACGAGCAAAAGCGAACTTTTAGAGAGTTCCGCACATTAAACATGGTGCCAAGAGGTGCTGACAACGTTTAGGCGTCGTTGTCATTATGGAAAACAATAAACAGCAAGGCATCCATAACCATCACACCAAATCGTCGAGGTACTGTTCAATGAGCTCGCCATCTTTTAGCGCCCCTGCTGCCGAAACTACTTCCGCCAAAAGCTTTCAAGTCTTACCAAGTGCGGCGATGATGAGCCAAGAATTCGACGAAATCTGCGCAAGCAGATTGCACCGTGAACAAGCCCTAACTAGCGATCAACCAACCTTTAGCCAATTGCTAGACATCCGCTCAGGATCAATGTCTTCAAATGAAGCCTTGCGCAACATGTACGCTGACAGCAGCGTAGTGCGCCTGAAGAGAACAGCCCGCGTGCTGGCCTCACTAGACAACGGTATCGAAGAAGGCTTCGTCACCAGCGACAAATTACCATCGATTTCTTCACCCTTAGTATTGACTGTAGGCAACTCACAAACCAAGCTGCAAGCTTTGCCAATCATGCCCGCACCCGCTCGTCGGCGCAATCTACTACCAGCGCCTAAAACTGGCATGTTGCCAGTTAGCTCACCCACTGAACTGCGTGCTTTGGTTGAAATCACTCACTCTAAAAGAAAAGAGCAAATTGCTCACAAAAAGACGCATCAAAAAATGTTGAGCGCCTCATCTTGCCGCAAGAACCAACAAGCCAAGAGTGGTTTTGCCGTTATGTGGAAGCGCGTTAAAAATGCCTTTGCTCAGCCAGTAAGGCAGCTCTCTAGCCTTCTTGACCAGCTAGCTCTCGCCTAAATCTAGGTGCTGCTGACTCATCACTTACTAACCAGTTACAAATAAACGCGCTAAACTCAAGAGCGTCAAAGCTAGATTACAAGACCATATTGGAGGCAACATGCTCAAATCTGAAGCCACAAGAATTATCAAAAACATTGTGGAAGATACCAATGCAAAATTCACCGACGAGCAAGTTGAGGCTCTCACTCAGATGTTTCTGCGCATTACTCAAACCACAGTAGATGAATCGCTAGCAAACTTTCGTCCAAGTTCTGGCGGCCGCGGCCAATACTAGCCACTTGTCGGCGTCAGCGCAATCGTAGTAAAGTTCGAAGTCTTCGAAGCCGCGAGGCAGCGAAGACTTTAACGCCATGATGCAGTAAAAAAAACGAACAGGGAAAGACCATGCCGACTACAGAAAAAGCAGAGAGCGACAAACACTTTCTTACCAATGCCAAGCGGCTCGAACGCGAAACAATTGAGATGCGTCGGCATTTGCATGAACATCCTGAGCTGAGTTTTCATGAGTTAGAAACTGCCAAATTAATGAACGAGCGCCTCGAATCTCTTGGCTACAAAACAAAAAAAGGCGTTGGCAAAACCGGTGTCATTGGCGATCTAGGAAAGCAAGGTCCGCTTATTGCCATTCGTGCCGATATGGACGGTCTGCCTATCGATGAAGATAACAAAGCGGGCTATGTCTCTAAAAACCAAGGAGTGATGCACGCTTGCGGCCACGATGGTCACATGGCCTGCGGCCTGACTGCGGCAAAAATGCTCTCAGAAACCGAAGTGCCCGGACGCAT